>JBDIBD010000148.1:0-10078 GCA_039812725.1 Vicinamibacteria bacterium | reverse complement strand
GAGAGCGGCGGCGTGGCGCAGCGCGAAGGGCCGCGCGTACAGGCGGTGGCTGGCCATCACCAGCAGGCCCACGGCCAGCGAGACGAAGGTGCCCAGCGGCTGGCGCGTGAAGAGCGCCAGCACCAGCGGCACCGGCAGGAACAGGAGCAGGCCGAGCAGTCGCAGGCGCGCGGCGGACATGACGCCCGCCATCATGGCACACGCCGGCCTCGCCCAGCGGCTACGCTCCGGCCGGGTCCCTGACGAAACGGTAGCCCAGGCCCACCACCGTCTCGACGTGCTCGCGGGCCGGGCCCAGCTTCTGGCGCAGGCGGCGGATGTGGGCGTCGACGCTGCGGGTCTCGACGTCGCCCTCGAAGCCCCAGATGCGCTCCAGCAGGCGCTCGCGCGTGACCACGCGGCCGGCCCGCTCCACCAGGTGCCGGAAGATCTCGAACTCCTTGGGCGTCAGGCGGATCTCCTGGCCCCGGTAGGTCAACACGAAGGCCTCGAAGTCGACCTCGAAGTTCGCGTCGCGGTAGCCGGCGGGGGCCTCGCCCGGCTCTGCCTGGGAGCGCCGCAGGGCCACCCGGCAACGGGCGGCCAGCTCCTTGAGGCTGAAGGGCTTGACCACGTAGTCGTCGGCCCCCATCTCGAGCCCGAGCACGCGGTCGACCTCGTCGCTGCGGGCGGAGACGATGATGATCGGCAGCCGGGCCGCGCCGGTCTGGCGGCGGATCAGGCGGCAGACCTCGAGCCCGTCCAGGCCGGGCAGGTTGAGGTCCAGCAGCACCAGGTCGACGCCGCGCCGCACGGCCTCGAGCCCCTCCTCGCCGGTGCGGGCCACGCGCACCTGCAGGCCGGAGCGCTCGAGCTGGTAGGTGATGGCCTCGGCGATGTCGGGGTCGTCCTCGATCACGACCACCCGGCGGCGGGAGTCCGTGCCACGCGCGGCGGGCGCGGGGCTGGACGGCTCGAGCCTGGGGGCCTCCGTCACCGGACGTCCCGGCCGTGGTGGGCCCCGTCCGAGCGGTGGTGCCGCACGTCGCGGGCCTCGACCAGGAAGATCACGTCCTCGGCCACGTTGGTGGCGTGGTCGGCGATGCGCTCCAGGTTGCGGCTGATCAGGATCAGGCTCAGGGCCCGCTCGATCGTGCCCGGGTCGGCCATCATGTAGGTCAGCAGCACGCGGAAGATCGAGTCCTTGAGGTGGTCCACCGCGTCGTCGCGCTGCAGCACGGCGCGGGCCGCCTGGGCGTCGCGGCGCACGAAGGCGTCGAGCGCGTCGCGCACCATGGCCTCGGCCAGCTCCGCCATGCGGGCCACGTCCACCACGCTCTTGAGGGTCGGGTGGGGCAGCAGGCGCAGCACCGTCTCGGCGATGTTGACGGCCTGGTCGCCCATGCGCTCCAGGTCGGAGTTGATCTTCATGGCCGAGGCGATCAGGCGCAGGTCGGCGCCCACCGGCTGCTGCAGCGCCAGCAGCTTCAGGCAGCGGTCGTCGATCTCGACCTGCAGGTCGTTGACCTGCGGGTCGCCGGCGATGACCTGCTCGGCCAGGTCCTGGCGCCGCTCCAGCAGGGCCGAGATGGCCTGGTGGACGCGCTCCTCGACCAGGGCGCCCATGTTGAGCAGGCGCTGCTTGAGCGCCTGCAGCTCGTCTTCGAAGTGGTGCCTTTCCATCTCCCCCTCTAGCCGAAGCGCCCCGTGAGGTAGTCCTCGGTCAGCTTGTCCTGGGGCCGCGTGAACATGTCGGCCGTGGGCCCGTACTCCACCAGCCGGCCCAGCCAGAAGAAGGCCGTCTTGTCCGAGACCCGCGCGGCCTGCTGCAGGTTGTGGGTCACGATCACGATGGTGTACCTCTGCTTGAGCTCGTAGATCAGCTCCTCGATCTTGAGCGTGGCGATCGGGTCGAGGGCCGAGCAGGGCTCGTCCATCAGGACGATCTCGGGCTCGACCGCGATGGCCCGCGCGATGCACAGGCGCTGCATCTGGCCGCCGGAGAGGCCCAGGCCGCTCTCGTCGAGGCGGTCCTTGACCTCGTCCCACAGGGCCGCCCCGCGCAGGCTGCGCTCGCAGGCCTCGTCCAGGGTGGCCTTGTCGTGGATGCCGGCGATGCGCAGGCCGTAGACCACGTTCTCGTAGATCGACTTCGGGAAGGGGTTCGACTTCTGGAAGACCATGCCCACCCGGCGCCGCACCTCGATCACGTCGGTCGAGGGGGCGTTGATGTCGAGCCCCTTGACCTGCAGGCGGCCCCAGGTGCGCACGCCGTCGATCAGGTCGTTCATGCGGTTGAAGCAGCGCAGCAGCGTGCTCTTGCCGCAGCCCGACGGCCCGATGAAGGCGGTCACGCGGCCGGCCTCGATCTCCAGGCCGATGTCGTGCAGCACGTGGTTGTCGCCGTAGCTCAGGTTGAAGCTGCCGATGCTGATGTCGATCGCGGCCGGGGCCTGGCCCGGCGCCTCCCGCGGCGCGGCCCTGACCTCCGTCCGGATCCTGATCTCGGGCTTGTCCTCCGTCACGCGCATCTCCATCTCTGCTCCGTCAGAAGGCCGAGGTCTGGTACTTCCGGCGCAAGCGGTTGCGCACCAGGATCGCGGTCAGGTTGAGCGCCACGACGATCAGCAGCAGCAGGATCGTGGTGGTGTAGACCATCGGCTTGGCCGCCTCCACGTTCGGGCTCTGGAAGCCCACGTCGTAGACGTGGAAGCCGAGGTGCATGAACTTGCGGTCCAGGTGGAAGAAGGGGAAGTGGCCGTCGAAGGGCAGCTCCGGCGCCAGCTTGACCACCCCGGTCAGCATCAGCGGGGCGACCTCGCCCGCGCCACGGGCCATGGCCAGGATCAGCCCGGTCAGGATGCCCGGCGCCGCGGCCGGCAGCACCACGCGCAGGATGGTCTGGAACTTGGTGGCTCCCATGGCCAGCGAGGCCTCGCGCATCGAGCGCGGCACGGCCGCCAGGGCCTCCTCCGAGGCCACGATCACCACGGGCACCGTCAGCAGCGCCAGGGTCAGGGCCGCCCACAGGATCCCGCCCGTGCCGTAGGTGGGCGTGGGCAGGGCCTCGGGGAAGAACAGCTGGTCGATGGTGCCGCCCACGAAGTAGACGAAGAAGCCCAGGCCGAAGACGCCGAAGACGATCGACGGCACGCCGGCCAGGTTGTTCACGGCGATGCGCACCGTGCGCACCAGCGGCCCCTGGCGCGCGTACTCGCGCAGGTACAGCGCCGCCAGCACGCCCAGGGGCACCACCACGATGCTCATCAGCACGACCATCATGACCGTGCCGAAGATGGCCGGGAAGATGCCGCCCTCGGTGTTGGACTCGCGCGGCTCGGCCGTGAAGAACTCCCACAGCCGGCCGAGGTAGACGCCGAGGCGGCCGGACAGGCCGAGCTGGTTGGCGGGGTAGGCCCGGAAGACGTCCAGCGAGCGCAGCTCCTTCTCGGTCCCGTCGGCGGTGCGGAAGACCACGCTGGTGGCCGCCACGCGCTCCATGAGGCCCTGCAGCTCCGCCTGCTTGGCCTCGTAGCGGCGCTGCTGCTCGGCCACCCCGCGCTCGATCTCGGCCCGCTGGGCCGAGACCTCGGCGCCGCGTTGCCGCGCCTCGTACTCCAGCCTCCGCAAGCGGAGGCGGGCGCGCTCGATCTCGTAGTTGACCGCGCCGATCTCGTCCTTCTCGAGCTGCCGGACGGCGGCGCGGTCGTCGCGGGCGCGCGCCGCCAGCTCCGGCAGGGCCTGGGCGGCGGCGGCCGGGTCGGCGGCCACGACCTTGTCGCCCTGCCTGACGGCCACCGGCACGGCCAGCAGGGGACCGTACTCGCGCCGCTCCACGAACCAGGCCTCGGCCGGGGTCTCGGCGCGCGCGACCTGGTCCTCGTCCACCCACTTGAAGTCGATGCCGAGCAGGTCGCGGTTGCCGGTGCGCAGCTGCAGGCGCTGGCGCTTCAGGTGGTCCGGGTGCCCGGGGTTCGGGATGGCCTCGCGCTGGACGACCTCGCCCAGGAGCACCGAGCCGTCCTTCAGGGTCAGCCGCACGAGCGGCTTGGGCCAGAAGAAGCCCAGGCCGTTGACCAGCACGATCGCGACCAGCCCGGCGATCATCAGCAGGCAGGCGCCCAGGGCGCTGCCCGTGAACCAGATCAGGTGGTCGCCGCGGGAGAGCTGCCGGCGCAGGCTCATGGCTGCCTCAGATGGCCCGGTAGCGCTCGCGCAGGCGCTGGCGGATCACCTCCGCGACGGTGTTGACCACGAAGGTCATCAGGAACAGCACGCCGCCCGCCAGGAAGAGCGTGCGGTAGAGCGTGCCGCCGTAGGGGGCCTCGGGCACCTCCACGGCGATGTTGGCCGAGAGCGTGCGCATGCCGTTGAAGACCGACCAGTCCAGCACGGGCGTGTTGCCGGTGGCCATCAGCACGATCATGGTCTCCCCCACCGCGCGTCCGAAGCCGATCATGACGGCCGAGAAGATCCCGGGGCTGGCGGTGGGCAGCACCACGCGCGTGGCGGTCTGCCAGCGGCTGGCGCCCAGGGCCAGCGAGGCCGCCGTCAGGTGCGAGGGGACGCTCGAGAAGGAGTCCTCCGCGATCGTGAAGATGATCGGGATGACAGCGAAGCCCATGGCCAGGCCCACCACCAGCGAGTTGCGCTGGTCGTAGACCAGGCCCAGGGACTGGCTCAGCCAGATCTTGAAGTCGCCGCCGAACAGCAGGCCCTCCACCACGGGCCCGATCTGCAGCGTGACCCAGCCCCCGAGCAGCAGCAGGGGCACGATCACGAAGATCTCGAGGCCCGGCTTGAGGCGCTGGGCGAAGGCGCGCGGCAGGCGCCCCCACAGCAGGATGCCGGCGGTGCCGAAGATCGGCAGCAGGACGACCATGAGCAGCACGGGCACCACGGCCCGCTCGACCCGCGAGGCCAGCCACAGCCCGGCGATGAAGCCGATCACCACGCTGGGCAGGGCGGCCATGATCTCGACCGCCGGCTTGACCCGGGCCTTGAGCGTCGGGTGCATGAACTGGGAGGTGTAGAGCGCGCCCATGACCGCGATCGGCACGGCGAAGAGCAGCGCGTAGAGCGTCCCCTTGATGGTGCCGAAGACCAGCGGCACCAGGCTGAACTTGGGCTCGAAGTCGTCGGTGGCCCCGGTCGACTGCCAGACGTACTCGGGCTTCGCGTAGCCCTCGTACCAGACCTTGCCGAACAGGGCGGCCCGGGAGAACTCGGGGTGCGGGTTCCTGATCTCGAAGCGCTCCAGGTGGCCGTCCGACAGCTTGGCCAGCAGGCCGTCCATCTTGGGCGTCAGCAGCGCCAGCTCCGGCGTCCCCTGGCCCGTGGCGCGCAGCTCGCGGAGCGTGCGGCCCGAGGTCATGTGGCGCAGGACGAACGTGCCGTCGGCGCCGGCGGTCACGAAGCTCTTGTCGCGGGTCGAGACGGCGATGGCCTGGACGGCGGCGGACTGGGGCTCGAACTGGTGGGCCTTCACCAGGGCCAGGTCGCTGTCGTCCTCCTTCAGCCGCACCCGGAACCAGGCGGCGGTGCGGCCGCGCGCGTCGCCCAGGAGCACCGACACGCCGCCGTAGTTCGTGGCCAGGGCCGTGATCGGCGCGTCGCTGGCCAGGCTGCGGTTGGCCAGCCGGAAGCCGTTGTCGAGCTCCCAGTAGTACAGCCAGCCCTGGCTGGTGGCCGCCACCAGGCCCTCGGTGCGCGAGAGCGCCACCTGGGTCACGACCTCGCCCGGCTCGACCGTCAGCTCGGCGCGCTCCTCGCTCTCGTCGTCGCCCACCCGCAGCACGCGCAGCTCGCGCTCGCCCACCACGGCGGCCACGGCCTTGCGCCCGTCGTGCTCCTGGTAGGCCACCAGGCGCACGGGCCGGCCGCCGGGGTCGAGAGCGTAGGCGCCCCGCTCGCGCACGTCGATCTCGAGGTCGACCAGCTTCTGGTCCTCGTACTTCGGCCGGAAGCGGACCTGGGACAGCAGCACGCGGCCGTCGGCCGTGCCGGCGCCCAGGTAGTCGCCCGTCAGGCTGCGCGAGGCGGAGACGACGGCCGCGCCGGCCGGCCCGGTGGCCAGCCCGGGCAGCAGCTCGGCGCGGGCCAGGCCGCCGTCGGGCGTGCGGAAGAACGGCAGGCGGCCGTCGGGGAGCAGCTCGTAGAAGTAGCGCTGGTACTCGTCGGTGCCGATCACCAGCGGACCGGGCGCGGCCGCCCCGGCCGCGGTCGCGGGCGCGGCGCCGGGCAGGGCTGGCACCTCGGCCAGCTTCAGGGCCCCCAGCGCGCGGCCCTCGGACTGGCGGAAGAGCGGCCAGGTCTGGCCCAGGATGAAGAGGAAGATGAACGAGACGCTGACGATGATGAAGAGGCCGCCCAGCGTGATCGTGGCGGTGGCCAGGCGGTCGAGCCGCTTGACCCGCGCGATGCGGGCGCTGGCGGCCTGGACTCGCTCGCGGACGCTGCTGGTGGCGGTGGCCATGGGGGCAGGGGCGGGGCGGGACCCGCGGGTCCCGCCCCGGGGACCTCAGTTGAGCTTGGCCAGCTCTTCCTGGACGACCTTCGGCGTGAGCGGCAGGTAGCCGTCCTTGACCACCACCTCCTGGCCCTCCTTGCTCAGGATCAGCTTCAGGAACTCCTTGACGATGGGGTCGAGCTGCTTGCCGGGGGCCTTGTTGACGTAGACGTACAGGAAGCGGTGCAGCGGGTACTTGTCGCCCACCACGTCCTCGTAGCTGCCGCTCGAGTACGGGCCGGCGTCGGTCTCGGCCAGGGCCACGGCCTTCACGCCCGAGGTGCGGTAGCCGATGCCCGAGTAGCCGATGCCGTAGCGGTCCTCGGTCACGCCCTGGACCACGGAGGCCGAGCCGGGCTGCTCCTTGACCGTGTCCTTGTAGTCGCCGTTCTTGAGCACGTGCTCCTTGAAGAAGCCGTAGGTGCCCGAGGCCGAGTTGCGGCCGTAGATGCTGATCGGGCGGTTGGCCCAGTCGCCGGTCAGGCCGAGCTGGCCCCAGGTCGCGACGGCCTTGCCGCCGCGCTTCCTGGTCTTGGAGAAGATCGCGTCGACCTGGGCCAGGGTCAGCTTCTCGATCGGGTTGTCCTTGTTGACGTAGACCGCCAGCGCGTCGTAGGAGGTGCGGACCTGGGTGGGCTTGTAGCCGTACTTGGCCTCGAACTGGTCGATCTCGGTCGAGCGCATGGCGCGCGACATCGGGCCGAACTGGGCCGTGCCCGAGATCAGGGCCGGCGGGGCGGTCGAGGAGCCCTTGCCCTCGACCTGGACCTTCACGTTGGGGTACAGCTTCAGGAACGTCTCGCCCCACAGCGCCATCATGTTGTTCATGGTGTCGGAGCCGACGCTGTTGACGTTGCCCGAGACGCCGCTGGTCTTCTGGTAGGCGGCGATGCTCGCGTCCACCTTCGCCTGCTGGGCCGCGGCGGCGCCCGCCAGGGCGGCCAGGGCGGCCACGGCCAGGATGCGCTTCATGAGTCCTTCCTCCATGCGTTGCGAGCTTGGCAGGCTGTCGGAAACGCCCTGTTTCGCTCGCGTTAACTCTGGGTTAATTCGGGAGACCTAGAAGTAGAGCTGCGTCTGGACGCGCAGTTCCTTGTCCTTGGTCTTCTTGGCCTTGTCTTCGACCTGGCGGAAGTCGGCCTGGATCTTGGCGAAGTGCTTGTTGTAGAACCAGTTGATCGCACCGCCCAGCTCCGTCCGATCGTCCCCCGACTTGAGGTCGGTGGGGTCCCAGGAGGCGTAGCGGAAGGCCAACCCCCAGTGGCGCCCCTTGTCGAGCAGGTAGCCGGCTTCGAGGTTGTAGCCGTTCGACTTGTAGGAGGCGCCGGTCTCGGGGGTGAACTTGCGGTCGAAGTACTCGCTGAAGAGGAAGAGGCGCTTGTACTTGAAGACCACGTCACCGCCGAAGACCTCGCGCTTGAGGTCGTTGCCCGCGGTGGCGTTGAAGAAGTTGCCGCTCTCGAACTGCCCGGCGATGGCCAGCAGCGGCTTGTCCGTCGACTCGAAGTCGGCCTCCGAGTAGCGCACGTCGCCACCCAGCGGCTGCAGCACGACGCGGGCGTCGTACTGGTACTTGTCGTTGTCGTTCAGGGTCACGCTGCGGCCGTTGCCGTTGAACACGCCGGCCGCCCAGGCCAGCTTGCTGCCCAGGGTCAGGCCATCGACCTGCAGACCCAGGTCGCGGCCCTTCTCGTACTCGCCGGCCACGATCGAGCGGTCCACGAACTGCAGATTGAAGGAGGAGGTCAGCTCCTGGCGACCGAAGGGCACCTTGAACTGGCCCATCTGGACCCGGAAGGCCTTCTTGCCCTTGGTGAGGTCGTAGTTGAAGTAGGCGTCGTTGATGGCCCCGCCCGAGACGGCGTTGTTCTGCAGGTCCTGGAAGGCGAGCTCGAGCTTGTAGGTCAGGTCCTTGGTGTAGAGCCAGCCGGAGAACTGGGGCTCGTAGCGGCGGATGCGGAAGGAACCCTTGGGGTCGCCCTTGGCCGCCGTGCCGGGCAGCTGCACCGTCTGGTCGGGCATCTGCTGCGTGAAACGCAGCTGCAGGCGGTTGGTGAAGGTCACCTGGGCCTTGTCGAACTCGGCCGTGAGCTGGCCGTCCTTGTAGGAGATGTTGGCCTTGGGCGTCTTGGGACGCTCGACCGCCTCGGAGATGCCGTGCTTGAAGAAGAACAGGTCGAGGGCCTGCTCGCTGTCGGCCACCACCGTCTCGCCGTTGGGACCGACCCCGATGCGCGTCAGGCCCGTGCCGGCCTCGCCGCCCTTCTCGAAGGCATCGGCGCGCTTGGCGTCGTTGAAGACGTAGATGCGCCCGTCCTTCGCAATCTCCTTGTAGTACATCCCCTGCGCGGCCGCGGCCGTCGCCAGGGCCAGGCCGAGCAGGCTCGCCGCGGCCAGGGCCACGCAGCGCCGGATTCCCTTCGCATTCATTCGACGATCCTCCTGATCATGGCGGCGCGCGGTGTGATCCGGCGCACGGTGAGGAAGCTATGGGGGCCGCGTGGCGCCCGTGTGACGGTGGTGTTAACGCCAGGTAAATCCGGCCTGGCGCGCCCTGGGCCTCGGCGGCTCTCGATTCGAGCTCGGGCGGCGCAGGACGGCCACGCGGGCGTCATGGACCCGTCACCTGCCGCGCCTAGATTGCGCTCGATGCTGCGGCACGTCGAGCTGCATCGGACCCCGGGAGGGAGCGCGGCCCGCCGGCGCTGGCGGCGCGCTCTGGAGGTCCCCGGGGACTCGGCCCGGCGCTCGGCCGCGGACGAGCCGCAGCACACGTGGTCGCTCGACGAGGTCGGCGCCGCCGCCATCGAGCTGGGCCTGTTCCCCGAGTCGTGCCTGCCCGACGGCCTCGCGGCCGCCGAGCGGACCTGACGGGGGCGGGCCCCCGGGAGACCGGCCTCGGGCGAGGAGCAGCACGCCCTGATGCGCGGGCACCTCGACCGATGCCGCGTGCTGAGAGCGGCGAGAGTCATGTGCCACCTCGTCGTGCAGCGAGGCTACGGGCGCGGGCGACGGCCGAGGTGCGGCTATGCTGCGCCTCGTGCGCACCGAGCCGAGCCGTCTGCGGGAGCTGGCCGTGGTCTTCCTGAAGCTCGGGACGCTGGGCTTCGGCGGCCCGGCGGCCCACGTGGCGATGATGGAAGAGGAGGTCGTGCGCCGGCGGGGCTGGCTCGGGCGGGAGCGCTTCCTCGACCTGTGGGGGGCGACGCACCTGGTCCCCGGGCCGAACTCCACGGAGCTGGCCCTGCACCTCGGGCACGAGCGGGCCGGCTGGCGCGGTCTGCTGGTGGCCGGGACGTGCTTCATCGGCCCCGCCTTCGTGATCGTGCTGACCTGCGCCTGGGCCTACGCGTCCTTCGGGACGCTGCCGGCGGTGGCGGGGCCGCTGCGCGGGGTCAAGCCGGTGATCGTGGCGGTCGTGTTCCAGGCCTTGTGGGGGCTGGCCCGCAGCGCCGTGCGGGGACCGGCCACGGCTGCGGTGGGACTGGCCGCGCTGGCGGGCCTGCTGCTGCGCTGACGGGGCCGCGCGCGGCGAGAGCCGTGCCGATCCCGGGAATCCCCGCGCCCCGGACGAAGCGGACCGGGCTGCTC
>JBDIBD010000147.1:0-10082 GCA_039812725.1 Vicinamibacteria bacterium | reverse complement strand
CGTGGCCGCGCTGGCGCTGCTCTCGGGCGGCGGCCTGGCGCTGGCGGGCGGCGCGGGCCTGGCCAGCCTCGCGCTCGAGTGCGCCTTCTTCGCAGCCGACCCCTTCGGCGCAGTGCACGTGGCCGAGCGCGTGGTGCTGCCGGCCCTGCTGCTGAGCAGCCTCGTGACCCTGCTGCTGCGCCGGCACGCCCACGGCCGGCTGGCGGCGCTGCTGTTCCTGCTCAGCTACCTGCTCAAGGGCGCGGCGCTCTTCCACCCCAGCTACTTCTACAACGACGTGCGCAACAACCGTCGCTACGTCGAGGCCCTGCGCGACGACGCGGGCGGGCTGGAGGAGCGCAGCCGCGCGGCGCAGGAGCGGCTGGGGGTGGCCTACCCGCGCATCGTGGCCGGGAAGAAGTACGCCTTCCCCTACTCGCCGGTCTTCTTCCTGCCTTTCGGCTTGCTGCCGAGGGACACCACCGCGATCGAGGAGGGGCTCAAGCAGGCCACCGTGGCCTGCTCGGCGGCCGAGGTGCCGATCGTGTTCCTGCTGGCGCTGCGGGTCTTCGGAGCCGGAGGCGGGCTCCTGCCCGCGCTCCTGGCCGTCTTCCTGCCGATCCAGTACAGCCGCCTGCTGCTGGCCATGTGGTCCACCGTGGGCGCCCACGTCTTCGACGGGCTGGCCCTGCTGGCCGCTCTCGACTGGGCCGTGCGGCCCGCCAGCCGCCGGGCCTTCGGGCTCACCGTGACGGCGGTGCTGGCCTCCTACCTGACCTACGTGGCCAGCCTGTTCCACATGTCGCTCTTCACCGGCCTGGCCGGCCTGCTCGAGCGACCCCTGCGCTGGCGCCTGTGGCTGCTGGGCCTCCTGGGCGGCACGCTCACCGTGGGGCTGCTCTACCGCCGGTTCACGCTGCTCTTCCTGACCGAGATCCTGCCGGGCTTCCTGCACGCCGGCGCCACGGCCGGCAGCGCGCCGCCGCTCGACCGCCTGACGGCCCTGGGCGACGCGCTGTCACGCATCCCGCTCTTCTACGGCTGGCTCTACCCGCCGCTGGTGGTGGCCGGGCTTCTGGTCGCGCGCCGGCGCTCGCCCGGCCCGGTCTTCCGCGTGTTGTGCGGCTTCGGCCTGGTGTTCGTCGTGCTGGCGCTGCTGCGCGGGCTGGGGGGCGGCCTGTTCAAGGACCTCAAGGAGGTCGAGTTCGCCTCGGCCTTCGTGGCCGTGACGGCCGGCGGGGCGCTCTCGGCCCTGGCCGAGCGGGGCCCTCGCGAACGCGCCCTGGCCGGGCTGCTGGCGGCGGCGCTGGCGGCCTTCGGCACGGCCCTGTCGTGGGGCTACTTCGTGACCTGGACGCGCCTCGCCGAGTTGCCCTGAGAGGGCCCGCCTGGGGTAGAGTCCGCCCGCATGCCCGAGGTTCCGGCCACCGACCTGTCGGTCGTGGTGCCCTGCTACAACGAAGCCAAGAACCTGCCCGAGCTGGTCGAACGGCTGGGCCAGGCCCTGGCCGGGGCCGGGCTGCGCGGCGAGATCGTGCTGGTCGACGACGGCAGCCGCGACGAGACCTGGGCCGTGATCGAGTCGCTGGCCGCGGCCCGGCCCGACCTCGTCACCGGCTGTCGGCACGAGCGCAACCGCGGCATGGAGGCCGGCTGGAACACCGGCCTCCGGGCCGCCCGCAGCGCGCACGCCTGCTTCATCGACGCCGACCTGCAGTACCAGCCCGAGGACGTGCCGCGGCTGTGGGCCGCGCTGCGGCAGGGCGGCGTCGACCTGGCCCAGGGCTGCCGCGTCACGCCGCGCACGGTGCGCGACTCGCGCTACGTGCTCTCGCGCGGCCTGAACTTCATCCTGAACGCGGCCTTCGGCATGCGCCTGCGCGACAACAAGTCGGGCTTCGTGCTGGCCCGGCGCGAGGTGCTGCAGCGCGTGCTCGAGCACCGCCGGCCCTACCGCTACTTCCAGGCCCTGCTGCTGGTCTCCGCCCACGCCAAGGGCTACACGGTGCGCGAGGTCGAGACCGACTTCCTGCCCCGCCGGCGCGGCCAGTCGTTCATGTCGAACATGCCCTGGCGCGTGGTCTGGGGCTGCCTGGTGGACGTCGGCCGCGGCCTGCTGGAGTTCCGGCTGGGACGGGGCTGAAGGACGCGACCTGCTTGCCTGTCGGTCCGTAGTTGGTTTCTAGTATGCGCGTGATCTCATCGCGAGTGCCAGAGTTCCCGGCGACCACCCTCGGTCGCGCCCAGGCGGGGTTCGGCAGGCCGCCGCTCCGTCTGTCTCTGCTCGCCCCGCTGCTGCTGGCCCTGGCGCCGCGGCTCGTTCATGCAGGAGCCGGCTACTGGTCGAGTGGCGGCCCCTACGGCGGGAGCATCAGCGCGCTGGCGGTGGATCCGACGAATGCCGGCACGGTCTACGCTGGCGGCAGCGCCGGTGTGTTCAAGTCCACCGATTTCGGCAGCACCTGGGCCCCGACCAACGCCGGCCTCGTGGCCGAGCGCGTCTACGCCCTGGCGGTCGACCCCTCCAACCCGGCCCGGGTCTACGCCACCGGCCAAGGAGTCTTCAAGTCCACGGACTCCGGGCGCTCGTGGACGGCCGACGCGGGGTTTGCGCAGGTCCGCGTCTCGACGTTGGCGATCAGCCCCACGACCCCGGCCACACTCTACGCCGGCTCCGACCAGGCGTGGTTCTCTGGAGGCGTCTACAGGTCCACGGACTCCGGGGGATCGTGGGTGCAGGTCAACTTCGGACTCACGGACAGGGACGTTCGGGCGCTGGCGATCAACCCGACGAATCCCGCCACCGTGTACGCCGGGACTCACGCGCAAGGTGTCTTCAAGTCCACGGACTCGGGCGGCACCTGGGGGCCTGCCAGCGTGGGTCTCACGAGCCCCGACGTCAGCGCCTTGGCGGTCGACCCCCAGAACCCCGCCACGCTCTACGCGGGCACCTCGACGGGCGGGCTCTTCAAGTCGACGGATTCGGGCGGCGCGTGGGCTCCGGCTGGCGACGGGCTGACGGCGGACGACGTCTCCGGCCTGGCCATCGACCCGTCGGCGCCGGCCACGCTCTACGCCGGGACGTTGTCCGCGGGTGTCTTCAAGTCGACGGACGCGGGCGGCACGTGGGTCGCCGCCAGTGCCGGTGTGGCCAATCCGACCGTCTGGGCGTTGGCGGTCAGCCCGTCGTCGCCAGCGCGACTCTACGTCGCGCCGTACGACGAAGGCGTCTTCAGGTCGACCGACGCGGGGGCTTCCTGGGCCGCGGCGAGCGTGGGCCTCACGAACCTGACGGTGAACGCGCTCGCCACCGACCCTGCCACGCCGAGCGTCGTCGTCGCGGGCACGGATGGCGAGGGCGTGTACCGGTCGACCGACTCTGGAGCGTCATGGGTAGCAGCCAACGTGGGTCTGCTGGGCCTCCAGGTCCGCTCCCTGACCTTCGGGCCCACCGGCCCGGATCCACTCTACGCCGGCACGCTGGGAGGCGTCTTCAAGTCCACCGACTCCGGGCAGACGTGGGCGGCTGCGAACGGCGGCCTGTTGAACACGAACGTGCTCTGCCTGGCCGTGGACCCGGTCCGGCCCGCCAGGCTCTATGCAGGGACGTACAGCGGCGGCGTGTTCAGGTCCACCGACGCGGGGGGCAGTTGGGTGGCGGCCAACGCCGGCCTGCCCGTCGATCCAGGCGTGTTCGCCTTGGCCGTCGATCCCACACGACCGGATACCGTGTACGCGAGCGTCCATGTTTACGGTGTGTTCAAGTCCACGGACTCGGGGGAGACCTGGGCGGACTCCAATGGCGGCCCGGGGGCCGCCGGCGACCTGGCCCTGGCTGTAGCCCCCGGCATCCCCGGCACGGTCTACTCGGCCGGAGGAGTGCCGGGCGTCTACAAGTCGATCGATTTCGCGGCCACCTGGATGGCCGCGAACGCTGGCCTCGACAATCCCTATGTCACGGCCCTGGCGCTCGGGCCCGCGCCCTCCTCCGCGGTCTACGCGCCGACCAACAACGGCCTGTACAGATCGCGGAATGGAGGCGGCCGGTGGGCTGCAGTGAGCGCGGGCCTGCCAGGCCCCTACTCGGGCTCGCCTGGGCTCTACGTCGGAGCGGTCGCACCTGACTCCACGGGGAAGACCGTCTATGCCGGGCTCCGGTTCGGCAGCGTCTGGCAACTGTCGCCTCCCCCCGCCAAGGGGGACATGGACGGGGACGGGGCGCCGGACCTCCTGTTCCGCAGCAACGTCGACGGCGCACGCAACAGGGTCTGGTTCATGGACGGCGTGACACGCGTGGCCGAGGCCGCCATCTCGCCCGACGCGGCCAGTGCCGAGTGGAGGATCCGCGGCGTGGCCGACTTCGACGCCGACGGCCGCAACGACCTCGTCTTCTGGAACCAGGCCACCGGCCAGGTCGAGTTCTGGCTGATGAACGGCTTGCAGCGCCCGGGGCCGGCCGTGCCACTGGCGGGCGGCCCGGCGCTTCCAACTAACTGGGACCTCTCGGCCACGGCGGACTTCAACGGCGACGACCGGCCCGACATCGTCTGGCGCAACTTCACCACCCAGAAGATCGTGATTTGGACCATGAGCGGGACGAACAAGATCGGCCACGTCATTCCGATCCCGGCCCAGGCGGTGGACGGCAACTGGAAGATCGTGGCGGCCCAGGACTACAACGGCGACGGCTACGCGGACTTCCTCTGGTACAACGAGACGTCGGGCAGGATCGTGACCTGGTACATGGATGCCTCGGTGGTGCGCACGACCGGTCAGTTCACGACGCCCCCGGCTGCCGGAGACAACAACTGGAAGGTCGTCGCCAGCTCCGACTACAGCCGCAACTACGTGCCCGGCACGCCTCCGCTCGGCTCACCCGACATCGTCTGGCGCAACGAGACGAGCGGAAACCAGGTCGTGTGGCACCTGGACCTCGCCAGCGCCCGGGTCTGGGGCGAGTTCACGAAGCCCGCGGCAAACACACCAGCCTCGGACTGGACGGTGGTCGGACCGAGGTAGTCCGGAAGGACGCTTCCTCGGACGCGGCGACTGGAGCACCCCCACTTCGTGGCGTGCCTCCGGGCTGGCCCGTGAAGCGCCGTCGCACGGCCACCTACCCACGCCCCTCCCAGCGCTTCTCCTGGAAGAAGACCTTCAGCCAGCGCTCCATGCACAGCTTGTTGTAGCCGTGGCGGTCGAACTCGCCGCGCGGCCCGCGGAAGTTCATCCAGATGTTGATGGGCGCGATCAGGCCCTGCTTGTCGGTGCGCTCGACCACCTCCCTCGGCAGGTGGCGGCGGGCCACCTCCTTGACGATCCACTTGGTGACGTGGCCGCGGATCTTCAGGTCGCCCGGGATCGAGTAGGCGAAGGCGATCAGGCGCCGGTCGAGGAAGGGCGCGCGGTTCTCGAGGCCGAAGGCGGCCGCGGCGCGGTCCTCCATGTGCAAGAGGGTCACCAGCATGAGCTTGAAGTCGGTGTAGCCCATCGAGTGGCGCAGCTCGGCGAACTGGGCGAAGTGCGGCGCGATGACGCTCTTGACCACGTCGTCCGAGACGTTGCCGCGGTTCAGCAGCCGGGCGAAGCGGTCGAGCGGCTTGCCGTGGTAGAAGTCGAGCAGGGCGTGGTAGTTGCGCAGCTCGGCCTGCTCGTAGGCCAGCTGGTCGTGCCAGGGCAGCAGGTAGCGCGTGTAGCCGCTGAAGAGCTCGTCGACGCCCTCGCCCGAGAGCACGATCTTGACGCGCTCCCGGGCCGTGCGCGCCAGCATGTAGAGCGGGAAGGCCGAGAACGAGCCCACCGGTTGGTCGAGGTGGTAGACCAGGTCGTCCAGGTGGGCCTCGAAGTCCTCGCGGGTGGGGCGCACCACCACGTGCTCGGCGCCCACCGCCTTGGCCATGACCTCGGCGTAGCGCAGCTCGTCGTAGCGCGCGCCGTAGGGGAAGTGGATCGAGAAGGCCACCTTGGGCTTCGAGAGCGCCGCGATCAGCGACGAGTCGATGCCGCCGGAGAGGTAGAGCCCCCAGGGGACGTCGGCCCGCAGCCGCAGCTTGACCGCGTCTTGCAGCAGCTCGTCCAGCTCGTCCACGGCCTTGTCGGGGTCCACGTCGCGCAGCTCGTCGACCAGCGACCAGTACTCGCTCTCGCGCTTGCCCTTGAAGTTGCCGCGCAGCCCGCGCAGCACCAGCTTGTGCCCGGGACGCAGGGCGTAGACGCCCTCGAACAGGGTCTCCTTGCCGGTGGCGTACTCGAAGGCCTGGAACTCGTCGGTGGTGTTGAGGTCGGGCAGCGGGATCTGGCCCAGCAGGGCCTTGATCTCGCTGGCGAAGAGGAAGCGCCCGTCCTGCTCGGTGAAGTAGAGCGGCTTCTCGCCGGCCACGTCGCGGGCCAGCAGCAACAGGTCGCGCTCGAGGTCGGCGAGGGCGATGGCGAACATGCCGTTGAAGCGGTCGAGGCAGCTCTCGCCCCACTCGAGCCAGGCGTGCAGGGCCACCTCGGAGTCGCTGGTGGTCGTGAAGACGTGCCCCTTCGCGGCCAGCTCCTCGCGCAGCTCGACGTAGTTGTAGATCTCGCCGTTGTAGACCAGCACGTGGCTGGGGTTCTGCCCGTCGCGGGCGTAGACGATCGGGCACAGGTTGGGCGAACGGAGGTCGATCACGGACAGGCGCACCATGCCCAGCTCGAGCCACTCGGTGCGGAAGCTGCCCGTGTCGTCGGGGCCGCGGTGCTTCTCGGCCCGCAGCATGGCGTCGATGCCGCCCGGCGCCAGGGGGCCGCGCTGCGAGACGATGCCGGCGATGCCGCACATGGCCTAGCCCCGCGCGGGCCGGCGGGCCAGCACGCTGATGCCCGACTCGACCACGTCGAAGCGCTCGATCTCGAGCCCCAGCTCGGCGCACCAGCCGCGCACTTCCTCGGGCGTGTGGCGGTGAGCGTGCAGGGGGTGGTACCAGTCGAAGTTGGTCATCACGTTCGAGGTCCAGTCCATGCCGTCGTTCCAGTAGCACTTGAAGACGTGCCAGTAGATGAAGCGCTGCACGTCGATGGGCCCCTTGGAGATGCCCAGGAGCGGGATGGCCTGGGGGACGTCCAGCGTGGCCTTCAGCCCCGACAGGGCCTGGCCCAGGTGCGTCATGGCCTCCGAGAAGGCCAGGCACTCCTCGACCGACATCTGCGTGGTGCGCTCGCGGATGAAGTCGTCGCAGAACTCGCGGATGGGGCCCTTGACCTTGTAGCAATAGAAGGCCAGGTGGCCGCCCGGGGCCACGTGCCGCAGCAGCGCCGCGAGGCTGCGGCGCGTGTCGGGGGTGTGGTGGATGACCTGGTCGCAGGCCACGAGGTCGAAGTACTCCTCTGGGAAGGGCGGGCGTTGCAGGTCGGCCTGCACCAGGTGCAGGTTGGGCAGGTCGCGCAGGCCGGCGTAGGCCACGTGGATCCCCTCGGACAGGTCGAGGCCGAAGACCTCGGCCTGGGGCGCCTGGCGGGCGTACATCTCGGCGTCGCGGCCGTGGCCGGTGCCGGCCTCCAGGATGCGGCGCTTGCCCGACAGGAATCGCCGCAGGCCCTCGAGGTCGCCGTGGCCGTAGCGCTCCAGGTACCAGCGCTCGTAGTGCGCGCGCGTGTCGTCGCGGTAGTTCGTGGCCCGGCGCCACTTCTCCGAGAAGCTCTCGCGCGTCTCGGCCTGGCCGGGGGCGAAGGTCTGCGGGTCGAGCAGTACCGGCACGCCGCGCTCGATGGCGTAGCTGCGGCCGGCGGCGCTCTGCAGGCGGCCCGCGACGATCTCGCCTCCGGCCTCGGCCACGGGCTCCACCAACTGAAGCGGGACGCCGTCCATCGGACAGCGCAGGTGCGGCACCAGGGCGGCCTTCATGGTTGCTCGTCCTCCTTGGGCGTGGTGGGCGCTCGGCCCTCGAACTGCAGCCGGCCGCGGCCCTTCTTCAGCAGCAGGGCCGGCCGCAGGGACAGCTCGGCCGCCCCGCGACGCAGCTCGAGGCGGCCCTGGAACAGCTCCATCTTGATCGCGGCCAGCGCGTGCCGGCCCGGCTCCAGGCGCCAGGTCAGCTCCTCCCCGGCCCGCAGCCGGTCCCACTGGCGCGGCTCGTCGCCGGCCCGGCCCAGCAGCAACCCGGTCTGCTCGCCCAGCAGCGCCAGGTCGGCGCCGCCCGGCGTGCTCGCGCACAGCACCCAGGCGTTGAAGTCGCGCGTGTTCTGGGGGAAGGCGCGCCAGGTGGCCGGGTCGAGCGGCGTGCGCGGCGCCGCGGGCCCGCAGATCTCCTCGTCCAGCGGGCGCGGCCGCAGCGTGCGGTTCTCGTCGAGGAAGCGCTGGTAGGTGGCCGGGTCGATGGTGAACCACAGGTAGGTGTGCCGGAAGTGCCCCTCGGGCCGGCGGTGCTCGCGCAGCCAGCGGTGCTGCTCGAAGCTGGCGCCGCCCGCCAGCGAGTTGAGGCCGATCACGTTGCGGCCAGGCCGGATGTGGGTGGGCTCGAACACCAGCGTCTCGCCCGGGTGCTCGCTGCGCTGCCGCGCCAGCCACTCGTTGACGCGCTCGTCGTTCTGGCCCCAGTCGATGCTGGAGTTGGTCAGGAAACGGTAGGCCTCGCGCTTGGGCTGCACCAGCGGGCTGGTGAAGGCCAGCGCGTTGCCGGCGTAGGGCAGGTTCTCCGCCAGCGCGCCCAGCGCCACCGCCAGCGCGCCCGGCACGAGCGCCCGCACCGGCAGGCTGGCCAGGCCGCGCGCCACCAGCAGGGCCAGGAGCGGCAGTCCCAGCAGCATGTAGCGATAGCCGATCTGGGCCCGGAACAGCAGCGAGAAATAGGCCAGGCTCAAGAGCAGGTTGAGGCCCAGGAAGCGCAGGGCCGGGCTGGGCGCCGCCGCCCGCAGGCGCCAGAGGCCGAGGAGCTGCGCGGCCAGGAGCAGCAGCGGCGTCTTGAGCGCCCACGAGACCAGGAAGTACCACCACACCCCGTCGGGCCAGGCGCGGTCGAGGATCAGCACGGACCAGGCCCGCCCGCGCTCGTGGGCCAGGCAGATGTCGAGGCCGGTCAGGAAGTCGATCGGCAGGGGCAGGCGCAGGCCCGGCAGGGCCGCGGCCACCGCCCCGAGCGGCGCCGACTTCCAGAGCACCGACGAGAGCGGCCGGGCAAGGCCCACGCCGAGGTAGGCCAGGTCGACCACCACGATGGCCGACAGCGCCACCAGGGCGCCCGTCCGCAGCAGGCCGGCCCAGCCCCCCAGGCGCTCGCGGCCGTAGCAGAGCGGCAGCAGCAGCAGGCCGGGCAGCAGCAGGAAGGCCGTGAACTTGGTGGCGAAGGCCAGCCCCAGCGCAGCCCCCAGGGCCAGCGCGCGGCCCGGGCCCGGGCGCTCGGCCAGGCGCACGGCGAAAACCAGCGTCAGCAGCGTGAAGAGCGTGTAGGGAGCGTCGACCGTGGCCACCGCGCCGTGGGCGATCAGGTTCGGGTCGAGGGCCAGGCCCAGCACCGAGAGCGCGGCGGCCGTGCCGCCGAGGCGCGCCCGGGCGAAGGCCCCGGCCAGCGCCAGCGTGCCGACGTAACAGAGCAGGCCGGGCAGGCGCGCCCAGAGCGAGAGCGCGCGCCCCTCGAAGCCCAGCGCGCGGCCGGCCTCCTTGCTGGCCACGTGCAGGGCCATCACGGGCGTCTTGGAGTTCCACAAGGGGTCGCTGGCGCGCTCGCTGACGCGCTGGACCACCAGGCGCCGGGCCCACTGCATGTGGTAGGGCTCGTCGTAGGTCCAGTCCTGCTCGTGGGCGGCCCAGGCCGCCAGGGCCAGCCCGAGCAGCGCCGCCAGGCGGGCCAGGCGCGACAGCCAGGGGGGCGCCGGCGGGGCCTCAGTCGACATCGAGGGGCAGGGACAGGGTGCCGGAGCCGCGCGCGCCGAACCAGCACAGCCCCTCCACCAGCAGGTCCAGCTCCAGCACGTAGGAGCCGGGGCGATCCGGCGCGGGGGCGGCCAGGTGCAGCTCGGCCTGCGCTCCCGGGGCCACGTCGCCCGGCAGCGCCGCCCTCAGGAAGTCCTGCTCGAGCAGGCGCCCGTCGGCGGCCCGCAGGTGGCCGCCCAGCAGCACCTGGCCGGGCCCGGGCGAGGCCAGC
>JBDIBD010000146.1:0-10110 GCA_039812725.1 Vicinamibacteria bacterium | reverse complement strand
CCGCGGAAGCGGCCTACCGCGTGGCGCTGGCCGAACCGTCGACGAAGCTGGCGGCCAGCCTCGGCCTGGCGCGGCTGTTGCGCCGCGCCGGGCGGCCGGCCGAGGCCGAGCCGCTGGTGCGCAGCGTGATCGAGGCCCTGCCCGGCGTGATCGAGGCCTACAAGGAGTCGGCCCGCACCCTGCTCGCGCTCGGCCGCCCCGAGGACGCCATGGCGGACGCCACGCTGGCCGCGGTGATGGCGGAGGACGACGTCGAGGCGCGCCAGCTGAGGGACGAGTGCGCGGTGGCGAAGGCCGTGCAGATGGCCGGCAAGGGCCAGGGCGGCTACGCGGTTCCGGAGCTGGAGCGCCTGATCGCCGAGTCCGCGCAGCCGGCCGTGCTGTGGGTGGGGCTGGGCCGCGTGCGGATCCTGCAGCGCCAGGCCCCGGAGGCGTTGGCGGCGCTCGCCAAGGCCGTCGAGGCGGACCCGACGCTGGCCGCCGCGCACTACTGGACGGGCTACACGCAGCACGTGCTGAAGCAGGACTCGGCGGCGGCGGTGCCCCACTACGACAAGGCGGTGCAGCTGGACCCGGGCTCCGCCGAGTACCGCACGCAGCTCGGCAGCGCCCTCCTGAACGTCGGCCAGTTCGACCGGTCCGCGGCGGAGCTGGGCCGCGCCACGGCCAGCCCGGGCTACAAGAACGCGGAGGGCTTCATGTTCCTGGGCGCCGCCCAGCTCGGCGCCAAGCGCTACGCCGAGGCGTTGGCGGCCCTGGGCCAGGCCGCCGCGCTGGCCCCGGACAACGTGCAGATCGAGACCTTCATGGCCTGGGCCTGCTTCGGCCAGAAGGACCCGGCCACGTTCATGGAGCACGCCCGCAGGGCCAAGGCGCTCGGCCAGAAGGACGCGCGCCTGCTGGACTACCTCGCGCGCGTGGAGAAGGGCGAGCCGATCAAGTAACTGGACGGCCGGCGGCGGGCGGGGCCGGGACTAGAATTCCGCATGCTCCCGCCCGCCCGCCGCCTCTCGCTCCCGCTCGCCTCGCTCGCGCTGGCCGCCTCGCTGGCGGCCGGGTCGGCCCCCACGCCGCAGGAGCTCGTGACCTGGCGCTTCCTCGGTCCCTTCCGGGCCGGCTGGGCGATGTGCGGCACGGGCGTGCCGGGCCAGCCCGACACCTTCTACTTCGGCGCCGCCGACGGCGGCCTCTGGCGCAGCCGCGACGCCGGCCGCACCTGGCAGGGGCTGTTCCAGCACGAGCTCTCCGCCTCGATCGGCGCCGTGGCCGTAGCCCCCTCGCGGCCCGCGACGCTGTACGTGGGGACGGGGCAGGTCTCGAGCCGCTACGACGCCACCGCGGGGACGGGGGTCTACCGCTCGGACGACGCCGGCGAGACCTGGCGCCCGGTGGGCCTGACCGACAGCCAGCACGTCGGCCGCATCAGCGTCGACCCGCGCGACCCGGAGCGCCTCGTGGTGGCCGCCCTCGGCCACGTCTTCGGTCCCAGCGCCGAGCGCGGCGTCTTCCGCAGCACCGACGGCGGCCGGAGCTGGCAGCGCACGCTCTTCGTGGACGAGTGGACCGGCGCGGTGGACCTGGCCCGCGATCCGGCCGAGCCCGACGTGCTCTACGCCTCGACCTGGGGGGCGCGGCAGTTCCCGTGGCTGGCGTACTTCCGGCCGCAGGTGGGGCCGGGCAGCGGCATCCACAAGTCCACCGACGGTGGGGCCACGTGGGTGCGGCTGGCGCGCGGCCTGCCCGAGTGGCCCCTGGGGCGCATCGGCCTGGCGGTGGCGCCCTCGCGCCCCGCGCGGGTCTACGCCAGTGTGGACGGGCCCGCCGGAAGCGGCGGCCTCTTCCGCTCCGACGACGCCGGGGCCACGTGGCAGCACGTCAACCCCGACCGCGTCCTGGGCTCCTCCTACTTCGGCCGGGTGGCGGTCGACCCGCGTGACGCCGAGACCGTGTTCGTCATGGACCGCTCCGTGCGCCGCTCGACCGACGGCGGGCGGAGCTTCGAGGTCTGGCGCGGTGCCCCGGGCGGCGACGACTTCCACTTCATGTGGATCTCGCCGGAGGACCCGCGGCGCGTGCTGCTGACGGCCGACCAGGGCACCATCGTCAGCGTGAACGGGGGCGAGAGCTGGAGCAGCTGGTACAACCAGCCGACGGGCCAGTTCTACAGGCTGGGGATCGACGCGCGCTTTCCCTACCGGGTGCTGAGCGCCCAGCAGGACAGCGGCAGCGTCTCGATCGCCAGCCGCAGCGACTACGGGCAGCTGACCTTCCGCGACTGGCACCCCGTCGGCGCCGACGAGCGCGACCAGCCCCTGCCCGACCCGCGCGACCCCGACACGGTCTTCGCCACCGGGCTGGGCGGGCACGTCTCGCGCTGGGACGCTCGCACGGGGCGGTCCGAGAACGTCTCTCCCTGGCCTGTGGGGAGCTACGGCCGGCGGCCGGACGGCCTGAAGTACCGCTACACCTGGATCGCCCCGCTGGCCTTCTCGCCTCTGCCGCCCCACGCGCTGTACGCCGCGGCCCAGATGGTGCTGCGAACGACCGACCAGGGCCACACCTGGCAGGAGCTCGGCCCCGACCTGACGGGCGCCGTCCCGGGCGCGACGGGCTGTGACGCGGACGTCACGCTGGCCAACGCCACGGCCTGCGGGTACGGCGTGGTCTTCACGCTGGCCCCCTCGCCCCTGGACGCGAAGGTGCTCTGGGCCGGCACCGACAACGGGCGCGTGCACGTGACCTTCGACGGCGGCTCGACCTGGCAGGAGCGCACGCCGACCGGCCTCGGGGACTGGAGCAAGGTAGCCTCGCTCGAGGCCTCGCCGCACGACTCCCAGACGGCCTGGGCAGCGGTCGACCGCCACCGGCTCGACGACTTCGCTCCTTACGTCTACCGCACGTCCGACGGCGGACGCAGCTGGTCGCGGGTCGACGCGGGCCTGCCCGCGGACGCCTACGTCAACGTCGTGCGGGAGGACCCGGCGACGCCGGGGCTGCTCTACGCCGGCACACGGCGGGGGGTGTTCGTGTCCGACGACGGCGGGACGTCGTGGGCGCCGCTGCAGCAGGGCCTGCCCACCACCGGCGTCAACGACCTGAAGGTGCAGGGCGACGACCTGGTGGCCGCCACGCAGGGGCGCGGCCTCTGGGTGCTCGACGACGTCGGCCCGCTGCGTGCGCTGGCCCGCGAGGGGCTGCCGGCCGAGGCCCGCCTGCTGCCCCCCTCTCGGGTCGTGCGAGTGGGCGGCAACGAGAACCGCGACACGCCCCTGCCGCGCGAGGAGCCGACGTCGCCGAACCCTCCGGCGGGCGTGGCCATCGACTACTTCCTCCCGGAAGGCGCCGGGCGAGTCGAGCTGGCGATCTTCGACGAGGGTGGCCGGGCGGTGCGCCGGTGGGCCAGCGACGAGCCTGCCCCGCGGCTGGAGGCCGAACGCTATTTCGAGGAGGCCTGGCTCCAGCCGCCTCCGGGTCTGCCGGCCACGCGCGGATTCCACCGCTTCTACTGGGACCTGCGCGGAGCGCGTGCGCCCGCGCCGAGCTACGACTTCGGCATGGCCGCGGTCCCCGGCCGCGGCACGCCGCTGCTGCCCCAGGGGGCGCTGGTGCTGCCCGGGCGCTACGAGGCGCGGCTCACCGTGGACGGCCGGACGCTGAAGCAGCCCGTGGAGGTCCAGCCCGATCCGCGCTCGAGCGTCTCGCGCGAGGACCTGGCTGCCCGCCTGGCCTTGCACGAGCGCCTCTCGGCCGTCACCGGGCGAGCCCTCGAGGCGGCCGCGGCGGTGCGGCTGAGGCGCTCGGCGCCGGGCCGCAAGGACGCGCGCCTGGACGCCGACCTGGCCGCCCTCGTGGGGGGGCGGGGCGAGTGGAACCTGGTGGCGGCCGCCGACGTCCTCACAGGGTTGCTGTCGGACCTGGAGGGGGCGGACGGACGGCCCACGCAGGGGCAGGAGCGGGCAGCCGAGCTCTACGTGGGCCGTGTCGAGGCGGGGCTGGCGCGCTGGGCGGAGCTGCGGCGCCGCTGAGGCCTCAGCGGAAGAAGACGAACGTCACGAGAACGAAGACCGGGACCAGCACGCCGCAGCTGTAGAGCATGTAGCCGCCGAAGCTGGGCATCTTCACGCCGCGCTCCTCGGCGATGGCCCGCACCATGAAATTCGGGCCGTTGCCGATGTAGCTGTTGGCGCCCATGAAGACGGCGCCGGCCGCGATGGCCGTGAGGATGGCGTGGGGGACGCCGACCACCTCCGGCGCGAGCCCCTGGCCCTGGGCCAGCGCCAGGAAGGTCAGGTAGGTGGGCGCGTTGTCGAGGAACGACGAGAGCGCCCCGGTGGCCCAGAAGTACTGCCAGGGCTCGCTCACCCCCAGGGCCGAGCCGCGCGCCTGAAGAAGGTGCAGGGCCGGGAGCATGGTCACGAAGATGCCCGCGAAGAGCGCGGCCACCTCGAGGATCGGCCCGAAGGAGAAGCGGTTGGCCTGGCGCAGGTCGTGCGGGGTGCGCCAGAGGCTGGCCCCCGCCAGCGCCAGCATGACCAGCTCGCGCCAGGGGCCGTTCAGGAGCGCCACGCTCGCCACCACCCCGGCCAGCAACACCAGGTTCTCGCGGCCGGCCACCCGCAGGGGGCGGACCTCGAGGCGGTCACGCACGATGTCGGCCCGCGCCTCGCGGCCGTAGGCCCGGCGGTCCCAGGCGTAGTAGAGGGCCAGCAGGATCCCGCACGTGAAGGCCCAGGCGGGCGCCAGCCGCAGCGTCCAGACGAAGGGCACCCCCACCAGGTAGCCCAGGAAGAGCGGCGGGTCGCCCAGAGGCGTGAGGCAGCCGCCCACGTTGGAGACCAGGAAGATGAAGAAGACCACGGTGTGGACCACGTGGCGGCGCTCGCGGTTGGTCTGCAGCAGCGGCCGGATGAGCAGCATCGAGGCGCCGGTCGTGCCGACGAACGAGGCCAGCACGGCGCCCGCGGCCAGGAAGGCGGTGTTCGTGGCCGGCGTGGCCGGGAGGTCGCCCTCGAGCATGACGCCGCCGCTGATCACGAAGAGCGAGCCCAGCAGGAGGATGAACGAGACGTAGTCCAGTCCGGCGTGGAGCAGCGAGACGGGCGCCTGCACCACGTACAGCCCGAAGACCGGCGCGGCCAGCGCGAGGGCCACGCCCAGCTTGCGCAGGTTGGACTCCCAGAAGTGCGGGGCGAAGAGCGGGAGCACCGCTATGGCCAGGACGAGCGCGACGAAGGGCAGGACCCACGGCAGGCTGGGGACGTAGGGCGGGTGCATCTCTGGGCCTCCTGGAGCGCGGAGGCGGAGTCTAGCAGGAGCGCGCCACGGCTCCTGCACCGTGACGAGGCTCACGGGCGCCTCGTCCTCGGCCGCCGACGGCTGGTTCCCCTCGGCCGGGCCTGCTATTCTCGATCCCATGACTCCTGCGCGGTGGTGTTTCGCGCCTGCCGTGGCCCTCCTCCTGCTGCCGGGGCCGGCCGTCGAAGCGGTCCTGGCCCCGCGCGGGGCGCCCGCCGCCGGGGGCGTGGGCTACATGCTCAATCTCTCGACGGGTCAGCCCAACCCCCAGAGCCTGCAGAGCTTCACCGTCCCCAATGCCACGGCGCCCACGCTGGTCGGAGCGCAGGCGCGGCCGCTGTACGCGCTGGACTTCGACGACGGCACCGGCACCCTGTGGGCCATCGACGACGCCACGCGCGAGCTGGGGCGGCTGAGCACCTCCGACGCCTCGTTCACCGTGGCCGTGACCGTCACGGGGGTGCCGGCTGGCGAGACGATCCTGGGGCTGGGCATCTCGCCCCGGGACGGGGCCTTCTTCGTGAGCACCAGCACCGGCGGCGCCTCGAGCCTCTATCGCTTGAACCCCGTGACCGGCGCGGCCACGCTGCTCGGGCCGATCACCGGCTACCCCTTCGTGGCCGACGTGGCGGTGGACTGCGACGGGGTGATCTACGCGCACGACACGAGCACCGACCGGATCGCCACGCTGGACCGTGCCACGGGCGCCCCGACGCTGGTGGGGCCCACCGGCGTCGACGCCGCGAGCGTCCCCCAGGGGCTGGACTTCGACGCGGCCAGCGGGACGCTCTACGCCTGGCTGCGCAAGGCCGCGGGCGGCAGCGACCTGGTGTCGATCGACCTCCACACCGGGGCGGCGACGACGGTCTCGACGCCGCCCGCGGGGCAGTACGTGGGCGCGATCCCGGGCTGCTGCCCGAGCGCCAAGGGCGACTTCAACGTCGACGCCTCGGTCGACATCGTCTTCCGCAACACGGGCAGCAACCGCATGTCGGCTTGGTACATGGACGGGGCCACCCGCGTCTCCGGTTCCATGGTCACGCCGGACCCCGCCGACGCCAACTGGCGGGTGGTGGCCACCGACGACTTCGACGACGCCGACGCGCCGGGGACCAAGCCCGACGGGTACCGCAGCGACCTGCTGCTGCGCAACTTCGCCACCGGGGCGCTGGAGTTCTGGCTCATGAACGGCAGCGCGCGGGTGGGCCCGGCCGTGCCGATCAGCGGAGCCGCTCCGCTGGAGCTCGAGTGGGAGTTGGAGGCCAGCGGGGACTTCGACGGCGACGAGCGCCCCGACCTGGTGTGGCGCAACGGACAGACGGGCGAGATCCGCGTCTGGCGGCTGGACACCACCACGGTGATCGGCACGCTCCTGCCCACGCCCTCCCAGGCGGCCGACCTCAACTGGCGCATCGTGGCCGCGCTCGACTTCGACCACGACGGGTTCCGCGACCTGCTCTGGTACAACGGTACCTCGGGCAAGGCGGTGTTGTGGCTGCTCGACGGCGCCCTGGCGCGCCGGGCCGGCTTCTTCACCACCCCCGCGAGCGCCGGCGACGCGAACTGGGAGATCGTCGCGGCGGGGGATTTCGGCCCGGCCGCCGTCGGCGCGCCGGCCTTGTGCAGCAGCGACCTCCTCTGGCGCAACCGCGACAGCGGCAAGCTCGTGGTGTGGCGGCTGGACTTCGCGGGACAGCGGCAGCAGGGGCTGTTCACGACTCCCGACGCGCCGGCCTCCGACGCGCGCCGCTGGGTGCCCATCGGCCCGCGCTGAGGCCGGCCGGCCGGCGGCCCGCTGTGTCAGAATCCGTCCCGCGCGATGAGCACCGAGCCCGAGGACGAAGGCCCGCCCGGCGCGCCCGCTTCCGGCGGGACACCTCGCCCGGAGGCCACCCCTCGGGTGCCGGTCTCGCAGGCCGACGGACCCTGGCGGGCCCACCTCGACCTCACCCGCACGGTGGGTTCCGCCCAGCCCCCCGAGGACCACAGGCGCTCGTTCGAGCCGGGCCAGCTGCTGTCCGGGCGGTTCCGCATCGTGCGCTTCGTGGCCAGCGGCGGCATGGGCGAGGTCTACGAGGCCGAGGACCTGGTCCTGCGCGAGCGCGTGGCGCTCAAGACGATCCGCTCCGACGCCGGGGACGAGGGCGAGGCGGAGCGTTTCCGGCGCGAGATCCAGCTGGCGCGCAAGGTGACCCATCCCAACGTCTGCCGCATCTACGACGTCTTCCACCACGTCGAGGAGGGCTCGGGGCGCAGCGTGGCCTTCCTCACCATGGAGCTGCTGGAGGGCGAGACGCTGGCGCAGCACCTGGCCGGGCGCGGGCGGCTGTCGCCGGCCGAGGCCCTGCCGCTGCTCCGGCAGATGGCCGCGGCCCTCGACGCGGCCCACGCCCGGGGCGTCGTCCACCGGGACTTCAAGCCCGGCAACGTGATGCTCGTGCCGGCGCCCGGGGGCCCGACGCGCGTGGCGGTCACGGACTTCGGCTTGGCCCTGGCGCACGGGCCCTCGGGCTCCGAGGAGGGCAGCGGCTCGATCAGCCTGGTGGGGCGCATCGTCGGAACGCCGGCCTACATGGCGCCGGAGCAGGTCAAGGCCACCCGCGTGGGCCCGGCGGCGGACGTCTACGCCTTCGGCGTGGTGGCCTACGAGATGGTGGCGGGCCGTCCGCCGTTCGTGGGAGAGAACTCCCTCTCGACCGCCACGCTGAGGCTCGAGGGGCCGGCCCCGCCGCCCACGCGCTTCGCTCCGGGGCTCGACGGGCGCTGGGAGCGGGCCATCCTGCGCTGCCTCGAGCGCGAGCCGGCCCGGCGCTTCGAGCGCGCGGGCGATTTCTGCCGGGAGATCGAGCGGCCGGGCCGGGGAGAGCGCTGGCGCCGGCGCGTGCCGTGGATCGGCCTGGCCGCGCTCGTGCTCGCCGGGGCCTGGTTCCTCGGGCGCACGAGGGTCCCGTCCCCCGGCGCGGGCCCGTCTGCCGCGATCCCGCAGCGGCGCGCCGTGGCCGTGCTGGGCTTCCGCAATCTCGCCGCAAGGCCGGAGCAGGCCTGGCTCTCGACGGCCCTGTCGGAGATGCTCTCGTCGGAGCTCACGGGCGGCGGGCGGCTGCGCGTGGTCCCCGGAGAGAGCGTGGCGCGGGCCCAGGCGGACCTGGCCCTGGGCGGCGCCGAGAGCCTGGCCGGGGACTCCCTCCAGCGCCTGCGCGGCGCCCTGGCAGTGGACGTGGTCGTGCTCGGGAGCTACTTCGCTCCCGGCGCCGACTCCGGGAGCCGCGTGCGCCTGGACCTCCGGGTGCAGGATGCGCTCACGGGCGAGACGGTGCACAGCCTGATCGAGAACGGCACCGAGGCCGAGCTACCCGCGCTGGTCTCGCGCTGCGGGCGGCAGCTGCGGGGGGCCCTGGGCGGGGGGGCCGCGATGCTCGGGGAGGGAACCCTGCAGGCCGCGTTCGGGCAGGACCCGCGGGCCACGCGGCTCTACTCGGAGGGCCTCGCGCTCCTGCGGCAGCACGAGGCCGGCGCGGCCCGGGACAAGCTCCTGGAGGCCACGCTCGCCGACCCGCGGCACGCGCTGGCCCAGTCGGCCCTGGCGGACGCCTGGGCCCGCCTGGGCTACCAGGAGCGGGCGCGGGCAGCGGCGCAGAAGGCCCTGGACCTGGCCGGGGGCCTCCCGCGCGAGCAGCGCCTGCAGGTCGAGGCTCGCCGCCACGAGCACTCCTTCGACTGGCCGGCGGCGGCACGGACCTACCGCACGCTCTTCGACTTCTTCCCGGACAGCGTCGAGTACGGGCTCGAGCTGGCTGAGAGCCTGTCGCGCGGAGGCCAGGGCCAGGAGGCCCTGGAGGTCGTGTCGGCCCTCAGGCGGCTGCCGCCCCCGGAGGGGCAGGACGCGCGCATCGACCTGGCCGAGGCCCGGGCGGCGCGCTCGCTTTCGGACCTCCCTCGCAGCGGCCGGGCGGCCCGTGACGCGGCCCGCAAGGCCGAGGCGGCGGGCGCCCGGCTGGTGGCCGCCGACGCGCTGCTCGAGCAGTCCTGGGCGTCGTTCCTGCAGGGGCAGGGGCCGGAGGCGAAGCGCAGCGCCGGCCAGGCCCAGGCCTTGTTCGAGCAGGCCGGCGACCGCAACGGCGCGGCCGACGCGACCCAGCTCACGGCCCACGTGCTGTGGATGCAGGAGGGGAGCTTCGCGGGCGCGGTGGCGCTGTACGAGCAGGCCCTGGAGGCCTACCGGGCCAGCGGGAACCGCAGGGGCGTGGCGCAGGCGCTGGTGAACCTGGCCGGCCCCAGGGCCGAGCAGGGGGAGCTGCCCGAGGCGCGCCGGCTGTGCGAGGAGGCGCTGCCCTTGTTCGTCGAGACCTCCGCGGTGGAGGAGCAGGCCGCCGTGCTGGTCAACCTCAGCTCGCTCCTGGGCCAGTCGGGCGATCTGGCGGGGGCGCGCCACCGCGCCGACGAGGCCCTGGGCCTGTCGCGCCGCACGGGCTCGCGCAGCGCCGAGGCCCACGCGCTCGAGTCCGCGGGGCAGGTGCTGCTGCTCGAGGGCCGGCTGGACGCGGCGCGCGGGCCGCTGCTGCAGGCCCTGGAGATCCGCAAGGCCACGGGTGAGCGGGTCTCCGCCGCGGGCGCCGAGCTGCTCCTGGCGGAGGTCGATCTGGAGGCGGGATTGCCGGTGCGGGCAGCGCAGGTCGCGAGCCGGGTGGCGGTGGAGATGCAGGCCGCGCAGCGGCCCGACGAGGAGGCGGCGGCTCGCGCCCTCCAGGCCCGGGCCGCGCTGGTCGCCGGTCGCCCGGAGGACGCGCGGGCCGCCATCGCGCCGGCTGAGAAGCT
>JBDIBD010000145.1:0-10114 GCA_039812725.1 Vicinamibacteria bacterium | reverse complement strand
CGCGCGGGCGTCCGGCAGCAGCAGGGTCTCGGCCAGGGCGCGCTCGTGGGCAGCGCGCTCGTGGCGCCCGAGGATGGCCTCGGGTTGGCCGCACAGGACGTCGTCGGCCCCGCAGCCGGAGAGCAGCACCGCCGCGCCGGCCGCCCGGCAGCGCTCGAAATAGAGCAAGGACGCCACGGCCTTGCCGTTCCAGAGCGGCGCCTCGGCGGCGCGCACCGCGTCCTCGAAGCGCTGCGGCAGCTCTTCCTCGCGCACCTCGATCGGCTGCGCCTCGAAGCCGAGCCGCCGGCCGAGCGCGGCGGCCCGCTCGGGCTCGCCCGAGCTGTCGTAGTCGGCCGACAGCGTGAAGCTGCGCCCAGCCCGCCCGTCCCGCGCCAGCAGCGCGGCCAGGAGCGCCGAGTCGAGGCCGCCGCTGAGCGACAGGTCGGCGGCGCCAGGCGGCGCCATGGCGAGCGTGGCCCGCTCGAGCGCCCCGAGCAACTCGCGGCCCCCCCCTTCGTCATCCTGAGGAGCACCGCCGGGGCTGGCGACGAAGGACCTGTCGGTCCAGCCCCGCCGAAGGCGGCTCGGTGACGGAGCACCGCCGGGGCTGGCGACGAAGGACCTGTCGGTGGAGCCCCGCCGAAGGCGGCTCGGTGACGGAGCACCGCCGTCACTGGCGACGAAGGACCTGTCGGTGGAGCCCCGCCGAAGGCGGCTCGGCGACGGCGACGGGAGGAGCCCCAGGAAGAGGCTGCGGCCGGGATCGAGCTGGCCCGCCAGCACGGCCGCCGCCACGGCCCGGTCGAGGCCGCGTGGCCGCAGGACCAGCGCAGAAGGCGAGCTGGTCCCGGTGGCTGGGTCGAGGTACACCGGACGCTGGCCGAAGAGGTCGAGGGGCGGCACGCGTCAGGGCAGCAGGGGCGGGAAGGGCGTGTCGCCGGTGACCACCGCGGCGTCGCCGCCGGCCCCGATCCGCAGGCCCGCCCCGCGCAGCCGGTCGAAGGCCTGCCGGCGGCGGGCCTCCTCGAGGGCCACGCGCAGGTCGGGCTGGAGCCGCCCCTCGAACACGGCGCGCAGCTCGCGCAGCACCTGGACCGGCCGCGACCAGTCCACCAGCCCCTCCCCGAACCAGACCGTCAGGTCGCCCACGTGGCGGGTCTCGAGCGTGACCGTCTGGCCCTCGACGCGCCCCTTCAGCAGGCCCAACAGCCCCTCCACCTCGCGCCCCAGGGCCTGGGCAGGGGACTCGCCCGGCCGCGGTTCCGCGCTCGGCAGCGCCGCGCCCCAGCTCGGGCCGGTCCACGTGTGGGCCTCGAGCCAGTGCGCGCGCCCCTGGTGCAGGTGCCGGAAGCGGTGCTCCACCTGGCGCGGCTCGCGGCGCCGGCCGCCGAGCACGCGCAGGAGCGAGTCGAGCGGCGGCGCCACGTCGAAGTGCCCGCGGCCGGGGAGGCCGAGGTGGTCGATGTCGGGGGCGAGCCCCTTCGACCACTTCACGAGGCGGCGGTTCAGCTCGGCGATGGTCCCCAGCCGCTGGCCGTCGAGGCCGGTCAGCTCCAGCTCGTCGCGTTCGCCCCAGACGTTCAGCACCGGCAGCCCCTGGAGGTTCGGCAGCAGCGCGCGCCAGAGGCCGTCCTCGCCGGCTGGGAGGCAGCCGCCGGCGGCGGCCAGGGGCGCCGCGCCGGCCAGCTCGTCGGCGTGCAGGCAGGCCACGGCCCAGGCCGCGTAGCCGCCCAGCGAGTAGCCCAGCGCGTACTGGCGGTCGGAGTCGACCCGCACGGACTGTCGCACGGCGCGCAGGATGGCGGGGTGGTCGGCGGTGAAGGGCGGCGGCGCGTCGAGCCCCGTCTGGCGGTGGTCGCTGGGGGCCGCGATGACGAAGTCCTCGGCGCGCTCGCCCAGCATGCGCTGCACGCGCGCGATGAACTGCGGGCCGTTGCCGCCGCTGAAGTGCAGGGCGTAGATCAGCGGCCAGGACCGCTCCGGGGTGTAGCCGCGCGGCAGCAGCAGCGCCACGCGCCGCGACCGGCCCAGCCCCACGTCGGCCACCAGCTCCGCCGGCACGCCCTCGGCCCGGGCGTGGCCCGGCAGCCCACGCAGCCAGCCGTGCAGCTTCTCGCGCCGGAAGGCCGGGTCGGCGGCCACGCGGCCGGCCAGGCGCGCGCGCGCCTCGGCCGACGGCTCGGCGAAGTAGGCCATTAGGTCCGCCCGGATCTCGCGCTCGCCGGCCGTGGCCTCGGGCGCCGCGGACGCCAGCAGCAGGACGGCGGCGCAGGCGCTCGCACGGCCCATCTCGCCTCCAGTCTTCCCCGGAGGCATGATAGGCCGACCGGGAGCGGTCACGGGGAGGAGCCATGGACCAGCGCATCGTCGACCTCTACGACGCCTACACGCACGGGGCCCTCGAGCGGCGGGTGTTCCTCGACCGACTCGCGCAAGCGGCTGGCGGCACGGCGGCGGCCGCGGCCCTGCTGCCGCTGCTGCAGAACGACTACGCCCTGGCCGAGACGGTCCCGCCCTCCGACGCGCGGCTGGCCGCGGGGATGGTCGAGCTCGGCCAGCCCGTCACGAAGGGCTATCTGGCCCGGCCGGCCGGTGGCGGGAAGCACCCGGCCGTGGTCGTCATCCACGAGAACCGCGGTCTCAACGCCCACATCCAGGACGTGGCCCGCCGCGTGGCGCTCGAGGGCTACCTGGCGCTCGCCCCGGACCTGCTGACCGGAGCCGGAGGGACGCCGGCCGACGAGGACAAGGCCCGCGATCTGATCGGCGCGCTCGACCCGGTGGCCACGCTGGCGCGCCTCGTGGCCGCGGTCGACTGGCTGGCGAAGCACCCGCAGTCGACCGGCAACGTGGGCACGGTGGGCTTCTGCTGGGGCGGGGCCATGGCCAACCAGCTCGCCGCCGCCGGCGCCCGCCCGCTTTGCGCCGCGGTGGCGTACTACGGCCGCCAGCTCCCGGACTCGGACGTGCCGCGCGTCTCGGCCGCGCTGCTGCTGCACTACGCGGAGCACGACGAGCGCATCAACGAGGGCATCGCGGCCTACGAGGCCGCCTTGAAGGCCAACGGCAAGGCCTACGAGCTGTACCGCTACCCCGGCACCCAGCACGCGTTCAACAACGACACCAACGCCGCGCGCTACGACGCCGCCGCGGCCAAGCTGGCCTGGGAGCGCACGCTGGCGTTCCTGAAGCGCCACCTGACCTAGAGGAGCCCGCCATGCCGAACGAGACGCCCGCCCGCCGCCGTTTCGCCGGCACGCTGGCCGCCCTGACGGGCAGCGCCCTGCTGGGCGGCCCCGGCGCGCGCCTGGCCGAGGCCAGCCTGTCGCGCGGCGAGAGCGAGGACCACGTCCAGCTCAACTCCAACGAGAACCCCTACGGCCCCTCGCCGCGCGCGCTCGAGGCCCTGACGCGCGCGCAGGCCGTGGCCGCGCGCTACCCCGACGCGCTCGAGGACGACGTGCTCGACGCCCTCGCGGCGCTGCACGGCGTGAAGCGCGAGCAGGTCATCCTCGGCTGCGGCTCGGGCGAGATCCTGCGCATGGCCGACCTGGCCGCGCTGTCCGCCGGCCGCACCGTGGTGACGGCCGAGACCACCTTCGAGGCCGTGCTGCTCTACGCGCGCGTCACCAAGGCCGAGGCGGTCAAGGTCCCGCTTGACGCGCGGCACCGCCACGACCTCCCGGCCATGGCGAAGGCCTGCGACGCGCGCACCGGCCTGGTCTACGTCTGCAACCCCAACAACCCGACCGGGACGATCGTCGGCGGCGACGAGCTCCAGGCCTTCGTCGCGCGCGTGCCGCGCACGGCCACGGTGCTGGTGGACGAGGCCTACCACCACTTCGTGGAGGACCCCGCATACCGGAGCGCCGAGACGCTGATCGCCAGACATCCCAACGTGCTTCTGGCGCGCACGTTCTCGAAGATCCACGGGCTGGCGGGGATGCGGCTGGGTTACGCGGTCGGCTCGCCGGCGGCCATCGAGGCCCTGCGCCCGCACGCCTTCTGGAGCAACGCCAACGCCGGCGTGCTGTCGGCGGCCCTGGCCAGCCTGGCCGACGTGGACTACCAGGCCCGCACCCGCCAGCGACTCAACGACACGCGGCGTTGGCTCTGTCGGGAGCTGGAGAAGGACGGGCGGCGCTACATCCCGTCCGAGGCCAACTTCCTGATGATCGACGTCGGCGCGGACGTGAAGCCCGTGATCGAGGCCTTCCGGGCGCGCAAGATCCTCGTCGGCCGGCGCTTCCCATCGATGCCGACCTGGCTGCGCGTGTCGATCGGCACGCAGGCCGAGATCGAGACGTTCCTGAAGGCGCTGCGGGAGATCACGCCGGTGGCCGCGGCGGCCTGAGAGGGCCCGACGACACAAATTGTCGTTCGGGGCCGTCAATTGTCGGCCGCCCGCAGGTCAGCAGTGACGAATCTCACACCTGGCCGGCACTTGCAGGCTGGCCTGCCGCTTGCATCCTCGGTCCGCGGACTCAGCTCACCGAGGAGCACAGCGATGCACTCTTCCCTTCGTCTCTGGCTGATCGCCGCCTGCCTGGCCGCCGGCCCCACGCTTGCGCAGCACGGTCCCGCGGCGATGGTGGCCGACCTGGACACCACCCCGGTGGCAGCCGGTCCCCTCGACCCGTACGGCTTCGCGGAGATGGGGGGCTACTCCTATTTCGGGGCCTGGGACGAGCAGAACGGCTACGAGCTGTGGCGGACGGACGGGTCGGAGGCGGGGACGCAGTTGGTGATCGATCTGTACCCCGGGCCGTTCAACGGTCTGCCGATGGACTTCGTGGTGGTGGGCAGCACGCTGTACTTCACGGCCACGGACGGGAGCGGCTTCGGGCTGTGGAAGACGGACGGGACCCAGGCGGGAACGGTGGCCGTGAAGCGGCCCGACCTGACGGAGGCGCATCCCTTCGTGAAGCCGCGGCGGATGGCGGCCTTCGGGAGCGGCCTGATCATGGTCGCGGGATACCCGAGCGAGCCCTCGCTGTGGCTGAGCGACGGGACCGAGGCGGGGACGGTCTGGGTGCGCGCGCTGCTGGAGGCGGGCGAGACCGGTGTCGGGATGGACGACCGCCTGGCGATCGCCGTGACGGGCGGCCAGGCCTTCGTCAGCGCCCGCTCGTCGAGCGGTTGGGGGATCTGGCGCAGCGATGGGACCGTGGCGGGGACCCGGCGCGTGCACGCGTGGGGCGCGGCGACGTGGGGGGCGGACTTCTCCCCGAACTACCTCGTGGCTGGGGGGCGGCTCTACTACGGCAGCACCGCGGGGGCCGCAGGTCTCTGGACCTCGGACGGGACTCCGGAAGGGACCCAGGCGCTCGTCCCCCGCGTCAGTTGGTGGCGCACGACGTGGCTGGCCGAGCACGGGGGGCTCGTGTACGCCGGCTTTGGGTGGGACACGGACGGTAGTTTGGCAAGGGAGCTCTGGCGGACGGACGGGACCGTCGCTGGGACGGAGCAGCTGTCGACCGGCTTCGCCTTCGACCAGCTCACTGCCGTCGGCGGGCGACTGCTGCTGATCTCGCACGCGGCCAGCCCGGAGATGTGCCAGCTCCTTGGTGGCGACGTGAACTCGTCCAGTTTCGCACCACTGGGGCCAGTGATCTCCCGGCGGTGTGCAGGTACCGTCGTCGCCACCCCGGGCCGAGCCGTCTTCCGGATGTACACGGAGTTGGGACCGGCCCTCTTTGGCGTGAGCGACGGCACGCCCCCCCCGGGTACGCGCATCGTCACCGAGCAGTCGGTAACCGGGTTGGTTCTTCCTGCCTACGGGCAGAGCGACTTCGCCACGCCAAGCAGCAACAGCCCGAGGGGGAGATTCGCCGGTTCGCTGGGGTCGCGTCTCGTGTTTGCCGGGCCCGTGGAGTGGAACGGCAACTTTTGGTACGGGTGGCGGGCGCGCCTGTGGACGACCGACGGGACGGCCGAAGGGACCGCGGCGGTGATGAGGACGGGGCGCACCGCCGGCTCGAACCCCCAGGGCATCCAGGCCTGGGGCAGCCACGTGGTCTTCACACACAGACACGACCGACACTCCTACGCTTTGTACTCCTACGCGTGGTACTCCCACCCGTCACTGCTGGTCGCGGACTTCGATCCCGCCGGCGGTCGCGTCGCGGACCTGGCCGAGGTGCGAGATTCGATCTTTCCGTGGACGGCTGGCTATCGCCTGTCCATTCTCGAGAAGGGGAGCGACGTGTCCGTCGAGCACCCCCGGTGGGGCGATCTGTGGTCTCTCGGAGAACTGGGCGGCACCTCTCGCCCCCGCCACGTCGATTCGTACGTGGAGGGACCGGGTGCGGCAGTCAATGGGCGGCTGGTCTACCGACAGGAACATGGCTGGCTGATGGCTCACGATGGTGGCGCGGGCTTCCCGCAGCAGATCGCGCAACTCAGCGCCTGTATCGGCTGGTGGAGTTGCCCCGAACCGTCGTTCCAGTTGGTGGGGGACCGTCTGTTCGTGGCGACGCGGGACGGAGGGAGCGAGCACCAGCTGTGGGTGACGGACGGGACGCCAGCGGGGACGAGCCTGGTGGCAGCGCTGCCTGTGGAGGGGATGGAGTCGTACCAGGGGCAGTTGTACTTCCTGTCGGACGGCGGGCTGTGGCGGAGCGACGGGACACCGGATGGGACGACGAAGGTGGCGACGCACATGCAGGCGGCGCCGGAGCTGCGCGCGGCGGGGGGGCAGCTGCACTTCGCGGCGGCGGAGGCGGGTTCTGGGAGCGAGCTGTGGGTGTCGGACGGGACGGGGGAGGGGACGCGGCGGGTGGCGGACCTCGCGCCGGGCGCGGCGAGCTCCGACCCGGCGGGTCTGGTGGCGTTCGGGGAGTTGGTGGCGTTCACGGCGGACGACGGCGTGACCGGGCGGGAGCTGTGGGTGTCGGATGGGACGGAGGCGGGGACGCGGCGCGTGGCGGACCTTGCGCCTGGACCCGCGGACGGCCTGGACCTGGGGACGAAGCTGGTGTCGGACGGGCAGAAGTTGTTCTTCACCCGGTACGAGCGTGAGACGGGGATCGAGCTGTGGGTGAGCGACGGGACGGAAGCCGGGACGCGCCTGCTGCAGGACATCGCGCCTGGGCCGGCGTCGTCGAACCCCGAAGAGCTGACGGTGGTGAACGGGCGCCTGTACTTCTCGGCGGACGACCGGGTGCACGGGCGTGAGCTGTGGGCGCTGCCGCTGTCGGGGCCGTGGCTGCGGGTGAGCGAGCCACAGGTGACGGAAGGGGATGGCGGGGTGAGCTGGCTGGAGTTCCAGTTGAGCCTGGACGCGGCCTTGCCGCAGGCGGCGACGGTGAGCTGGGCGACGGTGACAGGGGGGACGGCGACGGCGGGAGTGGACTACGGATCGCTGGGCGGGACGACGACGTTTGCGGCGGGAGAGACGGTGAAGACGGCGCGGGTGCCGGTGTTCGGGGACCGTGTGAAGGAAGGACCGGAGACGGTGCGGATCGAGGTGACGGTGGCGCCCGGTCTGAAGGTGCTGGCGACGGGCGTGATCGTGGACGACGACGATCTGGTGGCGGGCCCGCGGGACACGTACGTGTACGAGCGGCCCGGGGCGGTGTCGACGGCGCGGGTGGTGGTGGACGGGCAGGCGGGAGTGAAGCCTGGGGCGTGGAGCTGGGCGACGCGCGACGGGCAGGCGCAGGCGGGGAGCGACTACGTGGCGGGGAGCGGCGCGCTGCCTGCGGGCGGGGTGATCTCGGTGGCGGTGCTGCCGGACGGGCAGAAGGAAGGGCCAGAGAGCTTCTGGGTGGACGTGACGGGCAGCGGAGGTGGGACGGAGAGCGCGCGGGTGACGATCCTGGACGCGTGGTCGCGCGGGGACTTCGACGGGGACGGTCAGTCGGACCTGCTCTTGCGGAACGAGGCCACGGGCGAGCTGCAGGTGTGGACCATGAACGGGACCACGCGGACGGGCGTGCTGACGACGACGCCGACGGGGATCACGGACGTGAACTGGCGCGTGTCCGGGACGAACGACGTGGACGGGGACGGCCGGACGGACGTGGTGTGGCGTCACGAGGTGTCGGGCAAGGTGGTGGTGTGGCTGATGAACGGGGTGGAGCGGGTGAGCGGGAGCCTCACGACGCCAGCCGGAGTGCCGGATACGAACTGGAAGCTGCGGGCCACGGGGGACGTGGACGGGGACGGCCAGGCCGACCTGCTGTGGCAGCAGCAGTCGAGCGGGCGCCTGGTGGTGTGGCTGATGAACGGGCTGAGCCGGAGCGAGGGGCGGTTCCTGACGCCGGAGGGTCCGGAGAGCGCGGAGTGGCGGGCGGTGGGTCTGGGGGACCTGACGGGAGACGGCCGGACGGACGTGGTGCTGCAGCACGCGCAGACGGGACGAGTGGTCGTGTGGGAGCTGGAGTCGGGCGTGCGGCGGGCGGGGACGGCCCTGCTGCCGGAGCTGTCGGAGGTGGGCAAGCACGTGGTCGCGGTGGGGGACTGGAACGGAGGCGGGAAGACGGACCTGGTGCTGTGGAGCGAGGGCTCCGGCGACCTGGAGGCATGGCTGCTGGACGGGCTCAGCCTGCTGGAGCAGCGCAAGCTCGAGCCGCAGACGCTGCCCGCCCCCTGGCGCGTGGCCGGACCGCGCTGAACCCGCCGCCCCCACACCAAACGAAAAAAGCCCGGGCCGCAGCCCGGGCTTTCGTACGGCCGTTGAAACGAGCCTAGCGAACCAGCGTCACGTTCGCGGCGCGGGGGCCCTTCGGGCTGTCCGTGATCTCGAACCGGACCTTGTCGCCCTCGTTCAGGGTGCGGAAGCCCTCGGCGCGGATCTCGGAGTGGTGGACGAAGACGTCCGGACCACCCTCACGCGACAGGAAACCGAAACCCTTGGACTCGTTGAACCACTTGACGGTACCTTCGATCATGTGCGTACAGGCCTCCTCAGCCCGCTGCCTAGCAGCCTGGTCTCCTGCGCGCCCACAAAACGAAAGCCACCCACCGTGGACGGCTCCTTCCGTAACGCCAGAGCTACGGCCGACTAATGCACCCCGAGCATAGCAGGCTGGCCACGAGAACTCAAGTGGGCAGGGCCCTGCGGCATACTGCTCGCGGATGGCCTACGCGATCGAGCAAGGCCGGCTGCTGACCTGGGCCCTCGAGGCCCACGCCGTCGATCACTGCAACCTGCGCTGCGTGCACTGCTGCACGCTCTCGCCGCGCCTGCCCGAGCGCTTCCTCGACCCGCGCGAGCTGGAGCGCGACCTGGCCGTGGCGGCGCGGGTGTTGCGCCCGGCCATCTTCAAGCTCACCGGGGGCGAGCCCCTGCTGCACCCCGGCCTGCTCGAGCTGCTCGACGTGGCGCGGGGCTCGGGCATCAGCCCGCAGCTTTCGCTGACCACCAACGGCCTCCTGCTGGACCGGCAGCCGGACGGCCTCTTCGAGCGCCTCGACCGCCTGACGCTCTCGCTGTACTCCTCGGCGCCGCTTCCGGACCACGCCGTCGAGCGGGCCGAGGCGCGCTGCCTCGAGCACGGCCTGGTGCTGACGGTCAAGCGCATCGGCCGCTTCGCGCGCATGGACCCGCCGGCGCGCCTCGAGCCCGAGCAGGCGCGCCAGGTGCACGCGGCCTGCTGGCTGCGGGTGCGCTGCCACATGCTGCGTGCGGGACGCTTCTACGCCTGCACCCGGCCGCCCCACCTCGAGCAGGCCCTGGCCGCGCGCGGCCTGTCCTCGTCCTTGTCGCGCCAGGACGGCCTGCCGCTCGAAGGCCCGCCGGCGGCGTTGCTGGCCCGGCTGGCGGACTACCTCGAGCGCGCCGAGCCGTTGGCCTCCTGCTCGTTCTGCCTGGGCGCGTCGGGGGACTGGGAGCCGCACGTGCAGGACCGCCGCGAGACCAGCCCCCGGACGGGAGCGCTGCTGCCGTGAGCCTGCGCGAGCTGCGTCTGGCGGACGGCCAGCCCGCCACGGTGCGGCTGGCCCACGACGCCACCACGCTGGCGGTGGGGGAGTCGCACGTCTCCTCGTGGGACCTGGCCGGCCGGCCCTACGCGCTGGCGCGCGCGCGGCTCACCTGGCGGCGCGCGCTGGACGGCGGGCTGCTCTGCAAGGGGCTGAGCGAGGGCGGCGCGCGCGTGCGGGCGCGCGTGCCCGCCGACCAGGGCGC
>JBDIBD010000144.1:0-10145 GCA_039812725.1 Vicinamibacteria bacterium | reverse complement strand
GCCGCGGGTGGCGCCGCCCGTGGCGGCGTCCGCGCCCGTGACCCGCCGGCTGGACGAGATCGAGCGCTTCCGCGGGCGCGCGCTCGCGGCCGTGGGCCTGTTCTGCGCCGGCCTGCTGTTAGGACACCTGGCCGAGCGTTTCTCGGCCCAGGCCGCGGTGGCGCGCGAGAACCTGCTCTCCGAAACCTTCACCACGCGCGCGCGGCCCTGACGGGCGGCTCACCCTGGCGACCCGGCGGGCGCCGGGTCCCGGATTTTCCTTGACACGGCCTGGACTGGGGGCTAACCAGAAAGAGCACGGCGCCGGGCCGGGGACGCGCCCGGCCGGCGTCTCTGCCCGCACCTCCCTGGCCGAGCCATGCCAGACCTCGTCGGCACGCGCGTCGGGCACCTGCAGGTCGTCGGCGTGGCCGGCTCGGGGGGCATGGGTCACGTCTACGTGGCCTGGGACGACAAGCTCCAGCGGCGGGTGGCGCTCAAGGCCGTGCGCGACACCCAGCTTTCGCCCGAGCTCAAGTCGCGCTTCCTGCGCGAGGCGCGCGTGCTCTCGCAGCTCGACCACCCCAGCATCTGCCAGGTCTTCGAGTTCCTGGAGGTGGACGGCCAGGAGTACCTGGTCCTCGAGCTGATCGAGGGGCGCTCGCTGACGGAGGTCATCGCCGCGCGGCCCGACCGCGCCTCCTGCCTGGGCGTGGCGGAGCAGATCGTCGACGTGCTGGCGGCCGTGCACGCCAGGGGCATCGTGCACCGCGACCTCAAACCCTCCAACGTCATGGTCACCCCCGCGGGCCAGGTCAAGGTGCTGGACTTCGGCCTGGCGCGCGCGCTGCCGGCGCCCGCGCCGCCCGCCGACGGGGAGCCGCCGCCGGAGCCGGCCTGGCCCGTCGACCCCGTCCTGACCACCCTCCAGCTGCCGCCCGCTCCGGCCACCGCGAGCGCCACGACCCTGGCGGGCGACGCGGGCGCGGACTCGGTCACGCGCCTGGGCACGGTGCTGGGGACGCTGACCTACATGAGCCCGGAGCAGGCCCGGGGCGAGGCCGCCACCACGGCCTCCGACATGTACTCGCTGGGGCTGGTCCCCAGGAGCTGTTCACCGGGCAACCGGCCCACGAGCCGGGCCTGGACCTGCCGCAGTTGCTGGAGCGCGCGCGCGCCGGCCAGACCCGGCCGGTGGCTGGCCTGGTGCCGGAGCTGACACGCCTGATCGAGCGGCTCAAGGACCCGGCGCCAGCCGTGCGCCCCTCGGCCCTCGACACCGCACAGACCCTGCGCCGGATACGCGATCTGCCCAGCCGCCGCCTGCGGCGGCGCCTGCGGACGCTCGCGGGAGTCCTGGTGACGGCGGTGGCCGTGGGAATGAGCTACCAGGCCTGGCGCATCCGCCAGGAGGCCGACCGGGGGGCGCGGGAGGCGGAGGCGTCGCGCCAGGTGGCCGCTTTCCTCGTGCGGCTCTTCGAGGTGTCCGACCCCGGCGAGAGCCGCGGCAACAGCGTCACGGCCCGCGAGCTGCTCGACAAGGCGGTGCTGGACATCGAGGGCCGGTTGCAGGAGCAGCCCGCGGTCAAGGCGGCCCTGCTGCACGCCATGGCGAAGGTCTACACGAACCTGGGCCTGCACGAGCGCGCCCTGGCCCTTGCAGGGCAGAGCCTGGCCCTGCGCCGGTCGATCACTCCGCCGGATCCGGCCGGGGAGGGCGAGGGGCTGGTCCTGCTGGCGCTCGTCCACCACCGCCTGGGACACTTCGAGCAAGCCGAGCCGCTCTATCGCCAGGGACTGGCCGGCCTCGAACGAGCGCTCGGCCCGGAGTCGATCGACCTGGCGAGGGCCCTGGACAGCTTCGGGGTGCACCTGCAGGCCCGGGGCCGATTTGCCGAGGCCGAGCCTCTGCACCTGCGCGCCCTCGCGCTGCTCGAGCGGGCGCAGGGACCCGTCCACCCCGACGTGGCGGCGGCCCTCACCAGCCTGTCCAACCTGAAGCTGAGCATGGGCCGGCTCGAGGAAGCCGCAGCCCTCGAACGCCGGGCCATCGCGATCCAGGAGGCCACGCTGGCCCCAGACCACCCCGAGCTGGCCACGAGCCTCAACAACCTGGCCACCGTCGAGTACGAGCTGGCCCGCTACGAGGAGGCCGAGCGGCTCCTGCGCCGCGTGGTGGCCATCGAGGAGAAGGTGCGCGGCCCCGAGCACGAGGACCTGGCCGTGGCGCTCAACAACCTGGCCAGCGCCGCCGAGAACCTGGGCCGCTTCAGCGAGGCGGAGGCGGCCTATCGGCGCGCCGTGCGGATCCTCGAGAAGTCCCTCGGGCTTTGGCACCCGACGCTGGGCCCCATTCTCGGGAACCTCGCCCACGTCTTGCGGAGCCTGGGGCGCTACGACGAGGCGGAGGCCTTCTTCGAGCGCTCGCTGGAGGTCGAGGAGCGCGCCCAGGGCCCCGCCCACGCCAACGTGGGCCTGGCCCTGCACGCCCTGGCACTGCTGCACCGCGACCTGGGCCACGCTGCCCTGGCCGAGGAGAACGAACTCAGGGCGGCCGAGTTGGTGGAGAAGGGCCTGGGTGAGACCCAGGCCCTGGCCGCGGTCCTCATGGGCCTGGGGGACGCGCACGCCCTGGCGGGCCACCTGCGGGAGGCCGAGGCCGTTTACCGCAGGTCGCTGTCGCTGCACGAGAGGATCCTGGGGCCCCGGCACCCCGACGTGGCCGAGGTCCTCTGGCGGCTGGGAGCGCTGCTCCAGAGGACCGGCCGGAAGGAGGAGGGCCGCGGCTTGCTCGAGCGGGCCCTGGACCTGGGAGGGCCCGTTCCGGCCGACCGGCGCTGGGCCCCGCCCGACGAGCGTCGGCGGGCCACGGTGCTGCTGCTGCTGGACCGCGAGGCCGAGGCCCGGCCGATCGTCGAGCGGGTCTTCGCCACGGGCTACCGGGCGCGGCCCTTCCTGGCCCTCTGCCGCGAGCACGGGCTGGCGCCGTAGCGCGGCCGGCCCCTACATCAGCGTGCTGGCCAGCTCCGCCAGGTGGCTGCGCTCGCCCTTCTGCAGGTTGACGTGGGCGAACAGGTCCTGCTCCTTCATGCGGTCGATCAGCACCGTCAGGCCGTTGGACTGGCTGTCGAGGTAGGGCGTGTCGATCTGGTGGATGTCGCCGGTGAAGACCACCTTGGAGCCCTCGCCCGCGCGCGTGATGATGGTCTTGACCTCGTGGGGCGTGAGGTTCTGGGCCTCGTCCACGATGAAGAAGACGTGGTCGAGCGAGCGGCCGCGGATGTAGGCCAGCGGCGCCACGCTGATCTTCTCCTGCTCGATCATCTCGTTGAGGGCCTTGTGCTCGCGGCTCTCGGGCGGCAGGCGGTGGCGGATGACCGCGATGTTGTCCCACAGCGGCTGCATGTAGGGGTCGAGCTTGCTCTTGACGTCGCCCGGCAGGTAGCCGATGTCGCGGTTGCCGAGCGGCACCACGGGCCGGGCCAGGTAGATCTGGCGGAAGTGGCGGCGCTGCTCGAGGGCCGCCGCCAGGGCCAGCAGGGTCTTGCCCGTGCCCGCCCGGCCGGTCAGCGTGACCAGCTGCACCTCGGGGCGCAGCAGCGCGTCGAGGGCGAAGATCTGCTCGGCGTTGCGCGGCTCGACGCCGTAGGCCGCGCGCTTGCTGACGCGCTCCAGCAGGCCGGCCTGGCGGTTGTGGTGGGCCAGGGCGCTCAGGCTGCCGTTGCGCATCACCAGGTACTGGTTGGGCAGCAGCGCGCCACGGCCGTCGAGCTCGGCCAGCGGCAGCGCGTGCGGCTCGCCGTGCAGGCGCGCGATCGCGTCGCAGGGCAGGTTCTCCCAGCAGGCCGTCCCCGAGTAGAGCCGGTCGACGTGGCGCACCTTGCCGGTGGTGTAGTCCTCGGCCCGCAGCCCGAGCGACTTGGCCTTCATGCGCAGGTTGACGTCCTTGCTGACCAGGATCACCTGGCGGTCCGGGTGGCGCTCGCGCAGCTCCTCGGCCAGGGCCAGGATGCGGTGGTCGGGCTTGCTCAGCGCGAAGGCCCGGCTGACCTTCGAGCTCCCGCTGGGCTCGCCCACCTCGACGTGGAGCCGCCCGCGCCCCTCCCCGAGCGGCAGCCCCGAGGTCAACGGGCCGTCCCCCGCCAGCTCGTCCAGCTCCCGGATGAACTGGCGCGCCTCCAGGTTGATCAGGTCGTTGCCGCGCTTGAAGCGGTCGAGCTCCTCCAGCACCACGATCGAGAGCGCGACGTCGTGCTCCTGGAAGTTGTAGATGCAGGTGTGATCGAAGAGCACGACGTTGGTGTCGACCACGAACAGCTTCTTCATCTTTCCTCGCTGGCCAGGGCGTGAGGGGGACGGCCATGCGGCGCACCGGCCCGAGCCGCGTCGTGACGGGCCGGACACCGCGGGGAAACGATCGGAAGAGGCCTGTCGGGGAGAGGCGAGCTGACCGCGACGGGGGGTCTGCCCAAGGTGAGGCTAGTGTAGGATCTCAACTCCCGCCGGGCAACTACTATTTGCGGTTGAGTTTTTCGAAACACCTACAGGTGGCGGTTCGGGCCCGGACCGGCCGCCGGCGGGGGGGCGCCGGCCAGGAAGCGCCGCTCGGCCCACAGGAAGTAGGGCACGGCCAGGGCCGCCAGGGCCGCGGCGCAGCCGAAGGCCGCCCGGAAGCCGAAGCGGGAGACCAGCAGGCCGATCAGGATCGAGCCGGTGCCGATGCCGGTGTCGAAGGCGGCCAGGATGGCGCCGAAGGCGGCCCCGCGGCGGCGAGCGTCGACGTGCTGCAGCACGTAAGCCGAGAAGGCCGGGTGGGCCTGGCCCAGCCCCACGCCGAACAGCACGGCCGAGGCCACCAGGAACGGCAGGCCTCCCGAGACGGCCAGCACGGCCAGCCCCAGGCCCATCGACAGCAGGGCCGGGATGAAGACGTTGCGCGGCCCCAGCCGGTCGGCCATGCGGCCGAAGACCGGGCGCGTCGCCAGGATCGTGAGGGCCAGCGTGTTGAGGTAGACGCTGCGCGGCGTGACGCCGCCGGCCTCCGCGTACAGCGCGCTGAAGCTGGTCAGGCCGCCGTAGCCGAAGGAGCAGAGGAAGAGCGACAGGGCGAAGACCACGATGCGCCACTCGATCAGCCCCGCCACGCCGCGCGCCGCGCCGCCGCGCGCGGCCGAGGCCGACTCGGGCGGCAGCCCCAGCGCGATCAGGCCCATGACCGCGTTGAGGCCCGCCATGACCGCGCACAGCACGCCCCAGCCCTGGTGGAACAGCCAGAAGCCCACCGAGGGGGCCACGGCCACGGCCGCCACGGTGGACAGGCCCCAGTAGCTCAGCCCCTCGGCCCGGCGCCCCTCGGGGATCACGTCGCTCATGTAGGCCGAGGAGGCCGACAGCAGCCCCGACCAGAAGACCCCGTGCAGCAGCGGCAGGGCCAGGAAGGTGCGGGCGTCGGAGCTCCAGCCGTAGGCCGCGGCGAAGCCGGTCAGCGCCAGGCCGCAGCCGGCCAGCACCCGGCGGGTCCCCAGCCGGTCGGCCAGGGCGCCCGTGAAGGGCGCCGAGAGGGCCGAAGCGTAGGTCAGGAAGCCCAGGAAGAGCCCGGCAGTGGCCTCGCTGCCCCCCAGCGCGAGGATCCGGAAGGGCGCCGTCGGGAAGAGCAGGAAGGCCGAGAGGAAGACCGTGAACGAGAAGCCGCACATCAGGAAGAAGCGCGGCGTGAAGAGGCGCTCGGGCTCGGCCGGCATCGGGGCGCAGTCTACCCGCGGCGGGCTCGCACGAGGCCCTCCATCTCTGGCACAATCCCGGTTTTCGGATCGGCCCCCGCTCCTGCCCGAGGATGCCCTGATGAGGATCAAGCCGTTGCTGCTCGCGTGCGGCCTGCTGGCTGCTGGGACGCTCTTCCTGCCGGCCGCCCCCGCGCCGCGCCCCGCGGCGCCCGCCGCCGCCGCGCCGAAGCTGGTCGTGATCATGGCCGTGGACGGCCTCAACTACGACCGCCTGCTGCAATACCGGCCCTGGTACGTGGCGGGGCTGAAGCGCCTGCTCGACGAGGGGCGCGTGTTCTCGAAGACCAACTACCGCCACATCAACACCGAGACCGGCCCAGGCCACTCCTCGATCGGCGTGGGCGCGCCGCCGCGCGTGACGGGCATCGTCGGCAACCGCTGGACCGAGCAGAATGCCGACGGTTCCATCCGCAACGTCTCGTGCGCCGCCCAGTGGGACCCCAACCGCATCCCCGGCAACCCGCCGCTTTTCTACAGCGAGGTCGAGCAGGACGGCCGGCTGCTGGTCTTCGCCCAGAAGGCCGAGCTGGAGCGCTGGCAGGCCTCGGGGGAGATCGGCAAGGCCACCACCCGCGTCGGCGCCGGGCCGGCCGGCGAGACGGTGGTCTTCGACAGCGACGACGCCATCCTCCTGTTCAACCTGCGCCACGGACGCCCGTCGGAGGAGTTCGCCCCCAAGGGCACCATCGCCGGGCCCGGCAACCTGCGCGTGCCGACCTTCGGCGACCGGCTGGTGGCCGCGCGGCCCGGCGCCCGGGTGGTGTCGATCTCGGCCAAGGACCGCTCGGCGGCCTTCATGGCGGGGCGCGACCCGCGCCACGTCGTGTACTGGTACGACAAGGAGAACGGCCGCTTCACGACCTCCACGGCCTACGACACGGCCGGAGCGCTGGGGGCCCTGGGCAAGTCGATCGTGACCCGCTTCAACCGGGAGAAGGCCGGTCCCATGCTGCCGTCCCGCTTCGGCCTGCTGTGGCGCAAGCTGCCGCCGCGCGAGCTGGCGCCGGGCCTGCCGATGCCCCTGCCGCAGGCGCGGTCGGGGATCGGCGACTACTCGCTGCCGGCCCAGGGCGTGGGCTTCGACCACGACCTGACGAAGGACCCCGAGGGCTACTTCAACGGCGTCTACATCAGCCCCTTCATCGACGAGCTGGTGGCCGACCTGGGCCTCGAGCTGCTGCAGGACGGCCAGCTGGCGCTGGGGCGCGGCGCCCAGCCCGACCTGTTCGCGATCTCGTTCTCGGCCCAGGACGTGGTCTCGCACAGCCACGGCGCGGAGTCCGAGGAGAACCTCGACACCCTGCGCCGGCTCGACCTGCAGGTCGGCAGGGTGCTCGAGGCCCTCGACCGGCTCTACCCGAAGGGCAGCGTGCTGCTGGGCTTCTCGGCCGACCACGGCTTCACGCCCATCCCCGAGGTCTACCACCGCGACCACCCCGAGGAGAGCGCCGGGCGCCTGGTGAACTCCCCGCGCGTGGTGACCAGCCTGTTCGACCGGCTCAACCGGCTGCTGAGCGAGCAGCTCTGCCTGGCGCCGGGCAGCAAGCCGCTCTACGGCAACGACGGCTGGAGCGTCAGCTTCAACCGCCCGCTCTTCCCGGCCCGCACGGTCGAGGGGCCCTGCGGGCCGGCCGGCCAGGCCGTCACGCTCGATCAGCTCGGGCGGGCCTTCCGCGCCACCGTCAAGCGCGTCTACGCGGAGGAGATCGCCGACGTCTACCTGATCGCGGAGCGGGAGAGCTGGCGCGACGACGACCCCGTGGTGGAGTTCCTGCGCAACGGCCTCGACCTCGAGCGCTCGGGCGACGCCTTCATGGTGCCGCGCCGCAACGTGATCATGCACTGGGACCCGGCCCGCGGCACGACCCACGGCTCCCACCACGACTACGACACGCACGTGCCGCTGATCTTCTGGGGCGGCGGGGTGGCGGCCGGCGTCAGCGAGGAGCCGGCCACGCCTTACGACCTGGCGCCCACGCTGGCGGCGGCGCTCGGCGTGCCGCTGCCCGACGCCACCGGCCGGCCCCGGCTGCCGCGCTAGACAGACTCGCCCCCCGCCGGAATTGCGCGGCGCCGCGGAGACGGCGGCGGGTTTGGCGTGACCCGGCCGGCCCCTACGCCGCCACCGGCTCGAGGCGCAGGAGCAGGTCCTTGAGCAGGAGCTCGCGGGCCTTCAGGACTTCACGGTAGTCCATCGAGTCCGTGCCGGCGACCTCCATGCGCAGGTCGGAGACGTAGTGCGTCAGGATCTCGTGCAAGGTGGAGGCCTCCTCGACCGACAGCTCGATGCGCAGCATGGACTTCCTCCCGGGTGACCCTTGGCGTCACCCACCGAGGTTGGATACACGTTCCGTGCCGGGCCGGCGGGTCCCCCGGGTCAGGCCGCCGCCCGGCCGTCGAGCGGCCCCCGCTCCGTCTCGGCGGCCAGCCGCTCCAACTCCTCCCGCTCGAGGGTCTCGGCCTCGAGCAGGCGAAGGGCGATGCGCTCCAGGCCGGCGCGGCGGCGCGCCAGCAGCGTGCGGGCCCGCTCGTACTGCTCGGACAGCAGCCGGCGCACCTCGGCGTCGATGGCCTGGGCGGTCTTCTCACTGTAGTTTCGCTCCTCGCCGCCGCCCACGTCCAGGAATCGCGGGCCGGCCGGGCGCCCGTAGCTCACCGGTCCCAGCTCGCGGCTCATGCCGAAGCGGCAGACCATCTGGCGGGCCAGCTCGCTGGCGCGCTCGAGGTCGTTGTGGGCCCCCGTGGACGTGTCGCCCAGGGCCAGCTCCTCGGCGGCCCGGCCGCCCATCAGCACGCAGACGCGGTCGAGCAGCTGGTCGCGGCTCAGCAGCGTGCGCTCCTGGTCGGGCAGCTGCAGCGTCGCCCCCAGCGCCCCGATCGAGCGCGGGATGATGGTCACGCGGTGCACGGGGTCGGCGTGCTCCACCGAGAGGGCCGCCAGCGTGTGCCCGGCCTCGTGCCAGGCCACGCGGCGCTTCTCGTCGGGGCTCAGCAGGCCGCCGCGCTTCTCGAGCCCCAGCTGCAGGCGGTCGACCGCCTGCTCGAAGTCGCGCCGCGCCACGGTCTCGGAGCCGCGCCGGGCCGCCGCCAGGGCGGCCTCGTTGAGCACGTTGGCCAGGTCGGCGCCGGTCATGCCCGGGGTGCGCTGGGCCACCACGCGCAGGTCGGCGTCGGCGTCGAGCCGCACCTTGCGGGCGTGCACGTCGAGGATGGCCTGGCGGCCGCGCACGTCGGGGCGGTCCACCACCACCTGGCGGTCGAAGCGGCCGGCCCGCCGCAAGGCCGGGTCGAGCACCTCGGGCCGGTTGGTGGCGGCCATCAGGATCACGCCCCTGGTGGAGTCGAAGCCGTCCATCTCGACCAGCAGCTGGTTGAGGGTCTGCTCGCGCTCGTCGTGGGAGGCCACGGCCAGCATCCCGCCGCGGGCCTTGCCGATGGCATCCAGCTCGTCGATGAAGACGATGCAGGGGGCACGCTGCTTGGCCTGCTCGAACAGGTCGCGCATGCGGGCCGCGCCCATCCCCACGAACATCTCGATGAACTCCGAGCCCGAGAGCGAGAAGAACGGCACGCCCGCCTCGCCGGCCACGGCCCGGGCCAGCAGGGTCTTGCCGGTCCCCGGCGGGCCGACCAGCAGCACGCCCTTGGGGATGCGCGCGCCGATGGCCTGGTAGCGCGAGGGGTTCTTGAGGAAGTCCACCACCTCGGCCAGTTCGCCCTTGGCCTCCTCCACGCCGGCCACGTCGGCGAAGGTCACCCGGCCGTGCTGGGCCTGGTCGTAGATCCTGGCCTTGCTCCTGCCGAAGGTCAGCGGCCCGGCACCGCGCCCCATCCGCGACATGAGCCAGAAGTAGACCGCGCCCAGGATCCCGAGCGGCAGCACCCAGCCGAGCAGGAAGCTCTCGAGCCACGAGGTCCGGTCGATGCGCCCCGAGAACTGCACCTGCCGCTCCTGCAGCTCGGACAGGAGCGCGGTCTCGTCGAGGCCGGGCAGGCGGCTGGTCACCAGCCGCTCCGGCCGGGCCTCGCCGGCGGCCTTCTTGACGGCCAGGATGTCGGCCTGGCGCAGTTGCACCTCGGCCAGCTGGCCCTCGCGCAGGGCCTTCAGGAACTCGTTGTACGGCACCTGGCGCGGGCCGAGGGCGCGCTCGACCACGAAGCTCTGCACCAGCAGCAGGGCCGCCGCCGCCAGCAGGAAGTAGGCGCCCGAGAACTGGGCCTTGCGCTTGACCTGGGGGTCCATGGCTCAGCGGGCGAAGGCCGGGGAGGCGAGGGGACGCAGCAGGGCGCGCGCGGCGGCCAGGCCGCGCCGCCTCACCAGCTCGCGCCGCACGGCCTGGGCGGCCCGCTCCAGCACGGCCGCCAGGGCCGCCTCGGCCGTCT
>JBDIBD010000143.1:0-10235 GCA_039812725.1 Vicinamibacteria bacterium | reverse complement strand
CAGGCGCTCGCGGCGCCCGTCGGCCCGCTCGACCTCGACCTCGAGCGGCTGGCCGGGCAGCGTCTGCGCCAGCGTCTCGGCCAGGGCGCGGCGGCCGACGAAGGGGCGGCCGGCGACCGCGACGACGCGGTCGCCCTCGCGCAGCCCCGCCACCTGGGCGACGGGCCGGACCCGCGTGACGCGGTCGAGGGAGAGCTGGAAGGGCGCGTCGGCGCGGTCGCCCCCGGGCAGCAGGCGCGCGAACGAGGCCACCGCGCGCGAGCCGAGGCCGGCGGCCGCGAAGACGAGCAGGACGGAGAGGGTCGCCTGCCGGAGTCGCATGGGTGGACGGATTGTGCCGCCCACCGTGCCGGGCCGCAAGCGGCCCGTCAGGCCATCTGCTTCTTCAGCACGCGGCCCAGGCGGGCGATGCCCTCCGCGATGCGCTGCGGGGTGCAGTACGAGAAGTTGAGCCGCAGGGTCTCGGCCCCGCCGCCGGTCGGGAAGAACGGCCCGCCGGGGACGAAGGCCACCTTCTCCTCCTCGAGCGCCGCCCGCAGGACCTCCTTGGAGTCCATCCCGGGCGGCAGCGTGACCCACAGGAACAGCCCGCCCTGGGGCCGCGTCCAGCGCACGCCCTTCGGGAAGTGCTGCTCCATGGCCGCCAGCATGGCGTTGCGGCGCTCGCCGTAGACGCGCCGGATGACAGGCACGTGGCGGTCGAGGAAGCCGCCCTGGGCGGCCTCGAAGGCCACCATCTGCGTGAAGGTGCTGGTGTGCAGGTCGGTGCCCTGCTTGAGCTGCACCATCTTGGCGATGACGTTGGCCGGCGCCACCACCCAGCCCAGGCGCAGGCCGGGGGCCAGCACCTTGGAGAGCGTGCCGAGGTACAGCACGCTGCTGCGGAAGGCGCGCTCGCCGTTGGCGCAGCCGTGGTACTCGGCGTCGAGCTTGACCAGCGGCGGCAGGTGCGAGCCCTCGTAGCGCAGCTGGCCGTAGGGGTCGTCCTCGACGATCGGCACGCCGTAGTGGCTGGCCAGCTCGATCAGGCGCTGGCGCCGCGCCAGCGTCATGGTGGTGCCGGCCGGGTTCTGGAAGTTGGGCAGCACGTACATGAACTTCGGGCCGGCCCGCAGGGCGTGCTCCAGCTCGTCCACGCACAGGCCGTCGTCGTCGACGGGCACGGTCACGAAGCGGGCCTGGTAGGCGGTCCAGGCCTGGATGGCGCCCAGGAAGGTGGGCGCCTCGGTCAGCACCACGTCGCCGGAGTTGATCAGCAGCTTGCCGATCAGGTCGAGGGCCTGCTGGGCCCCCGAGGTGATCAGCACGTTGGCCGCGGTCACCTCGATGCCGTAGCGCGCCATGTGGCGCACCAGCAGCTCGCGCAGCGGCAGGTAGCCCTCGGTGGTGGAGTACTGCAGGGCGGCGGCGCCGTGCTCCTCGAGCACGCGGCGGGCGGCCTCCTCGATGCGCTCGAGCGGGAAGACCTCGGGCGCGGGCAGGCCGCCGGCGAAGGAGATGACGTCGGGCTGCTCCGTCAGCTTGAGCAGCTCGCGGATGGCCGAGCTGGTCACACCGGCGGTGCGCAGGGCAAAACGCTCGGCCCACAGGGTGTCTTCCTGGAGGCCTGGTGAGGTCATCACGGTAGTGGCCACGGGATCCTCCCTCTGCAACAAAAGAGAGAACGCAAAGGGCGTGCCGGAAGCCTCCCCCGCCGAGGGCGCCGCGGAGCCCTTGGGGCGCCGACAGATGCGGGTCGCGCCAACGGCCGGCGGCGCTTGGCCTTACGCAGAGTTTTTCGACCCCCACCCCGCCCGCCGCAAGGCTTGCGGCAGGCGCAAGACGAAACCTCTGCGCGCAGCGCGACTTCCGGGCTGGCACGGGGTTTGGAGAGTGTCGGGGTGGCCCCAGGGTTCTGGAGACTTCAATGGTCAAGGACAAGCCCAAACCGTTCGTCTTTCCCGAGTACTGCAAGGGGTGCGGCCGCTGCATCAGCGCCTGCTCGCACAACTGCATCGAGATGGGACACGAGATCAATCCTGCGACAGGACTCATCCCGATCGAGCTGCACCTCGAGCACTGCACGGCCTGCGGGCTGTGCATCGACGCCTGCCCCGAGCCGTACGGCCTCTCCCCCCGTCCGGAGGGGCTGGGCGCCGAGGAGCCGGTGCCTCCCCAGTTGCTGTTCGGGCCCAAGTCCACAACAGCGCCGGAACCCCGGGCCATCCCCGACACCTTGGTGCCTCTCGGCGACGGCCAGCCCGCGGTGCTCGTCACCAAGGGAACCTACGCTTCGGCCATCGGAGCGCTGCTGGCTGGCTGCCGCCACTTCTTCGGCTACCCGATCACGCCCTCGACCGAGGGCGCGGAGCTGATGGCCAAGCTGCTGCCCAAGCTCGACGGCTACTTCCTGCAGGCCGTCAGCGAGGTCGCGACCGTCAACATGATGTACGGCTGCGGCGGGGCCGGGCTGCGCTGCATGACCTTCACCTCGTCGCCCGGCTTCAGCCTGATGCTCGAGGGCATCTCCTACATGGTCGGCTCCGAGGTGCCGGGGGTCTTCGTCAACGTCATGCGCGGCGGCCCGGGGCTGGGCAACATCGCCCCGGAGCAGGCCGACATCAAGCTGGCCTGCCGCGGCCTCGGCCACGGCAACAGCCACGCCATCGTGCTGGCCCCCTCCACGCCGCAGGAGATGCTGGACTTCACGATGCTGGCCTACGACCTGGCCTTCAAGTACCGCAACCCGGTCGTGATGCTGGCCGACGGCTACCTGGGCCAGATGACCGGCAAGGTCACCCTGCCGACCCACATGGTCAAGCCCGGCCTGCCGGAGTGGGCGGTCTACGGCGACCGCGAGCACCGCGGCAACCTGATCTGCTCGATCCAGCTCAACGAGAACGACCTCGAGCAGCACAACCTGCACCTGAACGCGAAGTACGCGCGCATCAAGGCCGCGGAGCAGCGCGCCGACCTCTTCCGCTGCGAGGACGCCGAGCTGCTGTTCGTGGCCTGCAACACGCCCTCGCGCATGGTCAAGGGGGCGGTCGAGGAGCTGCGCCAGAAGGGCGTCAAGGCCGGGCTGTTCCGGCCCCAGACGCTGTGGCCCTTCCCGATCGACGCGCTGCTGCCGCTCTTGCCCCACGTCGAGCGCATCGTGGTGGTCGAGGCCTCGCCCGGACAGCTGGAGGACGAGCTGCGGCTGGCGGTCTCGCACGCGGGCGCGCGGCTCCCGCGCATCGAGCACGTGCAGCGCTACGGCGGCGTGCTGCCGCAGCAGCGCGAGGTGATGACGGCGGCCCTCACGGGCAGCGTGACGGCCTTCGCGGGAGCCCAGGCATGAGCACCTTCTACACGACCTTCGAGCGCCACAGCCACGCCGAGGGCCTGAAGGCCCACAGCACGCACTACTGCCCCGGCTGCGGGCACGGCCTGGCGCACAAGTACCTGGGCCAGGCCATCGACGAGCTGGGCGTGCAGGACCGCACGGTGGCCGTCTCGCCGGTGGGCTGCTCGGTCTTCCTGTACTACTACATGGACGTGGGCAACACCCAGGCCGCCCACGGCCGCGCCCCGGCGGTGGCCCTGGGACACAAGCTGGCCAACCCCGACTCGATCGTGGTCAGCTACCAGGGCGACGGCGACCTGGCCTCGATCGGCATGGCCGAGATCATGCAGGCCGCCCAGCTCGGCATCCCGATCACCGTCATCTTCGTCAACAACGCCATCTACGGCATGACCGGCGGCCAGCTGGCTCCCACCACCCTGATCGGTCAGCCCACCGCCACCAGCCCCTACGGCCGCACGGCCTTCATGGGCCAGCCCATGCGCATGGCCGAGACCATCGCCCAGCTGGACGGCCCGATCTACGTCGAGCGCGTGGCCCTGTTCGACAACAAGCAGCGCGTCAAGGCCGAGAAGGCCATCAAGAAGGCCCTGCAGCTGCAGGTCGAGAACAAGGGCTTCGCCTTCGTCGAGGTGCTGGCCGAGTGCCCCACCCACCTCAAGATGACCCCCGAGGAGAGCGAGAGGTGGGTCAAGGAGAAGATGCTGCCGATCTTCCCCCTGGGCGTGAAGAAGGACGTGCCGGGGCGTGACTGGTCCCCCGAGCTGGTGCACCCGCGCTTCGACGCGCAGGAGCTGCTCAAGGTGGTGGACGCCCACGGCGAGGCCGCGCCGCGCTTCATGCAGGGCTTCCCGCGCCAGGTCTTCGGCCCCGACGTGGCCATGAAGCTGGCCGGCTCGGGCGGCGACGGGGCCCAGACGGCCGCCATGCTGCTGTGCCGCGCGGCCATCAACGAGGGCTTCGACGCCACCCACATCCCGAGCTACGGCCCCGAGTCGCGCGGCGGCACGTCCTACGCCGACGTGCACATGGCCGAGGACGAGGTGCTCTCGCCGGCCGCGCCGCACCCGCACGTGCTGGTGGCCTTCAACGCCCCCAGCCTGGCCAAGTTCGGGCCGATGGTGGCCCCGGGCGGCGTGATCGTCTACGACAGCTCGGTGATCCACGAGCTGCCCAAGCTCGAGCAGGGCGTGCGCGCCCACGGCGTGCCCTTCACCACGATCGCCAAGGACCTGGGCAAGCTGGTGGTCAAGAACATCGTGGCCCTGGGCGCCCTGCAGGCCGCCACGGGGCTGCTGCACGGCGAGAGCATCCTGGCCGCGGTGCGCGAGGCGCTGCACGAGAAGTGCGCCCTGATCCCGCTGAACGAGCAGGCCTTCGCCTGGGGCGTCAAGGCCGTCAAGGAGGAGCCATGGCCCGCATCGACCTCGAGCCGCTGACGCCCGCCGAGCACAGGCTGATCGAGGCCCTGCGCAGCCTGCCGCCGGGCCGCGTGCGCGAGCGCGCCGAGGGGCTCATGCTGCAGGTGCTGTCCTTCGCCGCCTCGCCCACCTGCGGCGAGACCCAGGCCGACGGCGTCCCCTGCCCGTCGGCCCACAACGCCTGCGACCAGTGCCGCGAGGTCGAGACCATCCTCTGGGACGTGGCCCGGCGCCTGGGCGCCCGCGCCTGAAGACGGGGCCGCCATGGACATCGGGATTCCCAAGGAGATCCGCAGCCGCGAGCACCGCGTCGGCCTGACCCCCTCGGCCGTCAAGGCGCTGGTCCAGCAGGGCCACCGCGTCTTCGTCGAGACGGGCGCCGGCGTCTACGCCGGGCACGGCGACGACGACTACGAGCGGGCCGGCGCCAAGATCGCCTTCAGCCGCGCCGAGGCCTACGGCCGGGCCGAGACCGTGGTCTCGATCTTCCCGCCCGAGCCGCGCGAGTACGGTCTGCTGGTCCCCGGCCAGACCCTGCTGGCCTTCTGGGCCCTGCCCCTGGCGCACCGCGACGACCTGCGGCAGCTGGTCGAGAAGCAGGTCACGGCCATCGGTCTCGAGGCCATCGAGGACGACGACGGCCAGGCGCCGGTGCTGACCAGCATGTCGGAGATCGCCGGCACCCTGGCGGTCACCGTGGGCGGCGGCCTGCTGCTGAACGAGTTCGGCGGCAAGGGCATCGTGCTGTGCGGCGCCCCGGGCGTGCCGCCCGCCAACATGGTCATCTTCGGCGCCGGCGTGCTGGGCCGGGCCGCGGCCCGGGCGGCCATCAACGCCGGGGCCAACGTGACCCTGCTGGACGTGAGCGTGACCCACCTGCGCGAGGCCATGCGGGACCTGGGCCGGCCCATGACCACCTACGTGGCCACCCGCCCCAACGTCGAGAAGACCCTGGCCTACGCCGACCTGGTGCTGGGGGCCGTGGCGGTGCACGGCCAGCGCGCCCCGATCCTGGTGACCCGCGAGATGCTGCGGCTGATGAAGCCGCGCAGCGTGGTGCTGGACCTGTCGATCGACATGGGCGGCTGCTTCGAGACCTCGCGGCCGACCAGCTTCCCCCAGCCGACCTACGAGGTGGACGGCATCCTGCACTTCTGCGTGCCGAACCTGCCCTCCACCGCGGCCCGCTCGGCCACCCAGGCCCTCAGCGCGGCGCTGCTGCCCTACCTGACGCGCCTGGCCAACGCGGGCCTGGACGCGGCGGTGAGCGAGCTGCGCGACCTGCGCCGCGGGCTGTACCTCCACAAGGGCGCCGTGGTGCGCGAGGCGCTGCGCCGGGCGCTCGAGACCAACGGATAGCCACCATGGACTGGGCCTCGACCTACCGCAGCCGCGTGACCACGGCCGAGAAGGCCGTCGAGTGCGTGCGCTCGGGCGACCACGTCTGGCTGCACGCCGGCTGCAACAACCCCGAAGAGCTGGTCAAGGCGCTCGTGGCCCGGGCCGACGAGCTGGAGAACGTCGAGGTCGCCGGCCTGCTGACCTTCGGCTACGCCGAGCACGCCAACGCCCGGTACGAGCGCTCCTTCCGCCACCGCGCCATGTTCACGGGCGGCAACGTGCGCCAGGCCGTCAACGAGGGGCGCGCCGACTGGGTGCCGGTCTTCCTGTCGGAGATCCCGCGCCTGATCACCAGCGGCCTGCAGCCGGTGGACGTGGCCATGATCCACGTCTCGCCCCCCGACGAGCACGGCTTCTGCTCCTACGGCGTGGGCGTGGAGTGCACCAAGGCCGCCGCCGAGCGGGCCTCGAAGGTGCTGGCGCTGGTCAACAAGCAGATGCCGCGCAGCCTGGGCGACGCCTTCATCCACGTCTCCAAGCTGACCCACATGGTCGAGATCGACCGCCTGCCGGTGGAGCTGCCGGGGGCCGGCCAGGTGGGCGAGGTGGCCAAGGCCATCGGCCGCAACATCGCCGAGCTGATCCCCGACGGGGCCACCCTGCAGATGGGCATCGGCGAGATCCCCGACGGCGTGCTGCTCTACCTCAAGGACAAGAAGAACCTCGGCATCCACACCGAGATGTTCTCGGACGGGCTGATCGAGCTGTTCGAGGCCGGCGTGATCACGGGCGAGGCCAAGACCCTGCACCGCGGCAAGATCGTGGCCTCCTTCATCCTGGGCTCGAAGAAGACCTTCGACTTCATCGACAACAACCCCTTCGTCGAGTTCCACCCCTCGGACTACGTCAACGACCCGTTCATCATCGCGCGCCACGACAGCATGGTGGCGATCAACTCGGCCCTCTCGGTGGACATCACCGGCCAGGTCAACTCGGACTCGATCGGGCGCAGCGTCTACTCGGGCTTCGGCGGCCAGGTGGACTTCATCCGCGGGGCCTCGCGCTCGCGGGGCGGCAAGCCCATCATCGCCCTGCCGGCCACGGCCAAGGACGGCCAGATCAGCCGCATCGTGGACGTGCTGGCCGAGGGCGCGGGGGTCGTGACCTCGCGCGGCGACGTGCACTACGTGGTCACCGAGCACGGCATCGCCGACCTGTACGGCAAGAGCCTGCGCGAGCGCGCCCGCGCGCTGATCGCCGTGGCCGAACCGCGCTTCCGCGACGAGCTGAGCGCGGCCGCCCGGCGCCGCAAGCTGCTCTAGCCGGCCGGGCTACTGCGCCAGGACGTCCACCGCGCCGCACACGTCGTGGCCGGGCTCGCCGTCGGTGACGCACAGGAAGGCCACGTACTTGCCGGCGGCGTAGGTGTGCTCCTTGCTGCAGGCGTCCACGTACTCGGTCACGCGCCCGTCCCCGTAGTCGTACTTGAACTGCAGGCGCGCGCCCTCGGGGTCCTGGCTGGTGCAGAGGTTGAAGTTGACCGTGAGCGGGGGCGGCCCGGAGGCGGGCGCGGGGTTGGTGCGCAGGCGCAGGACGGGCGGCTGGCTGGCCGCCGTGGGCGGGTTGGGCCGGGCGGTCACGCCCTGGCTGCAGGTGGCGCTCTGGCCCTCGGCGCTGGCGGTCACGCGGATCGAGTAGCTGCCGGCGTTGGGGTAGGTGTGGCTCACGTCCCCGGCCGTGGAGCTGGTCCCGTCGCCGAAGTCCACCACCAGCGTGTAGCTCGGGGTGGTACCCTGAACGCGGCTGGTCAGGTTGACGGTCAGCGGCACCGTGCCGGAGGTGGGCGAGACGCTGCAGCTCACCTGGAGGCTCCCCGAGGCGCCGTTGACGTTCTGGACGCCCTGAGGCGTCTGGTCGTCGCCGCAGCCGGAGATCGCGAGGGTGGCGAGGGTGGGCAGCAGCAGGGCCAGGACGGAGCGCTTCGACATGTGGGCCTCCCGGTGGGCCCAGTATAGCCGGCTCGCGACGGTCCTGCTGGCCGGGCTGCTCCCGGCGGTCCCGGCCCGGGCCCAGGCCGCCACGCCCCCGGGCCTGCCGGCGCGCGTGCGCCAGCTGGTGGTGCACGTGCTGGGCGGCCCGGCCTACGCCGAGCCCCGCAACCGCTTCCACTTCTTCCCGCCCCAGGAGACCTTCCGCCTCTGGCGCTACCGGCGCTTCGGGGCGCACTGGATCGTCTGGACCGACGGCAGCGTCTGGCCGCGCCACCCGGCGCGGGGCCAGGCCGCCTCGTGGGAGCCCCCGGCCGGCCCCCTCGACCCGGCCTGGCGCGAGCGCCTGGCGCGCGAGGCGGCGCCCGTCTACGGCCACGTGGTCGGCCACAACGACGAGACGGTGGGGATCGAGCTGGCCCACTCGGGGCGCTCGGGCGAGGCCTTCCCGGCGCGTCAGGTCGCGAGCCTGGCGTGGCTGCTGCGCGCGCTCGTCGAGATGTCCGGCGGGCGCCTCTCCCCCGCCGACGTGCGCGGCCACAAGGACCTCGACCGGCGCCCGGCCTACTGCGGGAAGGAGCGGACCGGCGAGCCCGTCTTCGTCGACCCGGCCGGCCTCCCCTACCGCCGCCGCGTGGACCCGCCGGAGTCGCTGTGGGCCGCCCTGCGCGAGGCGGGGCTCGACGTGCCGCGTCCCCCCGGCGATCTCGACGCGGACCTGCGGCGGGCCGAGGCCCTGCCCGACGACGCGCGCCCGGCCTGCGCGGCGGAGCGGCCGCGTACTTCGGTGCCGCCTCGGGCGCCTTGACCGGACACCCGGTCAGAGTCGGGGCAGGCCCCACACCGGAGCGTGACTCGTGCCTCTGACCGCACCCGCTTCAGCCCATCCACGACCCGGGCTCCCGCACTCGCGGGTCGTGAGCGCCGGCGAGCTGCTCCTGGGCGCCTTCATCGTCCTGGGGCACAACGTGTACGGGCTGCTGCCCAACGAGGTGCCGATCCTGTGCGTGCTCGGCCTGCTGTCGATCCGGCTGCGCGATGGCGGCTGGTCGTCGATGGGGCTCGCGCGGCCGGCTTCCTGGGGTCGCGTCGTGCTCATCGCCCTGGCCGCCGCTACGGTACGGATCGTCCTGCCCCAGTTCCTCATCGAGCCGGTCACCTCGCGGCTGTGGCCTCCGATCGTGGCGCCAGCGGGGACGGAAGCCATCGCCGGCGACATCAAGACGGCGCTCTTGTGGCTGCTGCTGGTCTGGACCTGGGCCGCGTTCGGCGAGGAGATCACCTACCGGGGCTACCTGCTCACGCGCGCGGCCGACCTGGGCTGGCGGTCCCCGGCCGCGTACGGGGTGGGCGTGGTCGTGGTGGCGGTCCTGTTCGGCACCGGGCATTTCTACAAGGGCCCGGCCGGGGTCGTCGATTCCGGCTTCGCGGGACTGGTGCTGGGCGCCGCCTACCTGCTCGCGGGCCGGAACCTGTGGGCGAGCATCCTGGCCCACGGATTCATCGACACCTTCGGGGTCGTGGCGCTCTTCCTCGGGTGGGACTCCTGAGGGGCCGCTTGCCGGTGGGCGTCACCTGAGCCTCAACCCCGCGGCGACGCGCATGAGCGTGCCGCGCACGCCGGGTGCGAGAACGCGCGCCTGGCCAGCGCCTGATCAGCGCGTCCTGCCGCAAGCAGAACATCGCCCCCCTGCCCGGGCCCTGAGCCCGGCGTGGAACGCGCGCCCCCGCGCCGGTGTCTACGTGGACAAGACCGGCCCCGGAGCAGCGTGGCGCCGGTCGGGGGGGAGGGGGCCATGAGAACGCTCGAGTCGCTGGCCGTCTCACGCCGTGAGGCCGGGCGCCTGACCGGCCTGCCGTTCTCGCTCAGCGTGCACGCCGCGGCCGCGGGGCTGGTGCTGCTGCTCCCGCTGCTCTCTCCGCCCGAGCTCCCGGCCACCTCGGACAGGCCGACGGTCTGCTCGTTCGGAGCTCCCCCCGCTCCGCCCGTCCAGCCCACCCCGCCCGCTCCGCCGCGCCCGGTCGCGCGCGCCAAGGCCGCCCCGGCCGGGCCACGCGGAGGCGGGCCCGTGACGCACGTGCCGACCGGCATCCCCGACGGCCCGCCGACCGGGGACCCCGGCCCGTCCTCGGGTGTGATGGTCATGAACGGCTGCGAGG
>JBDIBD010000142.1:0-10241 GCA_039812725.1 Vicinamibacteria bacterium | reverse complement strand
CCGGCAGCACGCGGAAGCTGGCGCGCAGGCCCTCGAGCGGGGCGTTCACGCCGAGGTTGTCGACGCGCCCGGCGAAGGCCGCAGCCTGGCCGGCTGGCACGCTGGCGCGCTCGGGGTTGAGGCGCGCCAGAAGCCGCAGGTCGGGCTGGAGGGCGAAGTCGCGCAGGGCCTCGGCCCGCACCTGGCCGTCCGCCGAGAGGGCCCGCAGCGCGAAGCGGTAGTCCCCGGCGTACGTGGCCCCGGTGTTCCACTGCGCCGCCACGTCCAGCCGGGCTCCGTGCTCGAGCTGCAGGGCGCCCTCCTGGACCAGCGCGACCTCGCTGCCGTCGCGCGTCTCGACGGTCAGGCGCAGGCTGCCGGTGAAGGGCGGCCCGCCGTTGACCAGCTGCCCCTGCAACAGCGCCAGGGCCAGCGCCGGGTACTGCTCGCGGTCGGAGGTCAGCCTGGCGGCCAGGGCCCCGCCCCCGGCCGGGGCCACGAGCAGCGCCCGCTCGGCGGCGTTGTTGTCCTCGCGTGACTCGATCACGAAGTTGCCGGCGTCGGCGCTGCCGCGCAGCGTGTAGCTGCCCGCCAGCGCCGGCGTCCAGGAGGCCGTCAGGAGGGCCTCGGCGCCCGGCGCGAGCTCGTCGAGCTGGAGGCTGCGCTGCAGGATCGGCCCGCCCTGGGCGTCGAGCAGCTCGAGCGCCACGGGCACGCCGCGCGCGGCCACCTGGCCCTGGTTGCGCACGCGCACCGAGAGGCTCACGGCCTGGCCCGTGACGGGCGCCGCGGGATAGGCCTGCACGTCGGCCGGTCCGACCGCGAGGTCGGGGAAGGCGGCCTCGGCGACGGTCACCAGCACCGGCTGCGAGTCGGCGCTGGAGAGGCCGTTGAGCGGCTCCAGCGCGCGAGCCACGAGGGTGTTCTCGCCCGGGGCCAGGGGCACCAGCTCGAGGGCGAAGGCCCCGTCGAAGCCGGGCAGGATCGAGATCGTGCCGTCCCCGAGATTGCGGTCGACGTGCAGGTACCCGCCCCGCGTCCAGGCCTGCAGCGCGAGCGGCCCGCGCCAGCCGGTGTCGATCGTGGCGGCCACGCGCTCCTCGCCGCTGCCGGCGCGCGCCACCAGCTCGGCCCGGGTTCCCTGCGGGCCGGGCGCGGTCTCGCGCAGGAAGGTGAGCCAGCGGCCCTCGAGGTCGAAGCGCGCGTCCCAGGCCGCCGGGTCGCCGCCGGTCACGTCGCTGCTCGCGCCGCTGGCGCGCTCGTAGACGCTGACGCGCTCGACGCCGCCCACGAAGCGCGTGTAGGCCAGCCGCGCGCCGTCGGGGGACCACGACGGCGGTCCGTAGGGCCAGGCGTCGGCGGCGACCACGCTCTGCGTTCCGGTGACCGGGTCGACCAGGCGCGCCTCGTAGCGGAAGGTCGAGCCGTTGAAGACCAGCACGGCCAGCCGGTCGCCCTGGGGCGACCAGGCCAGGTGGTAGTAGGGTCCGCTGGAGACGGCCAGCTGGCGTTGCGTGCCGGTGGCCAGGTCGCGCACGCGCAGGGCGTAGCGCCAGCCGCCCGAGTAGTAGCTGGTCACGAAGGCCGCCTGGCAGCCGTCGGACGAGAGCGCCACGCGCTCTCCGTAGCCGGGCGAGGTGTCGAGGGCCGTCACGCTGCCGTCGGCCAGCGTCAGCACGCGCAGCAGGCTCGACGAGAGCCGGTAGGCCAGCTTGCCGCCGTCGCCCGAGAAGGCCAGGGCCTCCGGGAACTCGGGGTCGGGCGGGCCGATCGGGCTCTCCGCGCCGTGGCCGAGGTGCCGGCGCACGAGCCCGTAGCGGCCCTGCTCCGGCACGTAGCGCGTGTAGACGAGGTGCAGGCCGTCGGGCTCCAGCGCGAACTGCGACGAGGCGGCCTCGCCCGGCAGCCGCCAGGAGCCGGCCTCGCTGAAGGCCGGCAGGGCCGGCGCCACGCCCACCAGCACGCCGTCGCGCTCGACGGTCACCAGCGTGCCGGGCTCCGAGCGGCCCCGCACGGGCGTGGCCGGAACCTCGACCGTGACCGGGTGGGCCGCGTCCGTGGGCACCAGGATCTCGGGCGGGGCCGGCGGGTCGGTGCGCGCCACCACGGCGGCGGCCGGCTGCGAAGGCTCGGACTCGAGCCCCTCGTGATCCACGGCCAGCACCGTGTAGACGTAGGTGCCGTTCGGGCGGCCGACGTCGCGGTAAGCGGGCGAGGTCGAGAGGCCGATGCGCAGGCCGTCGCGCAGCACGACGTAGTGGTCGATGTCCGGCTCGGGATTCGGGTCCCACGTGAGCTGCACGTCGCTCTGCTCGACCGCGGCCACGAGGCCCGTCGGCGCCCCGGGGGCCGTCACGTCGCCCACCGGCACGCTGGCCGTCCCTGGCGCGCCTTCGAAGCCGTAGCGGTCGATGGCGGCGACCGAGTAGGCGTGAGTGCCGTCGGGAACCGGCGCGTCCTGCCAGCTGGCGGCCGTGGCCGGCACGGCGTCGAGACGCGTGACGGCCACTTCGGCCAGCCCGACGTAGGGCCCGCTCTCGATCACGACGCGCAGGCCCGTGGTCTGGAACGGCGCCGGAAGCGCGTGCTCGACCACCGGAGCGGCGTTGGCCGAGGCGCGCGCCACGGGCAGGTAGCGGCCTTCCCACAGGACCTCGACCCGGTAGCGCTCGGCGCTGGGCGGCGGATCGAAGCTGGCGAACTGCAGCCCCACCTTCTCGACCAGCACGGGCTCGGGGAAGGTCACGGTCCAGCTGGCCGGGAAGGTCTCCGGGATCCAGGCGGTGCTCGAGTCCCCGTCGAAGGCCCGCGCGGCCTCGTAGCTGCCCCACGGATAGGTGCTGCTGGCCGCGATCGAGCTCGCGTCGGCCTGCGGCAGCGAGGGCGTGAGCCGCTGGCCGTCGCGCCGCACCACGTAGCCGGCCAGCTCGGGGTCGGCCACGGGCGTCCAGGCCAGGTCGACCGTGTGGCCGCCGACGGCGGCGGCGAGATCGGCGACGGCCGGGGGGGCCTCGTTGGCGATCAGGACGGCCTCGTCGGAGGGGATGCTGCGGTTGCCGCGCGCGTCCTCGCCGCGGGCGGTCACGAGGTTCGGGCCGGTCACGAGCGGCAGCGTGGTGAGCTCGAAGGTCGGACCCGTGACGACGGGCACGGACGCCACCGCGGCCCCGTCCCGTTCGATCGTGACGGTGGTCTCGGGCCGGGCCCCGTCGCCCGCGAGCGGGGCCTCGAGGCTGGCTCGCACCGGGTAGGGCTGCTCGAGCCGGACCTGGTAGACCACGGCCTCGGCGCGGCCGGGAGCGCTCTCGTTGCCGTCCTGGTCCACGGCGGTGACGGCGTACTGATATCCGGCCGGTTCGCGCCCGGTGTCGAGGTAGCTGGTCTCCGCCTGCGGCGCGGGGGTCAGCAGCTCGCCGTCGCGATAGACGTTGTAGCCCGCCAGGTCGTCCTCCGGCGCGGCTGCCCAGCCGACCGTCACGTCGTGCCCGTCCACCAGCGCTGCCACGTCGCGCGGCGTGGCCGGGGCCGTGGCGTCGCCGTAGGTGACCGTGACGGACTCGGGCGCGGGGTCCACGTTGCCGTGCGTGTCCGTGGCCAGGGCGCGCAGGTCGTAGTCTCCGAAGGCCAGCGGCAGCGGGTCGAAGACGATCTCGAACGGCGCGCGGGTGTCGGCCGGCCCCACGTCGAGCCAGGCGGGCGAGCCGCTGGGCCGGTACTGGAACAGCACGGAGGCCACGTCGGTGTCGGGGCTGTAGCCCAGCAGCCCGACCGGGTAGTCGAAGCGCAGGCCGTCGGGGGGCTCGAGCAGCACCACGTGCGGGGGGTGGTTGTCGAGCGCCCGGCAGATCTCGTTGGAGGCGGCCGACAGGTTGCCGGCGGCGTCCATGGCCGTGACGCGATAGCAGTGCTCGCCGTCGGGCAGGCCGGCGTCGGCGTAGCTGGGACCGGGCAGCAGGTAGGGCCTCAGGTCGCCCACCACCACGCCGGGGGCGTTGGCGATCTGGCCGTTGCGCTCCAGCAGGTAGCCGTCCACGTCGCTGGCGGAGCTGGCCGTCCAGGTCGAGGTCAGCGTCTCCGGCGCCGGCTGGTTGAGCACCGAGACGAGCACGGGCGGGGACGGGGCCTCGTTGTCGACGATCACCGTGACGCGCCGACTGGCCTGGTTGCCCGAGGTGTCCTCGGCCTCCAGCAGCAGCGTGAACGGCCCGTCGCCCACCGCGGTCCAGCTGCCCAGCACGCCCCCCGGCACCGGCAGGGTCGAGCGCCGCAGCAGCGTGAAGCTGGCGGGATCGGCGCCGACCCCCACCAGGAGCCGGTATTCCTTGAAGTCCTCGGGGCTGTACGCGGTGCCGCGCACGTCGAGCGAGCCCGAGACGCGCGCCCCGGCCAGCGGGCGCTGGATGTCCGCGAGCGGCGGCGTGAGGTCGACCCGCACGGGCAGCGCCGCAGGCGCGCTGGCGTTGCCGGCCAGGTCGACCGCCACCACCTGGTAGCGGCACGTGCCGTCGGGCCGGCCCGCGTCGAGGAGCAGTGGCGTCGGCAGCAGCTCGTCGGTCAGCTCCGCGTCGTCGCGGAAGACGCGGTAGCCGGCCAGGTCGGGTTCGGTGTTGGCGTTCCAGGTCAGGCGCACGTCGCCCACGTCGTCGCGCCGCTGCACGGCGGCCGCGAGCCCGGTGGGCGCAGCCGGCGGCGTGGTGTCGACGGTGACGGTGCGCAGGGCCACGCCGGTGAAGCCTGCCTGGTCCTCGACGGTCAGGCGGAGCGTGTGCACGCCGTCGGCGGGCAAGGGCGCCCAGGCGGCCAGCAGGCCGGCCTGCACCTCGTCCTGTCCCGTCGCCAGCTCCGTCCACTGGTAGGCCTGGGCGGCCGGCCCCGGGGCGGACTCGAGCTTCCAGGAGGCCAGGTTGGCGTCGCGAGCGTCGCCCTCGATGCCCGTCTCGGCGGTCACGTAGCCATCGCCGGCCGGGAAGCTGATGACGGCCTCGGGCGGCGTGCCGTCGAGCACCACGGTCTCGCGCGCCTCGGCCTGGTGGCCGGCCTTGTCGAGGACCGTGAGGCGCACGGTGTAGGGCCCGTCGGGGACGCTCGCCACCTGCCACCGACCCAGGGTCAGGCCCTGCCCGCCAGCCGTGCCACGGGCGATCTCCACGAAGCTGGCCGGGACCTCGCCCGCGCCGAAGCTCAGCACCCACTCTGCCAGGTTGAGGTCGGTGGCGCGGCCCTGGACCGCGATGGGCTGCGGGCCGCGCCTCAGCACCTGGCGCGGTCGCAGCTCCAGGCCGGCCTCGGGCGCGATCGAGTCGACCGTGAAGGACAGGCCCCGGCTGGCCACGTTCTCGGCCTCGTCCTCGGCGCCCAGCACCAGCGTGTAGGGGCCGTCGGGCAGCAGGTCGAGCGGGGCGAGGAACGAGTCGTGGCGCGGCTCGGTCCCCTCGCCGAGGGCGTACAGGGCGCCGGCGGGGTCGGTGGCGGAGACGCTCCAGCGCGTGAGCCGCGGGTCGTCGACGCTGCCACGCACCGGCCCCGTGCGGTCCACGAAGGAGCCGGCCACGGGCGACAGCAGGTCCAGGGCCGGGGGCGTACGGTCGAGCGCGAACAGCAGGGCCTGCTCCTGGAACGACGGTCCGCCCGCCGGGTCCTCGACGCGCACGACGGCCTGCAGCTCCTCCTCGGGAGCGGCCGCGCCGTCGTCGCGCAGGCCGTCCCACGCGAACGCGTAGGTGCCGGCCGGGTGGTCCGCCGCGGCCTCGAGCGTGCGCTGCACGGTGCCGCCCAGCCGGCGCACCTGCAGCGTGACGCGCCCGGGCAGCAGCAGGCGGTACTCCAGCGCCACCGTCTCGCGCCGGCCGTCCCCGTTGGGCGAGAAGACCGCCGGCTCGGCCGAGAGGTGGTCGAGGAAGAGGCGCGGCCCGACCGGCACGGTGACGCGCGCCTCGCTGGTGTTCTCGGCCGCGTCGACCGCCACCAGGCGCAGCGTGAAGAAGACCGGGTCGGGTCCGGGCACCGGCGGCGGCGCCCAGTTGCCGAGCGCTCCGGCGGGGCCGGGGGGCAGTCCGACCTGGCCCCCGCCCACGCGCACGACCGTCCAGCCGGCCGGCGTGACGCCTTCGCCGAAGGCCAGCTCGTACTCGCCGAAGTGGGCGTCCGTGGCGCGGCCGCGCACGTCGACGCTGCTCGAGACGAGCTGACCGTCGGAAGGCTGGGCGATCAGGGCCACCGGCGGCGTCACGTCGACCGTGGCGAGGGCCGACACGCGCCCGACGTTGAAGCAACCGTCGAGCCCCTCGGCCATCAGGAAGTAGTCCCCGTCGGGCTGCGCGGCCCCCGAGCCGTCGCGCCCGTCCCAGGTGAACGCGTGCTGGCCGGCCGGGAAGGTCTGGTCGGAGACCAGGCGCCGCACCAGGGCGCCGGCCGCGCCGCCCCGACGCACGTCGACCGTGAGCCGCAGGGCCTGCGCGAGGCCGAAGGTCACCGTGGTCTCGTCGGCCCGTCCGTCGCCGTTGGGCGAGAAGACGCGCCGCGAGACGGCGTCCACGGTCAGGTAGGGCGGCTGCTTCGAGAGCTGGAAGTGGCGCGTCTCGACCGCCCGGTTGCCGGAGCCGTCGCAGAAGGTCTGCTCGACCGTGTAGGGGCCGGAGGGCGCGGACGACACGTCCCAGAAGCGGTCGAAGGGCTCGCCGATCGGCAGCCAGCGGCACGCGCCGGGCGCCGTGCCCGGCGGGCAGGCCAGCACGAGCCGGCGCCAGGCGTCCTCGTCGAGGCGCTGGCGACCGGGCCCCAGCTCCACCCGCGGCGACCCGTCGTCGACCTCGAGCGCCAGCCGCAGCAACTCCTGGCCGGTCTGCGGGTCGCGCGCCACGCACTGCGTGCCGCCCTCCACCGGCTCGAGGATCAGCGCCTCCGGCGGCGCGCGGTCGACGCGGGCCTCGATCTCGCGGCTGGCCAGCGGGGCGGCCTGGCCGGCCCGCACCAGGCGCGCCCGCACCGGGAAGCCGCCCTGGGGCTCCCCGGTCACGTCGACGTGCAGGTCGGTCTCCACCGGCGGCCGCAGCTCCGCCAGGAGCACCGGCGCGTCGGCGGGGCCGCGCTCCACCAGCACGCGCGCGTCGCTGGCCTCGCTCACCGCCTTGACCCGCAGGTAGACGTCGTCGGCGGTCTGGCCGCAGCCACGGAAGTCCTGGGCCAGGTCCAGCCGGTTCGGGCAGACGGGCACGCCCGCGGCCAGGCGCAGGCAGCCCAGGTTGCCCGAGTAGACCCGGCCGCTGGCGCCGGTGACGCGGGCCGAGAAGCTCAGGGTGTCGTCGGGCTCGGCGCAGCTCACCGTGGGCGCCAGCACGTCGGCCTGGTAGGAGCCCGCGAGCAGGCTCATGGCCGTCTCCTGGTGCAGGCCGGCGAAGCGCCCGCCGCCCTCCACCACCAGCCGCACGCCCGTGATCGGCTCGCCCACCGAGGCGGTCACCTCGGTCCGGTAGCTGCTCATCCCCGGGGCCACCGGCGCGCCCGAGAAGACGATGTCGCCGGCCGCCTCGCAGACCCGGAAGCGGAAGACGTCGCTGCGGATCTCCCCCGCGGCCAGGCGCTGGACGAACTCGCCGCGGTAGACCACGCCGAAGGCCAGCCCCAGGTCCTCGTAGCGGGCCTTCCAGGCCAGGCTGGCCGGGACCTCGCTCCAGCTCCCGCCCGACTCGCGCTGGAAGCGGAAGAAGACCGGCGAGCCCGGCTCGCGGGCCGTGGTGGCCAGCAGGAAGGTGATCTGGGGCGGCCGCAGCTCGTGGAGCTGCTGCTCGGAGCGCGGCGGCAGCAGGCGCTGCGTGCCGTCGGGCTCGCGCGCCTCGAGCAGGAACAGCCGCTCGGGACGCGCCGGCTCGGCCACCTGGCTGACGTTGCCGGCCCGGTCCTCGGCGCTGAAGGCCAGGCGCTCGACGTTGCCGCCGATCTCCGCCTCCTCCACCAGGTCGGCCGGGTGGCCGTTCGCGTAGCGGATGACCGGCACGCCGCGCTCGTCGTAGACGATCCGGCCGTCGGCGTCGCGCTCGGGGTCGTAGACCTGCTCGGTGCCGTCGCCCTCGGGGGCCAGCCAGGCCTTGAGGTGCGGGTCGACCACGTGCATCGAGCGCGTCAGGCCGACGTAGACGCGCGTGAGCTCGCCCTGGGTCTCCGTCCGGATCTCCGGCGCTCCCTCCGACCAGGCCTGGTCGGGCGGCGTCGTGTCGACGTCCACCCGCATGGGCAGGCCGTTCAGCGCGACCGTGTAGCGGCCGTCGGGGACGACCTGGCCCGAGGCGTCGCGGCCGTCCCAGGTGAAGGAGGCGGGGCCGAGATCGGGGTACTCGAAGCTGAAGCGCCGCTGCTCCGGGGACGGCTGACCCGGCCGCGCCGGCCCCGTCACGCGCACGTCCAGGCGGGTCGGCTCCTGTACCAGGTAGTCGAAGCGCACGGCGTCCCGGCGGCCGTCGCCGTTGGGGGAGATGAGCAGCTCGGTCTGGGTGAGGTTGACGATGGCGGGCGCCAGGCTCCAGCTCACCACGCGCGCGCTGCTGCGGCTGTTGCCGGCCCGGTCGACCGCGGTCAGCCTGACGACGTAGCGGCCCGGCGCCGGCGGCACCCAGACGGCCAGCTCGTCGTTGACGGCCGGCTGGTCCGAGGCCGCGCCGATCGGCCGCCAGGTCTCGGGCGCCTCCTCGCGAGCGAACTCGAGCTGCCAGCGCTCGAGCCAGGCGTCGGAGGCCGTGCCGCGCAGCATCAGGCCGTTGTTGGCGGCCAGCCGGGAGACCTGCAGCTCGGCCGTCAGGTTCTGCAGGTTGAAGAGCGCGTACGTCTCGCTCCAGCCGTTGCAGACCTGGCCTTCGCCCTCGACCTCGAAGCTGGCCACCACGTCGGTGGCCGAGGGGGTGATGCGGCCGGCCCCCAGCAGGCGCGTGAAACGGCCGTCCTCGCGCGTCACCTCGGTGACGTCGCCGCCCTCGCCGTTCCAGCGCGACCAGGCCAGCCGCGAGCCGTCGGGCGACCAGTCGAGGTTGTAGACCCCGTCGGCGCGGTTGAGGTCGTCGAGCCAGGTCAGGGCCTGGGAGGTGTCGTTCTCGGGGTCGAGGAGGAAGAAGGACCCGCCCCCGTCGCTGCTGCCCCGGCCCGGCCCCCGGGCGCGGCTCTCGCCGCCGCCACCCGTGTTCAGGAAGATCAGGCCGTCCCCGCGCCAGTCGACCGTGCTCCACTCGCCGAAGCCGCCGGGGAACGGGATGGTCTTCACGTACTCCCCGCCCGCGGTGTAGACGTCGTTGCCCTGGGCCAGGAACTGCCCGTCGGGCGACCAGGCCCACTCGCCGCAGCAGCCCGACAGGTAGGCGTGCAGGCTGCCGTCCCGCAGCAGCACCCGGTCGCCCGCCAGGATCTTGGTGCCGTCGGGGGACCAGGTGGCGCCGTTGAACCAGTCGCTGCCCAGCAGTCGCCGGGTCCCGTCGACCAGGTCCACCGCCCAGAGCTCGTTGCCGGAGTGCCGCACCAGCACCTCGCGGCCGTCGGGAGACACGAGCCGCGAGACCGGGGACGAGGGCCGGTCGGAGTAGCCGTAGAACGGGAAGCTGGCTTCCTGGTACCAGGCGTCGGGGGCGCCCACGTGCGAGTACTGGCCGTCGGCTCCGACCCGCAGCAGGCCCGCCTGGACGCCGGTGGTGGCGTCGTCGGAGTTGAGGATGAACAGCGCCTCGTCGCCGGCGGGCGTGAAGGCCGGCCCCTGCTGGAGCTGCGGCAGGGCGCAGGTCAGGTTGCGCACGGCCAGCAGGCCGGTCCCCGCGGCGTCGTGGATCGGGCTGCGGTTGGTGTCGAGCAGCGCCTCGCGCCGGCCCAGCACGGCGCCGTTGGCGGCCTTCAGCGTGAAGGTGTAGCGCCCGTCCCACAGCAGGCGCCCGCGGGCGTCGCGGCCGTCCCAGGTGGCCGAGCCCTCGGCCGGGCCGTCGGCCACCAGGGTGCGCAGGGCCTTGCCCCGCGCGTTCGAGACCACCACCGAGACGCTCGGCGTGCCGGTGGCGCGCCAGGCCAGCGTGGTCTCGTCCCGCGTCCCGTCGCCGTCGGGGGAGAAGTAAGGCTCGGTCAGGTACAGGTTGGCGTCCTGCACGACCACGGACCGGCGCACGCGGTTGTTGCCCTCGTCCTGCTCGCGCGCGGCGTCGCCGGCGTCGGCCAGCAGCTCCAGCGTGCGCTCGCCGGCGGGCGCGGCGGGCGTCCAGGCCAGGCTCACCAGCGCGGCCTCGCCGGGGGCCAGGGCG
>JBDIBD010000141.1:0-10268 GCA_039812725.1 Vicinamibacteria bacterium | reverse complement strand
CCGCCCGGCGCCACCCGCCGCCAGGCCAGCTCGAGGCCCGGCAGCGGGAAGCCCTCCGGCTTGCGCACGTGGCGGTTGGTGCCGACGAAGACGTCCTCGATCACGATGTCGAAGCGGCGCCGCTCGCGCCGCAGCACCGCGAGCGCCTCGCCCAGCACCACCTCGACGCCCAGCGTGTCGAGGTCGAAGTGCTCCCGGGCCGCGGCAACCACCTCGGCGTCCAGCTCCACGCCCACGACGTGGGCGGCCGGGGCCAGGCTGCGGATCAGCCGGGCGGCGCTGCCCCCGCCCAACCCCAGCACCAGCGCGCGGCGCCGCCGGTGCGGCTCCAGCGCCAGCATCGGCGCGGCGATGGCGTCCCAGACGCCCCCGGTCGAGACCACGCCCGGGCGGTAGTACGAGGCCAGCGTGCCGTCCACGCGCAGCTCGCGCCCGTGGCGGCCCTCCCGCACGTGCACCCGTCCCCGCTCCCGCGACATGCCCGCAGAGGCTAACACCGAGGCGGGCCGTCCGCCCGCTGTGCGCGGGCGCACCGCGGACCGGCGCCCGACGGTGGCAACCTCGCCTCACCATGCCCAGCTCTTCCTCGTCCCTCCGGGCGGCGACGCTCGCCCTGGCCCTGGCCGCGCTGGCGCCGGGCCGCGCACCGGCCGAGCCCTCCACCCCTGCCGCGTCCCTGTGGGTCACCGGCTACTACGCCGGCTGGTACTGGGACTGGTACCCGCCCGTGGCGGTCGACATGACCACCATGACCCACTTCGTCTTCGCCCGCTACGGGCCCGGGGGGGGCGTGGCCGGCGGCAGCCCCGGACAGCTCGTGGAGGGGGCCGGCACCGGACACGACCCGAGCGTCGAGAACGCGCTGGTCACCAAGGCCCACGCCAACGGCATCAAAGCCCTGGCCATGCTGGGCGGGGCTGGGGACGGCGGGGGCTGGGTGGCCTCCACCGCCACGCCCGCGCTGCGCACCACGTTCATCGGCAACGTGCTCGACAAGTGCGTGCAGAAGGACTACGACGGGGTCGACGTCGACTGGGAGGACAGCCTCGACACCGCCACCCAGCAGAACCAGCTGATCGCGCTTCTGACCGAGCTGCGCTCGGCCGCCGCGACGCGCCCCCGCTACCAGCCCCCGCACGCGCCCTTCGTGATCACCTTTCCCGGCTACGTGCTCAACGTCAACATCGACGTGGTGCCGCCCTGGAAGGTGACCGTGGCCTCGCTGGTCGACCAGTACAACCTGATGAGCTACGACATGCGTTACAGCTGCTGCGGCTGGCAGACCTGGCTCTGGTCGCCCCTGAAGGGCGCGGCAGCGGCCACCCCCACCTCGATCGAGTCGAGCATCCAGGGCTACGTCGACGCCGGCGTGCCGCGCAGCAAGCTCGGGCTCGGGCTGGGCCTCTACGGCGGCGGCTACGGGCCGCCGGTCTCGGGGCCGCGCCAGGCCATCGCCGGCTACTGGGGCGGGGACGACAACGTCAGCAACTACCGCGACCTCTACGCGAACGGCATGCTGGACCCAACGGCCTACGTCTTCGACAGCGTCGCCCAGGCCGGTTACTACTTCTACCCGACGCCCCGCACCTACCACGGCACGACGGTCTCGATGCTGATCACGGAGGACCTGCAGAGCATCGCCGCCAAGGGCGCCTGGGCCCGGGCCGGCAACTGCGCGGGGGCCATCGTCTGGACGATCAACTACGGCTACGTGCCGTCCCTGGCCGCCAACCCGCCCATGGACGCCGTCAAGCAGGCCTTCCTGGCCGCGACGCCGGTCGCGCTGCAGTCTTTCGGCGTGGAGTGAGCCCGGCCCGGGCCGCTTGACCCGCGCCGGTCCGAGGCGTAAGAAGGAGCCGTTGCTGCCCTCCTTCCGGGCCGCGCCACAACCGACCGCGGCCCTACTCCCCGGGATGTGACTCATGTACAGGATCGCCCGCCGCGAAGCCTTCTCCGACGTGACCTTCCTCTGGGAGGTCGAGGCCCCCGACGTGGCCCGCTCGGCCCTGCCCGGCCACTTCGTCATGGTGCGCCTGCACGAGGGCTCCGAGCGCATCCCGCTCACGGTGGCCGACTACGACGCCGAGAAGGGCACCATCACGATGGTCATCCAGGCGCTGGGCAAGACCACGCGCGAGATGATGACCCGCTACAAGGAGGGCGACAGCTTCTCCGACTTCGTGGGCCCGCTGGGCGTGCCGCAACACGTCGAGAAGGTCGGGCACGTGGTGCTGGTAGGCGGTGGCCTGGGCGTCGCGCCGGTCTACCCGCAGCTGCGCTCCTTCAAGAACGCCGGCAACCGCACCACCGGCATCATCGGCTTCCGCAGCCAGCCGCTGGTCTTCTGGGAGGACCGCTTCCGGCGCTGGTGCGACGACCTGATCGTCTGCACCGACGACGGCAGCTACGGCAAGCCCGGCTTCGTGACCAAGGCCCTGCAGGAGCTGCTGGAGAAGGAGAAGCCCGACCTGGTGGTGGCCATCGGCCCGCTGCCGATGATGAACGCCTGCGTGGAGACCACGCGCCCCTTCGGCGTCAAGACCATGGTCTCGCTCAACGCCATCATGGTGGACGGCACCGGCATGTGCGGCTCGTGCCGCGTGACGGTGGACGGCAAGGTCAAGTTCGCCTGCGTCGAGGGCCCCGACTTCGACGGCCACAAGGTCGACTTCAAGGAGCTGATGGCGCGCCAGCAGCGCTTTCGTCCCCAGGAGTCGGCGGCCACCGAGGACTACGCCCACGTCTGCAACCTGGAGCAGCAGCTGTTCCAGCAGCAGAAGCGCAACTACAAGAAGATCAAGGACCTGGCCCCCCACGCCACCAAGATGCCGGAGCGCGACGCGCTGGAGCGCTCGCGCAACTTCAAGGAGGTCAACCTCGGCTACGGCCTGCAGGACGCGCTGGTGGAGGCCGAGCGCTGCATCCAGTGCACCAAGCCCACCTGCATCGCCGGCTGCCCGGTGGCCATCGACATCCCGCGCTTCATCCGCCACCTGATCGTGCGCGACCTGGACGGGGCCCTCGAGTCGATCTACGAGGCCAACATCTTCCCCTCGATCTGCGGTCGCGTCTGCCCGCAGGAGTCGCAGTGCGAGGCCCAGTGCATCATCGGCAAGAAGGTCGAGCCGGTGGCCATCGGGCGCCTGGAGCGCTTCGTGGGCGACAACGCCCGCCCCGCCCCCGCCCGCCCGCCGGCCTTCCTGCCCGAGCAGAGGCTGGGGCGCGTGGCCATCGTGGGCTCGGGCCCGGCCGGCCTGTCGTGCGCGGCCGACCTGGTGCGCTACGGCGCCGACGTGACGGTCTACGAGGCCCTGCACGTGGTGGGCGGGGTGCTGCGCTACGGCATCCCCAGCTTCCGCCTGCCGCGCGAGATCATCGACCGCGAGGTCCAGCGCCTGCGCGACCTGGGCGTCAAGATCGAGACCAACAAGGTCATCGGCAAGACCTTCACCGTGCCGCAGCTGATGGGCGAGAAGGGCTTCGACGCGGTCTTCGTCGGGGTGGGCGCGGGCGCGCCGACCTTCCTGGGCATCCCGGGCGAGTTCGCCGGGCAGGTCTACAGCGCCAACGAGTTCTTGACGCGCGTCAACCTGATGGGCGGCGACCGCTTCCCCTACCTCGACACGCCGGTCTCGATCGGCAAGAGCGTGGTGGTGATCGGCGCCGGCAACACGGCCATGGACTGCCTGCGCGTCTCCAAGCGCCTGGGCGTGCCGACCGTGCGCTGCGTCTACCGCCGCACGGAGGCCGAGGCCCCGGCCCGCGTGGAGGAGCTGCGCCACGCCAAGGAGGAGGGCATCGAGTTCTTCTTCCTGCACGCCCCGGCCGAGATCTACGTGGACGACAAGGGCGGCGTGCGCGGCATGAAGGTCGAGCGCATGGTGCTGGGCGAGCCCGACGAGCGCGGCCGGCGCAAGCCCGTCCCCACGGGCGAGTTCATCGACCTCGAGTGCGACACGGTCATCTACGCGCTGGGTACCAAGGCCAACCCGATCGTGACCCAGTCGACGCCCGGCCTGGGCCTCAACAAGTGGGGCTACATCGCGGCCGACGAGGCCACCCAGTCGACCAGCCTGCCCGGCGTCTTCGCCGGCGGCGACATCGTCACCGGCGGCGCCACCGTGATCCTGGCCATGGGCGCCGGGCGGCGCGCGGCGCGCGGCATCGCCGCCTGGCTGCAGGGCGGCAAGGCCAGGTGGCCGATCACCCCCGAGGACGCGGCCGCCTTCGTGCCGCCCGTGCCGGGCCAGAAGCCGGCGGCCACCAGCGGCCTCGCGGCCTCTCCGCTGCCGGAGGAGACGGTCATGCTCTGCCCCAAGTGCCACCAGCCGCTCGAGGGCGACGAGTCGTACGTCTGCTGCGCGGGCTCCACCCTGCAGTGGCGCTGCGAGGGCTGCGCCAAGGTCAGCGAGGGCTTCGCCTTCCCGTACGGCATGTGCCCGGCCTGCGGCGGCAAGCTCTCCGTGCTCGACCCGCGCCGGGTCGAGGAGGCCGCGGCCCTCGAGGCCGTCCGCATCGCCTTCGAGATCGAGCTGGGCGGGCGGGCCTTCTACACCCACGCCGCCCAGGCGACGCCCGAGCCGGCCCTCAAGGACCTGTTCGGGCGCTTCGCGGAGATGGAGGGCGAGCACATGCAGACCCTCACGCGGCGCTACCACGCCCAGGTGCCGCAGCCCAGCGAGGACTTCAAGCTCGAGCGCGCGGCCATCTACGCCGGCATCCCCAACCACCCGGAGGACCCGGCCAACCTGTTCCGCATCGCCATCGCCTTCGAGCAGCGCGCGGTCAAGTTCTTCACCGAGCGCGGCGAGAAGTGCGCTAAGGGTACGCCCGAGTGGCAGCTCTACCGCGAGCTGGCGGCCGAGGAGCGCGAGCACGTCGAGCTGCTGACCACGGAGTTCGAGCGCTACAAGGCCGACAAGCCCGGGCTGCTGTAGCGCGGCCGCGGCGCCCCGTCGTCATCCTGAGGAGCGGCCGTCGTCACTGGCGACGAAGGATCTCTCGGGTCGTACAGCCCGGCAGGTCCTTCGCTCCCCGCTCGATGGCGTCGCTCAGAACGACGGCTTCTCGAGACGAGACGACGGCTCCGAGGGGCGGCGCGCGTCAGCGGTGGCTGGCGAAGGGGCTCTCGATCCTCACACCGGAGATCAGCCGCCCCGGCGTCAAGTCCTCCGTCAGGATCCGCGCCGCGCCGCCCTTCACGGCCGCGGCCACGATGAGCGCGTCCCAGAAGCTCAACTGATGCTGTTCCTCGATCTCCGAGGCGGCCAGGACGTCCTCGGGGCCGATGCTCTCGGTCTGCCAGGCCGAGTAGGTCCGCACGATCCGGCGGGCTGTGGCGCGCGTCAGCGGCGAGGGGATCTTGCGGGTCGCGTTCACGTAGAACTCCTGCAGGACCTGCGTGCTGATGACGGCCGTGCGCGCCTCCCACAGCTCGGCCACCAGCCGCGCGGCCTGGTCGTGACGCTCGCCCGCGTCCAAATCGTGCGCGTACACGAGCACGTTGGTGTCGACGAACACCTTATCTGTCATGCAGAGCGTCGCGGTGGAGCCGCCCGCCGCCGAGGTGGAAGCCTTGCTCGAGCAGCTCGAGGGCGTTGCGGCGCGCGGCTTCGTACGCGTCCTCGGCCGCGACCGACTGCTCGATCTGGGCGGCCACGAGCGCGCTCACCGACGTGCCCCGCTTGGCCGCCAGGACCTTGGCCTTGCGGAGGGTCCCGATCTCAAGCTGGACCGTAAGATTCTGCTTCACAGACACTTACCACTGTTTCCACGTATTCTACGTGTAACACGTAACGTGCGTGGAGGGCAAGTCGCGCGAGCCAGCTACGCCAGGCGACGCAGCACCAGGCACTTCAGGTACGACGTCTCCGGCACGCCCAGCACGGCCGGGTGGTCGCGGCCGGCGCCGCGGCGCTCGACCACCGTGCAGGTCGCGCCGGCGTCGGCCGCCGCCGCGGCCAGGATCGCCTCGAACTGCTCGGCGTGGACGTGCTGCGAGCAGGAGCAGGTCACCAGGAAGCCGCCCGGCCGGAGCAGCTTGAGGGCCCGCAGGTTGATCTCCTTGTAGCCGCGCTCGGCCTTCTCGACCGCGTCGCGGCTCTTGGCGAAGGCCGGCGGGTCGAGCACCACCGTGTCGAAGCGCTGCCCGGAGTCGCTCAGCTCGCGCAGCAGGTCGAAGACGTTGCGGTTGACCGCCGTGACGTTCGCGAGGTTGTTGCGCGCGGCGTTGGCCGCGATGCGCGCCACGGCCTCGTCCGACAGGTCGACCGCCAGCACCTCCTCGCACTGCGGCGCGATGGAGAGCGCGAAGCCTCCGTCGTAGCTGAAGGCGTCGAGAGCCCGGCCGCGGGCGTAGCGCCGGGCCGCGACGTGGTTCTCGCGCTGGTCGAGGAACAGCCCGGTCTTCTGGCCCTTCCACAGGTCCACCTCGAGCGCGCGCCCCTCCTCCTCGACCGTCACGCGCTCGGGCACCTCGCCGAAGAGCGGCACCACCTCCTGCGTCAGCCCCTCGAGCACCCGCACGCGCGGGTCGTTGCGGCCCAGGATGCCGCGCGGCTGGACCAGCTCGACCAGGGCCGAGGCGATCTCCTCCCGGCGCGCGTCCATGGGCTGGCTGAGGAGCTGCACGCACAGGTAGTCGCCGTAGCGGTCGACCACCAGGCCGGGCAGCCCGTCGCCCTCACCGTGCACCAGCCGGTAGCAACCAGCCCCCGGGGCGATCTCCTCGCGCCAGCGCAGCGCCGCCTGGAGGCGCGTCTTCAGCCAGTCGGGCGCCAGCTCCTCCGCGCCACGCTGCACCAGGCGCACGCGGATCTCCGAGGCCGAGGAGTAGAGCCCCAGGCCGAGCAGCCGTCCCTGCGGCCCCATCACCCGCACCAGCGAGGCCGGCGGCACGTCGCGTTCGCGGGTGAGGTCGGAGCGGAAGATCCAAGGGTGGCCGCGCAGCACGCGGGTCTCCCCCTTGCGCGAGACGACCACGGCGGCTTCGGGGCGCATGGCCGCATTGTACGTGCTGGCGCATGCTAGGCTCGACGGACCGATGCGGATCGCCCTCATCTCGCCCAAGGGACCGCTCTACCGCCACCGCGGCGGCATCTTCGGCCGCGCGCTGCGCTACAAGCCGCTCACGCTGACGACGCTGGCCGCGCTCGTCCCCGAGGACCTCCACGCCGACATCCGCCTGTACGACGAGGGCATCCAGGACGTGCCACTCGACCTCGAGGCCGACCTGGTCGGGCTGACCGTCATCACGGGCACGGCCGTGCGGGCCTACGAGCTGGCGGCCGAGCTCCGCCGCCGCGGCAAGACCGTGGTGCTGGGCGGGCCGCACGTGACGCTGGTCCCCGACGACGCGCAGCCGCACGCCGACGCGGTGGTGGTGGGCTACGCCGAGGACACCTGGCCCGAGCTGCTGCGCGACTTCGCCGCGGGACGGATGAAGCCGCGCTACGTCCAGGCGCCGGGCCTCGGCCTGGCCGGCCGGCCCTTCCCGCGCCGCGAGCTGCTGCCCGGCCGCGACTACGTCACCGACGACGTCTTCGAGGCCACGCGCGGCTGCGTGCACTCCTGCGACTTCTGCGTGGTCCCCTCGGCCTGGGGGCTGAAGCCGTACCAGAAGCCGGTCGAGGAGGTGGTCGAGGACGTCCGCCGCAAGGGCTCGAAGAAGCTGATCTTCGTGGACCTCAACCTGATCGCCGACCGCGACCACGCCCTGCGGCTGTTCGAGGCGCTCGTGCCGCTGCGGGTGCAGTGGTACGGGCTGGCCACGGTGCTGCTGGCCGACGACCCGGAGCTGCTGGCGCTGTGCGCGCGCTCGGGCTGCCGCGGCCTGCTGATGGGGCTCGAGTCGATCTCGAGCGCCAACCTGCGCCAGTCGTGCAAGGGCTTCAACCACCCCGACCAGTTCAGGGGGGTGGTCGAGGCGCTGCACCGCCACCGCATCGCGCTGCAGGGCTGCTTCGTCTTCGGCCTCGACCACGACACGCCAGAGGTCTTCGACCAGACCGCGCGCTTCGCGGTGGAAGCCGGCATCGACCTGCCGCGCTTCGCGGTGGTGACGCCCTTCCCGGGCACCGGTCTCTACCAGCGGCTCGAGCGCGAGGGACGGATCCTGACGCGCAACTGGGAGCTGTACGACGGCCAGCACGTGGTCTTCCAGCCGGCCCAGATGAACGTGGAGCAGCTCCAGCGCGGCATCGAGCGGGCCTGGCGACAGGCCTACTCGTGGGCCTCGATGGCGCGCCGCCTGCGGGTCTCGCCGGCCCCCTGGCCGGTGGCGCTCGGCTCCAACCTCGGCTACCGCTTCTACGGCCGCAACCTGCACCGCTTCTACAACTGCGACTGGATCCTGGGCGCCCCGCGCCTGGCGCGGCCCGCCGCGTGAGGCTGACGCTCGTCCACCCCTGCATCGGCCGCCGGGCCGGCTCGCGCGACTACATCCGCACCTGGCAGATGGAGCCGCTGCCGCCGGCGCTGATCGCCGGCCTGACGCCGCGCGACGTGGAGCTGCGCTTCTACGACGACCGGCTCGAGGACATTCCCTTCGACCAGCCGACCGACCTGGTGGCGCTCTCGGTCGAGACCTACACCGCGCGGCGCAGCTACCAGATCGCCTCGGAGTACCGCCGCCGCGGCGTGCCGGTGGTGATGGGCGGCTTCCACGCCACGCTCTGCCCCGACGAGGTGGCGCGCCACGCCGAGAGTGTCGTAGTGGGCGAGGCCGAGGCGCTCTGGCCGCAGGTGCTCGACGACTGGCGCCACGGCCGCGGGCAGAAGCTCTACCGCCAGGACGGCCGCGTGGCCCTGCGGGGCGCCAGGCCCGACCGGCGCCTCTTCGCCGGCCGGCGCTACCTGAAGGTCGGCCTGGTGGAGGCCGGCCGGGGCTGCCGCTTCCGCTGCGAGTTCTGCGCGGTGCAGACCGTCTTCCAGGCCTCGCAGACCCGCCGGCCGGTGGACGAGATCGTAGCCGAGGCGGCCGAGGTGGCGCGCCGCTCCAGGCTGCTCTTCTTCGTGGACGACAACGTGACCTCGGACCTGGCCGCGGCCAAGGAGCTGTTCCGGGCCTTGGCGCCGCTCAAGCTGCGCTGGGTCAGCCAGGCGGCCATCGACGCCGCCCACGACGAGGAGTGCCTGGAGCTGATGGCCAGGAGCGGCTGCCAGGGGGTGCTGATCGGCTTCGAGAGCCTCGACCCGGCCAACCTGGCGCTGATGAACAAGCGCTTCAACTCGATGCGCGGCGGCTACGAGGTGGCGCTCGCCAACCTACGCCGGCACAGGATCCGGGTCTACGGCACGTTCGTCTTCGGCTACGACCACGACGGCCCCGAGTCTTTCGGCGCCGCCGTCGACTTCGCCCGCCGGCACGGCTTCTACATCGCGGCCTTCAACCACCTCACGCCCTTCCCCGGGACGCCGCTCTACGAGCGCCTGCAGGCCGAGGGGCGCCTGACCTTCGAGCGCTGGTGGCTGGACGAGCGCTACCGCTACAACATGGTGCCCTTCCGCCCGGCCCGGCTCGCGCCCGAGGAGGTCGAGCGCGGCTGCGTGGCCGCGCGGCGCGAGTTCTACTCGTGGCCCGGCATCCTGCGGCGCGGCCTCGACGCGGTCAACCGCGCCGACCCGTTCATGTGGCGCAACTTCTACCTGATCAACGCGCTCCACCGCGCCGACGTGGCGGGGCGCAACCACTTCCCGCTCGGGGTCGAGGACTGGCCGGGGACGCTGATCGAGGCGGCGTGAGCGGCCTGCGGGTGGAGCTGGCCCGGCCGGAGGACGAGCCGGAGCTGCGCCGCCTGCTGCGCGAGTCGCCCATGGCCGGCGCCATCCGCCTGACGCTGGAGCGCGAGCCCGACCTCGAGCCGGCCGTGGCGGTGGAGGGCGAGCGCCACGCGCGCATCGTCCTGCGCGACGGCGCGGGCCGCGTGCTCGGCATGGGCGCGCGCCGCGTGCAGGCCGTCTTCTGGGAGGGGCGGCCCCGCCGCGTCGGCTACCTGGCCCAGCTGCGTCTCGCGCCCGGCGTGCGCCTCCCGCGCCGGCTGGCGGCCGAGGGCTACCGCCTGCTCCTGGACGCGCGCCTGCCCGACGAGCTGCCCTTCGAATACACCAGCATCCTGTGCGACAACGCCCGCGCCCGCCGGGTGCTCGAGGCCGGCCTGCCGGGCCTGCCGCGCTACACGCCCCTGGCGCGCTACGTCACGCTCTCGTTGCCGGTGGGCCGGCCGCGGCGCGTGGCCGCCCCGGCCGGCGTCGAGCTGGCCCGGGGCCGC
>JBDIBD010000140.1:0-10312 GCA_039812725.1 Vicinamibacteria bacterium | reverse complement strand
GCCGCCCGAGCGCACGCTGTTCCTGCACCTCGAGCGGCCTGAGCCCTCGGGGACCGTGCGCGACCTGCGCGCCGGCCTGGCCGGCGGCCTGAAGCTGATCGAGGGCGGGCCGTCCGCGCCCCAGCCGCCGCAGCTCTACGACCTGCTGCGCGACCCGCTGGACCAGGACGACCTGGCCGGCCGCCAGCCGGCGGCGCTGCAGGCCCTGCTGGGCCGCGCGGCCCTGTTCGAGCGCTCGGCCCGGCGGCTGGCGGCCGACGCCACCGAGGTCACGCTCGACCCCGAGGCCCAGGAGCGGCTGCGGGCGCTGGGGTACGTCGAGTAGGGCGGCGCGCCCCCGGCCGGGCGGTTGACTTGCTCCCCGCCCGTCATTACTCTCCGCGTTAACACACAGCCGCCGGGCGCGAGCCCACCATCCAATGCCAGCCGCAGCTGAGCCTGTACTCGGGTCGGAGACTTCCCCCCTCCGGCCGGGGCCTGCCCGCGAACCGCACCACCGCCCTCATCCTTTCCGGCCCTCGACGCGAGGGCCTGCCGTGCCCAGCTCCCGACGCAACTCGAACGAGCCGCTAGTCGCAGGCTGACGCCTGCCCCGAGGCCCTATGGATCACCCCGCCTACAAGTCCTTCACGTCGACGCCCCGCCGCTTCGGCTTCCTGGCCGTGCTCCTGGCCGGGCTGCTGCTGGCCGGCAGCGCCGCGGCCCAGGTCGACGTGACCGCCACGGCCGGCACGCCCAACGCCAGCTACCTGACCCTCAAGGACGCGTTCGACGCGATCAACCTGGGCACCCACCAAGGGGTGATCACGATCGGCATCAGCGCCGACACGACCGAGACGGCGCCCGCGGTCCTGAACGCCAGCGGCTCGGGCGCGGCGCTCTACGCCTCGATCGCGATCTCGCCCACGGGCGGCGCGGCCCGCACCATCTCGGGCGCGATCGCGGCAGGGTCGCCGCTGATCGACCTGAACGGGGCCGACAACGTCACCATCGACGGCCTCAACACGGGTGGCAACTCGCTGACCATCTCGAACACCACGGCCTCGGCCACGTCGGGGACGAGCACGATCCGCTTCATCAGCGGGGCCACGAGCAACGTGGTCACCAACGCGACGATCCTGGGCTCGTTCAGCGCGGCGGTGGCCACGAACGGCGGCAACATCTTCTTCAGCACCGACGCCCTGACGGCCAACGGCAACGACAACAACACGATCTCGAACAACAACATCGGCCCGGCCGGCGCGAACCTGCCCACCAAGGGCGTCTACTTCAACGGTTCGACCACCACCACCGCCATCAACAACAGCGGCAACGTCGTCACGGGCAACAACATCTTCGACTTCTTCGGCGCGGCCGTGACCAGCGCGGGCATCTACGTGGCCGGGGGCACGACCGACTGCAACTTCACCAACAACAAGTTCTACCAGACGGGCACCCGCACCCAGACCACGGGCGCCACGCACGCCGCCATCTGGATCGCCAACTCGTCGGGCAACAACTTCCAGATCACCGGAAACACCATCGGATTCGCCTCGAGCGCCGGCACGGGCACCTACACGTTCGTCGGGATCGGGACCGGCTCGAAATTCCTGCCGATCAACCTCTCTTCGCTGGGGGCCACCACCGCCACGAGCATCCAGGGCAACACCATCACGGCCATCAATCTGAGCGGCGTGGTGGGTGGCACCAGCACCAGCGGGGCCTTCGTCGGCATCAGTGTCAACGCTGGCCTCGCCAACATCGGCAACGTGACCGGCAACACCATCGGCAGCCTGACCACGCCGGGCGCCATCTCGATCACCAGCAACAACGCCTCGGCCATGGAAGTGTACGGGATCTACTACTTCCCGTCGGCCGTCGCCAACGTCTCCAACAACGTCGTGGCCGGGATCACGGCCACGAACACCGGGGCTGGTAGCCTGATCTTCTACGGCATCCGTGCCTTCACCAGCTCGACCGTCACCAACACGATGACCGCCAACACCGTGGGCACGGCCGCGGCCCCGCTCTCGAACACCAGCGCCTCGACCGCCTCGCGCATGATCGGGCTGTACTGCCAGTCGGGCGCCTGCGTCGTGGGCGGCAACGCGATCTCGAACCTCTCGATGAACGCGGCCAACGTCGGCACCGGCTCCGCAGCCTCGCTCATCGGGCTGTGGATCGACGACACCAGCGCGACCATCGGCAACAACGTCAGCCAGAACACGGTCAGGGCCTTGAGCAACACCAACGCCACCGGGGCCGTGTGGGTCACCGGCCTGCACTACAACGGGTCCACCACGGGCACGCACCTGGTGCAGCGCAACTTCATCCACTCGCTGAACACGCCCAGCACCGGCGCCACGGCCACCGTGAACGGGATCAACGTGCAGGCCGGCGCCGCGACCTACCAGAACAACATGATCGCGCTGGGCAGCGACATGACCGCCAACAGCCCGCAGATCAACGGCATCAACGAGACCGTCGCCGGCACCGACAACTTCTACTTCAACAGCGTCTACATCGGCGGCGCGGCGGTGGCGGCCGGCACGGCCAACTCGTTCGCCTTCCAGAGCTCGATCACCACCAACACCCGCAACTACCGCGACAACGTCTTCTACAACGCCCGCAGCAACGGTGCGGCCACGGGCAAGCACTACGCCATCCGCGTGGGCGGCACGGCGCCCAGCCCGGCCGGCCTGACCAGCAACAACAACGTCCTGCGCGCCAGTGGCACGGGCGGCTTCACGGGCCTGTTCAACGCGGTCGACCAGGCCAACCTGGCGGCCTGGCAGGCCGCCACGGGCCAGGACGCGAACAGCTTCGCGCTCGACCCGCAGTACCTCGCGCCCACGGCGGCCACGCCCGACCTGCACATCAACGGCGCGGTGCTGACGGTGGTCGAGGGCAACGGCTTCGCGATCGGGTCCGTGACCGACGACTTCGACGGCCAGGTGCGCGCCAGCCTGACGCCCACGGACATCGGGGCCGACGCGGGCAACTTCCTGGGCGTGGACCTGACGCCGCCGGCCATCTCCTACACGGCCCTCGGCAACACTTCGCTCGTCACCAACCGCACGCAGACCGCCACCTTGACCGACGTGACCGGCGTGGCCACGGGCGGCCTGGCGCCGCGCATCTACTACCGCAAGGGCGCCGGCTCCTACTTCTCGCAGGCCTGCAGCCTGACCGGCGGCACGGTCAACAACGGCACCTGGGACTGCGTGATCAACAACGCGGACCTGGGCGGCGTGACCACCGCCGACGTGATCTCGTACTTCGTGATCGCCCAGGACTCGCTGGGCAACGTCGGCTCGAACCCGGGCGGCGCCGTGGCCACGGACGTCAACAACGTCACCACGCCTCCAGCCACGCCCAACACCTACACGATCGTCACGGCCTTCACGGGCTCGTACGACATCGGCACGGGCCAGACCTACACCTCGCTGACCAACGCCGGCGGCATCTTCGAGGCCATCAACGCCGGGGCGCTGACCGGCAACGTGGTGCTCAACATCGTCAGCGACCTGGCCGGCGAGCTGGGCACCAACGCCCTCAACCAGTGGGCCGAGGACGGCGTGGGCGGCTACACCATGCTGATCAAGCCCAGCGGCGCGCCGCGCACGATCACCGGCAGCAACACCGGCGCCCTGATCCGGTTCTTCGGGACCGACCGGGTGCGGCTGGACGGCTCCACCGCGGCGACGTTCGCCAGCCTCCCCACCGCGGGTGACGCGGTGGGCGGCGACCCGCTGCTGCGCGAGCTGACCCTCCAGAACACGAACACGGGCACCTCGGCCGTGGTGATCGCGGTCATGAGCGGCACGAACGGCGCCCAGAACGTGACCCTGAAGAACCTCAACGTGGTCGGCCAGGATCCCACCACGACGCTGGTCGGCATCGCCCTGGGCGGCAACACGGTCGGGACGGCCGGCACCGACAACGACAACAACCGGGTCGAGAACTGCGCCGTCAAGCGCGCCATCTACGGTATCTACTCGGCCGGCGCGAGCGCGGTCAACCCGAACGTCGGCTCGGTGATCGCCCAGAACGACCTCTCGGCCACGACCACCGACCGCATCCGCCGGGTCGGCATCGTGGTCTTCAACGAGGACGGCGTCCAGATCACCGAGAACAGCGTCGGCGGCCTCGACACCAACGAGAGCGCCGACGGCGTGGGCATCGGGGTCGGCACGCAGGGCATCGACACCTCGACCACGACCAGCGGCGGCGTCATCAACGCGCTCGTGGCCCGCAACAGGATCAACGGCGTCAACAGCGCCAGCACCACGGGCTTCTCGGCGGCCGGCATCGCGGTGGCGGGCGGCACGGCCGGGCCCAACACGATCGTCAACAACATGATCACGGGCGTCACGGCCCCGTCCACGTCACCGGACATCCCGGCCGGCATCTTCGTGGCGGGCGTGACCGGCGCGACCACGCGGCTCTACTACAACTCGGTCTCGATGACCGGCGACCGCGGGGTGGTGGCCAGCCAGACGCCGAGCTTCGCGCTGGCCGTCACCGGCACGGACCCGACGGTGGTGCTGCGCGACAACCTGCTCGCCACGACGCAGATCGCCTCCGGCGGCGGGGCCAGCGCCAAGAGCTACGCCATCGGCATGGTCACGACCACCTTCGCCAACCTCGACTCGAACTACAACGGCTTCTTCTCCAGCGGCGCCAACGCGGGCTTCTTCCGCAGCGGCTCGCTGGGCGCGGCGACCGGTGCGGACTACGCCAACCTGGCCGGCTGGCAGGCGGCGGTGGCGGACGACGCCAGCTCGTTCGAGGCCGATCCGCTCTACACCTCGACCAGCGACCTGCACCTGCTGGCCGGCAGCCCCGCCCTCCTGGCGGGCACCCCGGTGGCCGGTGTGACGGTCGACTTCGACGCCCAGACGCGCTCGGGCATCGCGCCCACCGTCGGCGCCGACGAGGTCACGGTGCCGGCCGACCTGTCGATCACCAAGACCGATGGGGTCACCACCGCCATCCCGGGCGGCAGCCTGACCTACACGATCACCGCCAGCAACGCGGGCTCCGGCCCGGTCTCCGGCGCCACGGTGGCCGACACCTTCCCGGCCGTGCTGACCTGCTCCTGGACCTGCTCGGGCGCCGGCGGCGGCACCTGCACGGCCTCGGGCTCCGGCAACATCAACGACACCGTCAACCTGCCGGTGGGCGGCTCGGTCACGTTCACCGCGAGCTGCACCGTGTCGCTCGCGGCCACCGGCTCGATCGCCAACACCGCCACCGTCTCGAGCAGCGTGAGCGACCCGGTGCCCGGCAACAACAGCGCCACCGACACCGACACCGTGGCCCCGCTGGCCGACGTCTCGATCACCAAGACCGACGGCGTCGCAGCCGTGACGCCCGGCGGCACGACGACCTACACCATCACGGCCGCGAACGCCGGGCCCGGCGCCACGGGCGCCACGGTGGCCGACACCTTCCCGGCCAGCCTGACCTGCACCTGGAGCTGCTCCGGCGCGGGCGGCGGCACCTGCGCCGCCTCCGGCTCCGGCAACATCAACGACGCGACGGTCAGCCTGCCAGCCGGCGCCTCGGTCACCTACACGGCGCCCTGCAACGTCTCGCCCTCGGCCAGCGGCACGGTCGTCAACACCGCCACCGTGACGCCGGTCGAGATCGACCCCACCCCGGCCAACAACAGCGCGACGGACACCGACGTGGTCAGCGGCTCGGCTCCTCCCACCAGCGTGGTGCGTGAGGCCGAGCCCAACGGCACGCCGGCCACGGCCACGGCGCTGGGCGGCCGCAACGTGCGCGCGCTGGGCAGCGTGTACCCCAACGCCGACGAGGACTACTACTCGTTCACGGCCCTGGCCGGCGACAAGGTCTATGCCGCGACCATGACCAGCTTCAGCGCCAACGGCAGCAGCGACTCCGTGCTCGACCTGTACGCCTCCGACGGCACCACCGTGATCGAGAGCGACGACAACGACGGCTCCTACGGGGCCAACGCCTCGACCATCGCCGGGGCCACGCTGCCCTCGGCCGGGACCTACTACCTGCGCGTGAAGCACTTCAGCGCCACCAACCAGCTGCGGCCCTACGAGCTGTGGGTGCGGCTGCAGAGCGGCGCCGAGACGCCCGTGCCGGAGACCGAGCCCAACGACGCGCCGGCCACGGCCAACCCGCTGCCCGGCAACGGCTGGGTGAGCGGCGCCCGCAACCCGGCCCTGGCCACGGAGCAGGACTGGTACAGCTTCACGGCCAACGCCGGCGACACGGTCTTCATGAGCCTCGACCTCGACCCCGAGCGCGACAACGTGCAGTGGAACGGCCGCCTGGGCATCGCGCTCTTCGGTGACGCCGGCAACCAGATCCTGGTGGTCGACGACACCAGCACCGGTAGCGCCACGAACCCGCTGTCCGAGGCGCTCGTCATGACGGTCAAGACCTCCGGCACCTACTACGCCTTCGTGGACTCCGCCACGGCGGCCACGGGCGGTCCGACGGCCACCTACGCCTTGAGCGTCAGCGTCCACCCGGCCTTGACCGAGGGCGTGAACTGCACCACGTACACCTCGACCGACGTGCCCCAGACCATCGGCCCTGGCGCGACCCTGGTGAGCTCGACCATCACCGTCCCGGGCAACCCGCGCATCGCCGACATCGACGTGTCGGTGCAGCTCAACCACGCCCAGATGAACCAGATCGACGCCCACCTGCGCTCGCCGGCCGGCAACGACAACGGGCTCTTCACCGACATCGGCGCCACAGTCACCGGCGGGCAGACGCAGATGGACGCCACCTTCGACGACGAGGCCGCCATCCCGCCGCTGTACACCGTGCTGAAGAACCTGGTGGTCAAGCCCGAGCTGAGCTACCGCCTGAGCTGGCTCGACGGCGAGGACGCCGGCGGAACCTGGACCCTCGACCTGCGCGACGACGTGGCCGACGCCAACGGCGGCACCCTGACCGGCTGGAGCATCCGCGTCTGCGAGCCGGCACCGCTGCCGACCTGCCCGGTCGGCACGGGCCCGGTCACGATCTACAGCTCCGACTTCGAGACGAACGACGGCGGCTTCACGCACTCCGGCACCCTGGACGACTGGGCCCGCGGGCTGCCGTCGGCCGTGCCCTTCACCACCTGCAACAGCGGCACGAACTGCTGGAAGACCAACCTGGCCGGCACCTACAGCCTGAGCAGCGACCAGAACCTGCTCTCGCCGGCCATCGACCTCTCGACCGCCGGCCTGGTGGGCCCGGTGCTGGCCACCTGGCACCAGCGCTACCAGATGGAGAGCGCCAGCTTCGACCACGCCTTCGTGGACGCCCAGGACGTCGATGCCGGGGCGACCCCGAAGCGGCTGTGGGAGTGGATGGACGCCACCATGACCGACCCCGTCGGCAGCCCGAGCGTGACCATCCAGGAGAGCGCCGGCTGGGCCAGCCGCACGGCTGACGTGTCGAGCTTCCTGGGCCAGAACGACTTCCAGCTGCGCTTCCACCTGGACGGCGACAGCTCGGTGTCGCTGGGCGGCCTGGCCGTCGACGACGTGACGGTCACCGCCTGCCAGCCGCTGGGCGCCGACCTGTCGATCACCAAGACCGACGGCCTCGCCACGGCCACGCCGGGCGGCAGCACGACCTACACCATCACCGCCAGCAACGCCGGCCCGCAGGGCGTCACCGGCGCGACGGTGGCCGACACGTTCCCGGCCACCCTGACCTGCAACTGGACCTGCGTCGGCGCGGGCGGCGGCACCTGCACGGCCGCCGGCGCCGGCAACATCAACGACACCAGCGTCAACCTGCCGAACGGCGCCTCGGTGACCTACACCGCCACCTGCAACATCGCCCCCTCGGCCACCGGCACGCTCAGCAACACCGCCACCGTCTCGAGCAGCACCACCGACCCGGTGCCGGGCAACAACAGCGCCACCGACACGGACACGCTGACGCCCTCGGCCGACCTGGCCGTCACCAACACCGACGACCTCGATCCGGTGGGCGTGCACCGCAACCTGACCTACACCCTGTCGGTCGCCAACGCCGGCCCGTCCGACGCCTCCGGCGTGACCCTGACCGACACCCTGCCGGCCAGCACGACCTTCGTCTCCTCGACCCCCGGCAGCCCCACCTGCACCCACGCCGCCGGTGTCGTGACCTGCAACCTGGGCGCCCTGGCCGCCGCCGGCAACAGCTCGGTGACCGTGGTGGCCACCACCAACGCTCCCGGCAACATCAGCAACGCCGCCTCGGTCTCGGCCAGCACCGGCGACCCCGTGCCCGGCAACAACAGCGCCAGCCAGTCCACCGCCGTGGTCTTCAGGAAGGGCGACTACGACAACGACCTGCAGACCGACCTCTACATCGGCAACACGGTCGCCCCCAACAACCACGTCTGGCTGATGAACGGAGTGGCCCGCACCAGCGAGCTGACCTTCAGCCCCGTCCCGGCCACGGTCAACCAGCAGATCTCGGGCGTCGACGACTTCAACGGCGACTCCTGGAACGACCTGGTCTTCTGGAACAACGCCACCGGCGCTGTCGAGTTCTGGCTCATGAACGGCACCTCGGCCACGCGAGTCGGCGCCGCCGTGCCGATCTCGGGCGCTCCGACGCTGGCCACCAACTGGAAGCTCTCCGCCACGGCCGACTTCAACGCCGACGGCAAGCCCGACATCGTCTGGAGGAACTTCACGTCCCAGAAGATCGTGATCTGGACCATGAACGGCACCGCCAAGGTCGGCAACATCATCCCGACCCCCGACCAGGCCGTGGACTCCAACTGGGAGATCGTGGGCGCCTTCGACATGAACAACGACGGCGCCACCGACTTCCTCTGGTACAACTCGACCTCCGGCAAGATCGTCTACTGGTGGATGAACGCGAGCGTGGTGCGCATCACCGGCGCCTTCACCGTGCCGGCCAACGCGGGCGACAACAACTGGAAGGTGCTGGCGGCCGGCGACTACGGCCTCGGCACCGGCGGCACCGCCAACACGAAGGACATCGTCTGGCGCAACGCCACGTCCGGCAAGTACGTGGTCTGGTACATGGACTTCGCCGGCAACCGCACCTTCGGCGAGTTCACCAGCCCCAACAACCCGTCGCCCAACCCGACCGACTGGACCATCGTCGGGCCGCGGTAGACCGCCAGCCGTAACCCGGGCGGGGGCCCAACGGCCCCCGCCCTTTTCCTTTGCGGGTGCCTACAATGCCGCTCGCCATGCAGCGCCCGACCCGTCCTCGCCACCCGCTGCTGCTGGCCGCGCTGGCGGTGGCCCTCAGCCTGCCCGCGCTGGGGCTGGGCTTCCAGCTCGACGACCACTACCTGCGCCTGGCCCTCTCCCGCCCGCCGCAGGACCCCGCCTGGGCCCGCCCGCCAGGCGACGTCTTCGCCTTCTTCCGCGGCGACCCGGCCTTCACGCGCCAGGCCCGCGACCACGCCAGCGTGCCGTGGTGGACCGACGAGCGCCTGCAACTGGCCTTCTGGCGGCCGCTCTCCGGACTGACGCACGGCCTCGACTTCGCGCTCTGGCCCCGCAGCCCCGCGCTCATGCACGCCCACTCGCTGCTCTGGCTGGGGGCCTGCGTGGCGGCCGCGGCGGCGCTCTTCGGCCGGCTGGGCCTGGCCCCCGCCGCGGCCGGCCTGGCCGGCCTGCTGTTCGCGCTCGACGACGGCCACGGCACGCCCGCCGCCTGGATCGCCAACCGCAACGCGCTGGTGGCGTCGTTCTTCGGCCTGTTGTGCCTTCTGGCCCACCACCGCTGGCGGGCGGAGGGCTGGCGGCCAGGCGCGCTGCTCGCGCCGCTGTGCCTGGCCCTGGGGCTGCTCGGAGGCGAGATGGCCGTGGCTACGGGCGGCTACCTGCTGGCGCACGCGCTCTTCCTCGAGCGCGGCCCGTGGCGCGCCCGGCTGGCCTCGCTGGCGCCCGGCGCCCTGGTGGGCCTGGGCTGGGCCCTGCTCTACCGCGCCCAGGGCTACGGCACGCGCCACTCGCTTCTGTACGTGGACCCGCTGGGCAGCCCGCTCGAGTTCGCGGGGGCCCTGCTCGAGCGCGGCCCGATCCTCTTCTTCGGCCAGTTCGCCCTGCCGGCCGACCTGCACGGCGCGCTCTCCCCCGGGGGGCGGCAGGCCTTCTGGCTGGCCGCCTGCGCGCTGCTCGTCGCGGTGGGCGCGCTGCTGTGGCCGCTGCTGCGCTCCGACCGCGTGGCGCGCTTCCTGGCGGCCGGCCTGCTCCTGTCGCTGGTCCCCGCGGCCGCGACGTTCCCCAGCAACCGCCTCTTGTTGATGGCCAGCCTGGGCGGCGCGGGCCTCGTGGCGCAGTGGCTCGTGCGGGCCTGGGCCGGCACC
>JBDIBD010000139.1:0-10314 GCA_039812725.1 Vicinamibacteria bacterium | reverse complement strand
CGCGGTTCGGTCAGCAGCTGGCCCATCAGCCGCGGGAAGTCGCCCGCGAGCACGCGCTCGATCTCCTCGCGCACGATGGCGACCAGCCGCTCCAGCGCCGCCGGGTCGATCTCGCCCGGCTCGCGCGCCGGCCGCAGGCCGGCGTCGCCGTACAAGCGCTCCCCGTCGGTGGTGTTGACGGCCTGCTCGAGGAAGCGCAGCAGCACGTCGGCCCGGCGAGGCGCGCGGAAGCCCACCGAGTACGTCAGGGTGTCCTCCAGCGACACGCCGTGGTGGGCCAGTCCGGGCGGCACGTAGAGCAGGTCGCCCGGCTCCAGCACCCACTCCGCCTCGGGCCGGAAGCTCTTCAGGATGCGCAGGTCGAGGCCGGGGCGCAGCGCGCCCGTGCCGCCCGAGCCGACCTGCCAGCGCCGCCGGCCGCGCCCCTGGACCAGGAACACGTCGTACGAGTCGACGTGCGGGCCGACCGTGCCGCCGGGCGGCGCGAAGCTGACCATGACGTCGTCGAGGCGCCAGCGCGGCACGAAGTCGAAGGGGCGCATCAGGGCCGCCACGGCCGGCAGGTGCTTGTCGACCTCCTGCACCAGCAGGGTCCAGTCGCGCGTGGGCAGGCGGCGCAGGCGGCGCGGGTCCTGGGGGCCGTGGAAGACCTGCCAGGGCCGGCGCGGGCCGCGCTCGAGCACCAGGCGCGACTCCACCTCGGGCTCGCAGGCCAGGCCGGCCAGCTCGTCGGGGGAGAGCGGGTCGACGAAGTCCGGGAAGGCCTGGCGCACGCAGAGCGGCCGCTTCTGCCAGTGGCGCTCGAGGAAGCGGGCCGGCGTCAGGCCGCCCAACAGGAGCTGGCTTCGGGCTAGGCGGGGCATTGGGCCAGTCTAGCCCCGAGGGCTCCCTGGCCCTCCCCGTCCCGAGGCGCTCCATACGGCGGTCGCCACGGGGCCCGCCGGGCTCGTCCCCGGGAAGTCGTCTTTTCTTCTTGACAGAACGCTACATTTTATGCATATGGTAGTACCTCCTCGGAAAAAAGCGGGTGGAGCGGGGTGCCCGCTTGGGCCACAGGCGCTCGGTGAGATCGCCTGGGTCGCGAACCGCGCTGAGGGAGGTGCGAATGCGCTTCAGGCTCGTCTTGTTTCCGGTCGCCCTGTCGCTCTGGGCGTCTGCCGCCTTCGGAGCCGCGCGCTTCGGCGCCGGCTGCCAACGCGAGTATCAGAACAACTGGCAGGTGGAGCTCGACTACACCTGGAACCGCTGCGGCTGGTTCAACGACGAGCTCGACGACACCGACTCGAAGGTCTTCTACTACAACCTCCACGGCGCCAAGTGGTGGTGGGAGACCGGCGGCGATCAGCTGACGCTCGACAACGTCAACCTCTTCTACGCCTCGACCCACGGCGGCGGCTGGTCCACCAGCTCGGTCTGGGCCATGTGGGACCAGAACCAGCTGGCCGACTCGGCGAGCATGCGCCTCGGAGACGAGTCCTACGGTCTGAGCATCTTCGCCACGTACTCGTGCGAAACCCTGAAGTTCAGCGACGGAAAGATGTGGACGCGCATGGGACCGATCTTCCGCGGCGGCCTGCGATTCGCCGCGGGAAGCCACGACAAGCTCTACGACGGAACCACCACGGACGAGACGGGAGAGGACTTCGCCGACAACCTGCAGAAGGGCTACACGATCAAGTACGCCTGGAAGGACGGGAACTCGGACTGGTGGACCGACCAGGACGTCGCGGTCATGGCCGCGGGCACGAACCAGGCCAACTGCGAGAGCCGCCGCGACACGATGAAGTGGCAGAACTACACGTCGTATCCGCGGCTGAGGGACAACCAGATCGGCTGGTACTGCTACTGGTACTGGAACAACCTGTGAGCGCCGGTGGGAAGGCAGGCGACCCAAGGAGGACGCGATGAAGAAGAGAACGGGCGTGGTCCTCGGCATCGGTCTGCTGGCAGCGGGGGCTTCGCTGCTGCAGGCTGCCGACTTCCCGGCTCGCCGGCAGCTCATCCAACGGTCCCTCAAGGACGGCCTGGGCGTTCAGCAGTTGCCGCTCCTGCGCGTGACGCCGGGCGCGGGCCGCCAGGCCACGCTCGACGCGCTCAAGTCCCGCCTGACGTTGCCGGTCGAGAAGATCGTGCTCGGCGGCAAGGCCAAGACGGAGGTCGGCGCAAAGGCCACGCTCCTGCGCGCTCCGGGCTGGATCCTCGAAGTCGCCGGCGACGGGAGGCTCGCTCGCTACCGCAACTTCGCCTACCTCGAGGGCGCGGCCAACCCGCGGGTCCCGCTGGCCAGCCGGCCCAAGCAGGACGACCTCGAGGCCAAGGGGCGCCACTTCATCTCCGTCGAGCTTCGCGACGTCGTGCGCCTCGGCCAGGGAGAGGAGCTCGTGCCGCTCTTCACGGAGTACCAGGTCGCCGGCGGCGGATCGACCGCCGCGGGAGCCAAGCCCGTGCCCGAGACCGTCGCGGGAGCGAACGTCGTCTACGGGCGCACGATCGACGGCGTACACGTCGTCGGACCCGGTTCCAAGGTGCGGATCCTCTTCGGCAGCGACGGCACGATCGGCGGCTTCGACTTCGACTGGCCTGAGTACACCCGGACCGGTGCGAGTCAGCGAGTCGTCCCGGTCGGCGACGTCCGCAAACGAGTCGGCCACCTGGCGGGCGTGGACGTGGGGAGCGCCGACGTGAGGGTCGAGCGGATGGAGTGCGGCTACTTCGATCGCGGTTCCGATCGCCGTGACCCGGCGGCGCCGCTGCAGTCGGCCTGCGCCGTCTTCACGGTGCAGCACCCGATCGTCGACGCGGCCGTGCACGCCCGGGATCCCGAGTCGGGTCACATCACGGTGGCGAAGGTCAGCGTCGTGCCCGCTGGCGAGACCGTGGAGCCCGACGGCCAGTGGGATCTGGCCCTGCGGTTCCTCGGGCGCGCTGCGCCGACGCCCGCGATGCCGACACAGGGCCCCAAGCCGTCCGGCCCGTGAACGCACCCGGGCCGCGGCCAGTCTGACCGGGTCACCGGTGGCGCGCGGGGTCCGTCAGCCCCGCGCGCGGCTAGTCGAGCCAGCTCGTGAAGCGCTGGCCGCGCTGGCGCAGGACGGCCTCGGCCGCCTTCACGCCCCAGGCCTGGGCCTCCTCGAAGAGCGCCATGCCCGAGAGGTCGGTGTGGGCGAAGTGCAGGCGCCCCAGCGGCGCGGCCGAGGCCGGCAGGGCCGGGCCCCACATGAAGCCGGGCCGGGGCCGGACCATGGCGTGGCCCCAGACCATCACGTCCACCCGCTCGACCAGCTCGTGCAGGCCCGGGTGAGCCGGGCGGAGGTCGGCCAGGATCACGGCCACCCACTCCTCCCAGGTGGCCTTGAGCAGCCGCTCGCGGGCCTTCTTCGGGTCGTCGTCCAGCACCGCCAGGTACCAGGTCAGCACGGTGGGGCCCTGGTCGCGGCCGGCCTGGTGGGTGGCCACCACGTAGCCCAGCGCCGGGCTGTCGTACAGCACGTTGTCCCACGCGAGCGGGAAGCCGCGGCCCCGGGGCCGGTCGCGCAGCGTCAGGTTGGCCACCACCCAGGGGGCGTAGACGGTCTCATCCAGGAAGGCCGGCTTCGACGCGCGCCAGGGCGTCACGAGGTGGCGGGCCACGAAGCGCGGCAGGGCGCAGACGGCCTGCTCGGCCAGCAGCTCGAAGGGCTCCTGCAGCTGCTCGTCGAACCACACCACCCGCACGCCCTCGGGGCGCGGCTCGACCTCCGTGACGGTGGCGGCCGGGCGCACCCGGTTCCCGGCCCGCTGCACCAGGTGCGCCACCAGCCGGCCGTTGCCCTCGGGCCAGGTCAGGAACTCCGCCCCCTCGTGGGTGCTCTCGTCCTGGCGCGCGGCGAAGTAGTGCAGGCCGGCCCAGGCCGAGGTCTGCTCGAGGGTCGAGCCGAAGTCGTCGCGGCAGCCGTACTCCACGAACCAGCGCAGGCGGGGCGAGTCGAAGCCCTGCTCCTTCAGCCAGTCGGCCATCGAGCCGCGGTCGAGGGCCCGCACCTCGTCGGCGTCGGAGCCGCGCCAGCGCGGCAGGTCGAAGGCCCGCCGCCCGCGGGCGTCGCGCCAGGCGGCCCACTTCGTGGTGAGCTGCTCGAAGCGCCGCAGCTGCCGCAGCTCCTCCGGCGGCGCGCCCACCCGCGGGTAGAGCCCCTCGTACCACTGCCCGCGGTAGAAGACCCGCTCCTGCGGGTCGCGGCACAGCATCTCTTCCGCGTAGACCGGCCGGCCCGCCGCGTCGCGGCCGGTGACCGCCCCGATCTCCTCGAGCAGCGCCACCAGCGGCCGGTTCTGCGGTGACGGCACCGGCACGTAGTGGGCGGCCCAGGGGTAGGCCGAGACCTCGTTGCGGCCGGAGCGCGCGGTCCCGCCCGGCGCGCTCTCGAGCTCGAGCACCAGGTAATCGTGGAAACCGGCTCGCTCGAGGGCCCAGGCGGCGGACAGGCCCGCGATGCCGCCCCCGAGGATGGCGACACCGGTGGTCTGCCGCTTGCGCGCCACCGGCCGGAAGCCGTCGCGCACGCGGTGGCCCCGGAGGTGCGAGGCCCCCACGATCGAGCCCGTGATGGGCTCCACCTCGTCGGGTCGCACGCGCAGCGCCGCGGCGCCCCCCAGCCCGGCCAGGGCGGCCAGGGCCTGGCGGCGGGTCAGCGGCACGGCCAGCCCGTGGGATCGGTGATGACGCCAGAGCCGTCGTCCTGAGGACCACCGTTCGGCCCGGCGACGAAGGATCTCGCGAGCTGTGCGACTCGAGAGATCCTTCGCTCCCGGCCGCGACGGCGTCGCTCAGGATGACGCGGGCGGGTCAGTTCCACTGGCGCCACTCTTCCTCGTAGTAGCGCACCAGCACCTGGTTGTTGAGCAGGTTGATCTCGGTCGGCAGGGGCGCCATGTCGGGGCCCAGCACGAACAGCGTCTGCAGCGTCTGGCGGTCGAGCGAGCGCAGCCCGGGGATGACCTCGGTGGGCGGGTCGAAGGGCTGCAGGCGCGCCAGGGCGTAGCCCCACTCGCCGAAGGAGGGCACCAGGGCGTGGTAGGCGTGCACCTGGAAGCCGGCCGCCTCGATGGTCCTGTTGATGCACCAGAACGAGCGCCGCGCCAGCAGGGGCGAGGTGGTCTGCACCGCCACCGCCGCGTCGGGCGCCAGCCGCTGGCGCAGCATCTGGTAGAAGCGCCGCGAGTAGAGCTTGCCCAGCGAGAAGTTGTGCGGGTCGGGGAAGTCCACGATGGCCAGGTCGAAGAGCCCCGCGCCGGGCGGGGCCTCCGCCAGCCAGACGAAGGCGTCGGCGTTGACCACCTGCACGCGCGGATCCTTGAGCGAGCCGCCGTTGAGCCGCGCCACCAGCGGGTTCTCGCTGGCCAGGCGCGTCATGCCGGGGTCGAGGTCCACCAGCACGACCTCCTCGACCGCCGGGTGGCGCAGGATCTCGCGCACCGCCAGGCCGTCGCCGCCGCCCAGCACCAGCACCCTTCGGGCGTCGGGCCGCAGCCCGAAGGCCGGGTGCACCAGGGCCTCGTGGTAGCGGTACTCGTCGGCCGAGGAGAACTGCAGGTTGTTGTTGAGGAAGAGCTGGAAGTTGGGGCCCGCGCGCGTGATCACGATGCGCTGGTAGCGGGTCGAGACCGCGTAGGTGACCGGGTCGGCGAACATGCCCTCCTCGGCCAGGTCGGTCAGGCGCTCGCCCTGGCTGAAGGCCCCGGCCAGCAGCAGGATCACCACCACGGCCTTGGCCCGCAGGCCGGCCGTGGGCCCCAGGATCGGCTCGAAGATCCAGGTCGACCACAGGCCCACGGCCGCGTTGGCCAGGCCGAAGAGCAGTGACGTGCGCACCAGGCCGAGGTGCGGCACCAGCAGGATCGGGAACAGCAGCGAGGCCAGCAGCGCGCCCAGGTAGTCGAAGGTCAGGACCTTGGCCACCAGCTCCTTGAACTCGACCGCCTCGCGCAGGATGCGCAGCACCAGCGGGATCTCGAGCCCCACCAGCGCGCCGACCAGGGTCACCACGGCGTACAGCACCGGCCGGAAGAAGACCGGCATGTGGCCGAAGCACAGGAACAGCACCGGCGCGGAGGCCCCGCCCACCAGGGCCACGGCCAGCTCGACCTCCACGAAGCGCCGCGCCAGGCCGCGCTGCACGAAGCGCGACAGCCAGGCCCCCAGGCCCATGGCCGAGAGGTAGACGCCGATGACGGTGGAGAACTGGGTGACGGAGTCGCCCAGCACGTAGCTGGCCAGCGTGCCGGCCACCAGCTCGTAGACCAGCCCGCAGGTGGCGATGACCAGGACGGTCAGGTAGACGAGCGGCGATCTCATGGGAGCGGGGAGGAGCTCATGCCCGGCGCGCGCCGCCGGGGGCCGGCCCGGCCCTCAACCGCGGATGGCCGAGGAGATGATGATCGAGATGCCCAGGATGAAGGCCCCCAGGATGATGCCCAGGCCCACGTTCTGGTCGTCGGCGATCTCCTTGGTGATGGAGAAGGGCAGCAGCTTCTCGATCAGCCAGAAGCTCACCAGCAGGAACACCGTGCCGATGGTCGCGTAGACCATCGAGTCCACGATGGGCCGCACGTGCGACGCGAACCAGTCCATCACTTGCCCCCTCTCCAGAATCCGTAGCTGCGGTAGCCCCCGGGCGCCTGGCGCACGTCGGCCGGCACGAAGCCGCGCTTGGCGGCGAACAGCTCCCAGCCGCGCCAGGAGGCGGTGCCGTACAGGGCCAGGGTGGCGATGCCGAACATCAGGTACAGGCGTCTCATTCCTCGTCCTCGTCGTCGGAGCTGGCGCTCCAGGAGTGGTCGCTCTCGCTCCAGCGCGCGCCCTCGAAGCGCAGCTGCATCAGGCCCAGCAGCAGCGGCCAGGCCGCGACGGCCAGGCCGGCCAGCAGGAACCAGTAGAAGCGCGTCACCCGCGAGCGCACCGTGACGTTGTAGGCCGGCGGCTTCTTGCCGGGCTCCCACTGCGGCTCGAGGCGCAGCGTGTAGCGCCCCGGCGGCACCGAGGCCACGTAGCGCCGGGCGGTGGTGCTGCCCTCCGTCCACGAGCCGTCGCTGTCGCTGCCGAAGTAGTACTCGACGTCGGCGTCGAACTCGTCCAGGCCGCCGTCCTCGTCGTTGATCAGCGCGCCGGCGAAGTACATCCAGCTGTTGCTGACCGGGGCCTCGATGGCCACCTCGAGGTTGCCGGGGCGCTCGACCACGAAGGGCGCCGTGAAGGCGGCCGCCTCGGGCGAGCCGCTGGCGGCGCCCACCGGCACCGCCAGGTTCTGGCGGTGCACCACGCTGCCGCCGAAGATCGAGAAACCCACGAACAGCACCAGCAGCAGGCCGGCGAACAGCAGCCCCCAGCCGTAGACCTTGGGCGCGTCCTGGGCCCAGCGCCAGGGCTGGATGGCCCCCACGCCCTGGCGCTCGCGCGGCGGCGGCTGCAGGCCGAAGGCCTTCCAGACCTCGGCCGGCTCGACGTAGGCGCCGCGGCTCCAGGTGATCTCCTCGTCGTTCGACTCGCGCGAGAGCATGTAGGGCGGGCAGACGTAGTCGTGGCTGACCACCTGGTCGCCCTGCCTGACGCCCCAGTAGAACTCGCCCAGCACGTGGTCGACCACGGCCTCGCCGCTCTGGAAGTGCTTGTAGCGCTTGGCGTCGTGGTAGCAGACGTTGCCCACCGCCTCCTGCACGTCGCCGGCATTGGCCGGCTCGACGAAGGACCAGTGGCCCTTGCTCTCGACCAGCCAGCGGAAGCCCTGGGCCGGCTCGTAGAGCAGGTGCTCGCGCCAGGGGTAGCGCACGCCCTCGACCGTGACGCTGCGCTCCATCGCGCCGATGCACAGCCACTCCACCCCGAAGAGCGTGCCGCGAGCGCCCAGCGGGACGTCGGGCTGGAAGGGCGGCTGGGTGAGCTTGGCGATGACCTGGTAGTTCTTGGTGGCGTCGAGCAGCGAGCCGCAGTAGGCGCAGGCGATGCGCTGGGTCAGGTCGGGGCAGCGCACCTCGAGCGGCCCGCCGCACTGGGTGCAGGAGAGCGAGCGCCCCTGGGCCCGCGCCAGGCGCTCGTCGTCGCGCACCGGCGTGAGCCCCATCTCGTCGAGCGCGACCTTGCGGCCCACGTAGAGCGTCTCGAGCTCGCTGCCCGTGCCGTAGTCGAGCGTGGCGAACTGGCCCTGCGGCCCCGACAGGTCGGCGTAGTGCAGCTCGCTGCCCGGCACCACCGCGAAGGGCAGCTCGCCCTGGCCCGAGACGAAGCGGCCGGAGCGCGCCTCGGTGACCACGAAGACCCCGGGCGGGCCCAGGTCGATGGTCTGGCCCACGCGCAGGTCCTCGAAGGCCGGCACCGGCGGGGCCGGGGCCTGGCCCATGTAGTGGAACTGCCCCTGCGACTCGGACAGCCAGGCCCAGGAGTCGCCGCCGAACGACAGCAGCCACTCGTCCCAGGTGCCCGTGCCGTGGTCGACCTGCAGGCGGCCGATCAGCTCGAAGCCCGGCGCCCCCTCGTAGCCGCCCTTGAGACCGAGGGCCAGCACCGACGGCGTGGGGATGAGCTGGGCGACCTTGCCGTAGTCCTCGAGGTTGACGCCCTTGCGCGCCACCGCCGAGCCGCAGTGGTCGCAGATCTTGAGCAGCGTGGTCCCCAGGCTGAAGGTGACCGGGGCGCCGCAGGACGGGCAGCTGGCGCTGTAGCCGCTCACGCCACCCCCCGGCGGTGGCACGTCACGCGCACGCGCGTGGCGCCGAGGATCTCGCGCAGGCGCTCCTCCCAGGGCCAGGCCTCGCGCTCGCGGCAGCAGTATAGGTTGAAGGCCGCGAAGCCCGTCTCGGGGAAGGTGTGGCAGCCCAGGTGCGACTCCATCAGCAGCAGCAGGCCGGTGATGCCGCCCTCGCCGGGGAAGACCTTCCACTGCGGGGGCGCCGCGGCCTTCAGGCCGACCTCGGCCACCACCCGGTCGAAGAGCGCCTGCAGCGTCTCCTGCGAGCGCAGCGCGGCCGGGTCACAGCCCCAGGCGTCCACCAGCCATTCGGCCCCGACGGTCATGGACACGATCCGGAGATTGGACCAGAGCGGCCCGGGCGAGTCAACGATCGCGCCGCCCCGTCCCCGGCCACTCCGGCACGAGGTCCTGCGCGATCCCCAGCCGGTCCAGCACGCGCGCCACGGTGTGGTCGACCAGATCGTCGATCGTCTGCGGCCGGTTGTAGAAGGCCGGCACGGGCGGCAGGATCACGGCCCCGGCCTCGGCCAGGGCCAGCAGCGAGCGCAGGTGCAGGGCGTGCAGCGGCGTCTCGCGCACCAGCAGGATCAGCGGCCGGCCTTCCTTCAGCGTCACGTCGCCGGCGCGCGCGACCAGCGAGTCGGTCACGCCGTGGGCCAGGCACGACCAGGTCTTGACGCTGCAGGGGGCGATCACCATGCCCAGCGTGCGGAAGGAGCCGCTGGCGATCGAGGCGCCCACGTCGCGGTCGTCGTGGACCACGTCGGCCAGGGCCTCGACGTCCCGCACGCTCCGGCCGGTCTCCTCCACCAGCGTGCGCTTGCCGGGCTGGCTGACGACCAGGTGCAACTCGAGGCCACCGGCGGCCCGCAGGCGCTCGAGCAGGCGGATGCCGTAGATCGAGCCGGTGGCCCCGGTGATGCCGACCACGACGCGGCGCGGGGCGCTCATGCCCGGCGCAGGCTCTCGCGCAGGGGCGGGTCGGGGCGCGGCCGGCGGAAGGTGATGCCCGAGAGCAGGTCCACGTCGCCCTCGACCTCGGCCTTGGCGAAGTCGAGCAGCACGTCCTCGACCTCGGCCTCGAAGCAGGCCTGGGTGCCGTCGGCCACCGGGTTCGGCTGCAGCTCGCGGGCGCGGGCCTTGACGTAACAGACCGCGCCCGGCCCCACCAGGCACAGCGTCACCGTGCCACGCTCGCGCAGGTTCCGGGTGGTGGAGCTGTCGGCGTAGGTGGCGAGGCGCAGGCGGCGCGGGTCGGGGGCGTAGAGCTCGTCGAAGGAGAGCAAAGCCGGGTGCGGCCGGAGCTGCGGGTCGACGGTCGCGATCAGCACGGCCTGGTCGGCCCAGTCGTCCGCGTCCGCGCCGTGGAGGCGCGCGAACAGCTCGTCGGGCAAGGCGTTTCCCAGCCGCTTCGACATGCGCCGATCGTACTACGCTGGCGCGGGGCTCGTGTATGCTGGCGCATCCGCCTTTCGAACGTGGGGGTGTGCGTGAGGATGTGGCGAACGTGCCTGTCACTGGCGGCGCTGGCGCTGCTGCTCGGCCCGGCGGCGCGCGCCCAGGAACCCGAGGGGCCGCCGCCCGCTCCCGGCAC
>JBDIBD010000138.1:0-10401 GCA_039812725.1 Vicinamibacteria bacterium | reverse complement strand
GCTGGGTCCCGGCGCAGCCGCTGGCCGACTGACCCTGCGGCGGGCGCCTCCCGCCTGGGACGGCCACCGGGCCGGCGCAGCCTGCTAGAGTGGGCCCGGCCTCCGGCTGCGAGCGGTAGCCTGCGCGCCCTTCACCGAGGAGGTGACATGTCCGAACGCTGGAACCCGCCGATCGACATCCGCGACGGCCAGGTCCACATCCCGCAGCCGCCCGCGGGACTGGTCCGGCGCCTGCTGATCGGACTGGCCGCCCTGATCCTGCTGTGGACCAGCTACTTCCAGGTGGGCACCGAGGAGGTGGCGGTGGTGCAGCGCTTCGGCGCCTTCACCGGCACCGCCGACCCGGGCCTGCACTTCAAGCTGCCGTTCGGCATCGACCGCATCACCCGGGTTCCCGTGCAGCGCCAGCTCAAGATGGAGTTCGGCTTCCGCACCGTGCGCGCCGACGCCAGGAGCACCTTCGAGGACACCCCCGAGGCGCACGCGGAGGCGCTCATGCTGACGGGCGACCTCAACGTGGCGGTGGTGGAGTGGATCGTGCAGTACCGCATCCGCGACGCCTACGCCTTCCTGTTCCACGTGCGCGACGTGCCCGAGACCTTCCGCTACATGTCCGAGGCCGCCATGCGCCAGGTGGTGGGCGACCACAGCGTCGACGAGGTGCTCACGGTGGGACGCGAAAGGGTCGCGCACCAGGCCAAGGAGGAGCTGCAGCGGCTGTGCGACGTGTACGCGATCGGCATCGAGGTCCAGCAGCTGGTGCTGCAGGACGTCAACCCGCCCGACCCGGTCAAGCCGGCCTTCAACGAGGTCAACCAGGCCATCCAGGAGAAGGAGCGCGCCATCAACGAGGCCTGGGCCGAGTACAACCAGGCCGTGCCGCTGGCCAAGGGCCAGGCCGAGCAGGCCGTGCGCGCGGCGGAGGGCTACGCCGCCGAGCGCGTCAACAACGCCGACGGCGACGCCAAGCGCTTCGAGGCGCTCTACGACGAGTACCGCAAGGCGCCGGACGTCACGCGCAAGCGCATGTACTTCGAGACCATGGCGGCGCTGCTGCCCAAGGTCGACCGCAAGCTGGTCATCGACGAGAGCGCCAAGGGGGTGCTGCCGCTGCTGCAGCTGGGCGACCTGGCGGGCAAGAAGCCGGAGGTGCAGCCGTGAAGCCGCTCTACCTCGTCGTCGCGGCCCTGGCGGCCGTGCTGCTGCTCTCGTCGGTCTACCAGGTCTCGGAGACCGAGCAGGTCATCCTGACCCAGTTCGGCAAGCCCGTGGGCGGCGTGGTCCGGACCGCCGGGCTGCACCTCAAGGTGCCCTTCGTCCAGACCGTGCACCGCTTCGACAAGCGCTGGCTGGAGTTCGACGGCGACGCCAACGAGATCCCCACCAAGGACAAGAAGTACATCTGGGTCGACACCTACGCGCGCTGGCGCATCTCCGACCCGCTGCGCTTCTTCCAGGCCGTGCGCGACGAGCGCGGCGGCCAGAGCCGGCTGGACGACATCGTCGACGGCGAGACGCGCAACGCGGTGGCCTCCTTCGACCTGATCGAGGTGGTGCGCTCGACCAACCGGGAGTTCCAGCTGAGCGGCGAGCTGGCCGGCATCGGCGCAGCCGAGGCCATGGCCCGCATCGAGACGGGCCGCAGCCGGATCGCCGCGCAGGTGCTCGAGAAGGCCGCCGCCATCACGCCCCAGTTCGGCATCGAGCTGGTGGACGTGCGCTTCAAGCGCATCAACTACGTGGAGTCGGTGCAGCAGAAGGTCTTCGAGCGCATGATCTCGGAGCGCCGCCGCATCGCCGAGCGCAGCCGCTCCGAGGGCCAGGGGCGCGCCGCCGAGATCCGCGGGCAGAAGGAGCGCGACGTGCTGGCGGCCTCCTCCGTCGGCTACCGCGACGCCCAGGACGTCAAGGGCCGGGCCGACGCCCGGGCCACCTCGATCTACGCCCGGGCCTACGGCCGCGACCCCGAGTTCTACCGCTTCGTCAAGGCGCTCGAGACGCTGCAGGCCGGGCTGGACGCCAAGACCTGGCTGGTGCTGTCGACCGAGGCCGAGGTGCTGCGGCCGCTCAAGGGCGAGCGCAAGTAGGCGGCGCGGCGGCTCGTGGCCAGGCCCGCCTTCGAAGACGCGGGCCTGACGGCCCTGGCGATGGCGGCTTTCGCGGCCAACTCGCTGCTCTGCCGTGCCGCCCTCGCGGGCGGCCACGCGGACGCCGCCAGCTTCACGGTCCTGCGCCTGGCCGGCGGGGCCCTCGTGCTCGGCGTGCTGGCGCGCGCTCGCGGGATCCCTGCCCCCAGGCAGGGGCTGGACTGGGGCTCGGCCGTGGCGCTCTTCGTCTACGCGCTCGGCTTCTCGCTGGCCTACCTGCTCATCCCGGCCGGGGTGGGGGCGCTGCTGCTGTTCGCCGCGGTGCAGCTGACGATGATCGGCGCCGGCCTGCGCGCCGGTGAGCGGCCGCGGGGGCTCGAGTGGGCCGGCCTGGCCCTCTCGCTGGCCGGGCTCCTGGTGCTGGCCCGGCCCGGCCTCGCACGCCCCGACCCGGCCGGCGCGCTGCTCATGCTCGGAGCGGGGGTGGCCTGGGGCCTGTACTCCCTGCGGGGGCGGCGCGGCGGCGACGCGGTGGCCGTCAACGCGGCCAGCTTCGCCCGGGCCGCGCCGCTGGCCCTGGCCGCGGGCGCGCTCGCCCTGGCGCTGGGAGCCACGCGACTCGACCCCCGGGGGGTGCTCCTGGCGCTGGCCTCGGGCGGGCTCGCCTCGGGCCTCGGCTACGCGCTCTGGTACGCAGCCCTGCCCGGCCTCAGCGCGGCGCGGGCGGCGATCGTCCAGCTCAGCGTGCCGCCGCTGGCCGCGGCCGGCGGCGTGATCCTGCTGGGCGAGGCCTTCTCGCCGCGCCTGCTGCTGGCCAGCCTCCTGATCCTGGGCGGCATCGGCCTGGCCGTCCTCGGCCACCGAGGCCGCAGCCCGGCTGCACGCTGAGGCGAGCGCGCCCGCCAGCGGACGGCTTCCGCGGAGCCGCGCTCAGAACAGCACGCGCGTGCGGATGGTCCCCTCGATCGCGCCGAGCGCCTCGAGGCCGGCCTGGCTGTGCTCGCGCTCCACGTCCATCACGACGTAGCCGATCTTCGCGCTGGTCATGAGGTACTGGCCGTTGATGTTGATGCCCTGCCTGGAGAAGACCTCGTTGATGCGGCTGAGCACGCCCGGCACGTTGTGGTGGATGTGGAGCAGGCGGTGGTTGCCGGGGTGGGCCGGCAGCGAGACCTCGGGGAAGTTCACGGCCGACAGCGTCGAGCCGTTGTCGCTGTAGCGCACCAGCTTCTCCGCCACCTCGCTGCCGATGTTGGCCTGGGCCTCGACGGTCGACCCGGCGATGTGGGGCGTGAGGATCACGTCGTCGAACCTGCGCAGGGGCGAGACGAACTCCTCGTCGTCGCCTCGGGGCTCCTGCGGGAAGACGTCGAAGGCGGCGCCGCGCAGGTGGCCGCTCTCGAGCGCCTCGCCGGCCGCCTCGAGGTCGACGACGGTGCCGCGGGAGGCGTTGATGAAGGCCGTTCCCGGGCGCATGCGGGCGAACTGCTCGCGGCCGATCATCCCGCGCGTCTGCGGGGTGTCGGGCACGTGCAGGGTCACGACGTCGGCGCTCTCGAGCAGCTCCTCGAGCGAGCGAGCCGCCTCGGCGTTGCCGAGCGGCAGCTTGGCCACGGGGTCGTAGAAGCGCACGTTCATGCCGAGCGCCTCGGCCATCACCGAGAGCTGCGAGCCGATGTTGCCGTAGCCGACGATGCCGAGGGTGCGCCCGCGCACCTCGCGCGCCTCGCCGACCGCCTTGCGCCACACGCCGCGGTGGAGCAGCGCGTTCTTCCCGGCGACGCCCCGCAGCAGGAAGATGATCTCGGCCAGGATCAGCTCGGCCACCGAGCGCGTGTTCGAGAAGGGCGCGTTGAAGACGGGGATGCCGCGCATCGTCGCGGCCTCGAGGTCGACCTGGTTCGTGCCGATGCAGAAGGCCCCGATGGCGATGAGCTTGCGCGCCCCGGCGATCACCTCGGCGGTGAGCCGCGTGTTCGAGCGGATGCCGACGAAGTGGACGTCGGCGATGGCGGCCAGGAGCTCGTCGCCGGCCAGCGCCTTCGGCCGCCGGTCGACCGTCGTGTAGCCGTGGCGCACGAAGCTCTGGGCCGCGCGCTCGTGGACGTTCTCCAGGAGCAGCACTTTCATGCGCGTCTTCTCGAGCGAGGTCTTCTGCATCGAAGCTCTCCGGGGCGCCGCGTCAACCGGGAGCGTATCAGACCGGCGCGCGGCGCGCGGCGCACGGGCCGGGCCCGGCCCGGGGATAATGGGCGCATGTCGAGCGGGCCGGAGGCATGAGCCTTTCCGATCGGTCCGGCGTGGCGCCCGCGTTGCGCGAGCTGCTGGGCGAGGACGCCGTCCTGACCGAGGCGCACGAGCTCGAGCGCTACGAGAAGGGCTGGCGCTACGGCAGCGGGAACGCGCTGGCCGTGGCCCGCCCGCGCACGGCCGCCGAGGTCGCGCGGGTCCTGGCTTTCGCCGCCGAGAGGGGCCTGCGCCTCGTCGCCCAGGGCGCCAACACCGGCCTGGTCGGCGCCTCGACCCCCGACTCGTCCGGGGCCATGCTGGTGCTGAGCCTCGAGCGCCTGACCCGGCCGCTCGACGTCGACCCGCTCGACCGGACGGTGACGGCCGGTGGCGGTGTGCTCCTGAGCCAGCTCAACGCGGCCCTCGCGCCGCACGGGCTGTTGTTCCCGGTGGACCTCGGCGCCGACCCGACCGTCGGCGGGATGGTCGCGACGAACACCGGCGGCACGCGCCTGCTGCGCTACGGCGACGTGCGACAGAACCTGCTGGGGCTCGAGGTGGCGCTGCCCGACGGCTCGCTGCTCGACCTCATGACCGCGCTGCGCAAGAACAACACCGGTCTCGACGCCAAGCAGCTGTTCGTGGGCACCTCGGGCGCCTTCGGCGTCGTGACGCGCGCGCTGCTGCGCGTGGTCCCGTTGCCCTCGCAGCGCGCCGCCGCCCTGGTCGGCGCGGGTGACGGCGACACGGTGCTCGCGCTCCTCTCGCACCTCGAACGCACGGTCGGCGAGGTGCTGACCGCCTTCGAGGTGATGAGCGCGGACGCGCTGGCCCCGGTCTTCCGCCACCAGCCGCGCCTGCGCAGCCCGTTCGGCGCCGGGCTGCCGCCGTTCGTGGCGCTGGTCGAGCTGTCGACGACGCTGCCGGCCGAGCGCCTGGCGCTCGGGGAGCTGCTCGAGTCGGCCCTGGGCGAGGCGTGCGAGAGCGAGGCCGGGCTGACCGACGTCTTCCCGGGCAAGCCCGCCGACCTCTGGGACGTGCGCCACCACGTGTCGGAGAGCCACCGCCACGAGGGCGAGGTGCTGGGCTTCGACGTCAGCGTGCCGCGCTCGTCGCTGCCGGCCCTCCTCCAGGGGGCGCGCGCGCTCGTGGCGGCGGAGTACCCGTTCGTGCGCGTCTGCGACTTCGGTCACTGGGGCGACGGGGGCATCCACCTGAACCTGGTCTGGAAGAAGGACGACGCGCCGAGGCCGGCCGCGGAGCTGAAGAAGGAGCTGCAGCCGCGGATCTACGAGCTCGCGGTCACGCGCCTGCGCGGCAGCTACAGCGCCGAGCACGGCGTGGGCCCGCACAACCAGCTCTTCTACGACCGCTACACGCCCGAGGCCGTAAAGGCCCTCTGCCGGGCCCTGAAGGCGCAGCTCGACCCGCAGGGGCTGCTCGGGACGACGCGGCTCGGCTGAGGCCGGGCGCCGGGCCGAAGGCGGGGTCAGGCCGGCTCGGTCACGAACCCGCCCGGGCGTTCGCCAGCACTGGCGAGACGCGCAGACCCGGCAGCCGGCCGAAGTGCTTCAGGTTCCCGGTCACGAGCTCCAGGTCGTGGAGCAGCGCCGTGGCGGCGATCTGGAGGTCCGCGTCGGCCAGCGGCCTTCCTGCAGATTCCTGCTGGGCCCGAAGCTGCCCGAAGACGCGCGCGGTCGCCACGTCGTACGAGAGCACGGTCACGAACGGGAGGATGCGCTTCTCGAGGTTCTCGAGGTGCCGCTCGACAGCAGCGGAACGAAAGGCCCCCTGATACAGCTCACCGATCACCACCGCGCTCGTGAATTGCTCCTCTCGCGGGAGGGTCCGCAGCCACCTGGCGTATGCCGCCGCGGGCTTCGGCTTGAACACCTCGGAGATCGCGTCCGTGTCGAAGAGGTAGGCCACCTCAGCGACCGAGCCGCGGGACGCGCCGCGCTCTCGAGCGCTTGGACCTGGCAAGGATCCGCACCAGCTCCTCCGACCCTGCCCAGCCGCCCAGGGCGCCGGCCAGGCCGGTCGCGGGCCCTGCCGAACGCAGCCGCTCCAGTTGCTGCAGGCGGTCGGCACGCACCAGGGCGACAACCGGCTTGCCATGACGCGTGATCACCACGGACTCCCCCGCCTCGGCCTTGCGCACGCACTCCGCGAACTCCGCCTTGGCCTTCGCCGCCGACACCGTGGTCGCCACTCTCAGAGCCTCCAAATTGGTCATATTGGTTATACTGACCCATCGGAGCGCCGTCAACCCGTGCCTGGCGCCAGCGCGTCCCTCAGGGCCGCAGTGCTGGGGCGAGCCCCAGTTGGCGCAGATCCTCGGGCGTGAGCCTCACGGGTTGCGCGTCGTAGCGGTGGGAGAGGGGGCGGCCTCAGCCCTTGAGCATCTTGCGCAGCACCGTGTGCAGGATGCCGCCGTTGCGCCAGTAGTTCACCTCGACCAGCGAGTCGAGCCGGGCCGTGACCGTGAAGCTGCCGCACGAGCCGTCGGCGCGCTCGAACTCGACCTTCACGTCCTGGCGGGGCTTGATCTCGCCCGCCAGGCCGCGAATGGTCAGCTTCTCCTGGCCCGTCAGGCCCAGCGACTCGGCGTTCTGGCCGTCCTTGAAGACCAGCGGCAGCACGCCCATGCCCACCAAGTTGGAGCGGTGGATGCGCTCGAAGCTCTCGGCGACGACCGCCTTGACGCCCAGCAGCAGGGTGCCCTTGGCGGCCCAGTCGCGCGAGCTGCCCGAGCCGTACTCCTTGCCGGCCAGGATCACGAGCGGCGTGCCCTTGGCCTTGTAGCGCTCGGCCGCGTCGTAGATGGGGAGCTGCTCGCCCGTGGGCACGTGCACGGTCACGCCACCCTCGACCCCCGGCACCATCAGGTTCTTGAGCCGGATGTTGGCGAACGTGCCGCGCACCATGACGCGGTCGTTGCCGCGCCGCGCGCCGAAGGAGTTGAAGTCGCGCTTCTCCACGCCCTTCGACCTGAGGTACGCGCCGGCCGGGCCCTTCTCGGTGATGTCGCCGGCGGGCGAGATGTGGTCGGTGGTGATCGAGTCGCCCAGCACGGCCAGCACGTGCGCGCCGACCAGGTCCTGGGTGGGCTGGGGCTCGAGGGTCAGGCCCTGGAAGAAGGGTGGGTCCTGGATGTAGGTCGACTCGTCCTTGAAATCGAACAGGTCGCCCTCGGGCACCTTGACCGCGTTCCAGGTGGGGTTGCCATCGAAGACGTCGCCGTAGCTGCGGCCGAACATCTCGGCCGTGATCTGGGCCTCGAGCTCGGCCACCTCCTTCTGGGTCGGCCAGATGTCCTTGAGCAGGACTGGCTTTCCGTCGCTGCCGGTGCCGAGCGGCTGGGTGGTCAGGTCGAGGTCGGTGGTGCCGGCCAGGGCGTAGGCCACCACCAGCGGCGGCGAGGCCAGGTAGTTGGCCTTGACGTCGGGGTTCACGCGGCCCTCGAAGTTGCGGTTGCCGGAGAGCACGGCCGAGGCCACCAGCCGGCCCTCGCCAATGGCCTTGCTGACCGGCTCGGGGAGCGGGCCCGAGTTGCCGATGCAGGTGGTGCAGCCGTAGCCGACCACGTGGAAGCCCAGCTGCTCGAGGTCCTTCAAGAGGCCGGTGCGGGTCAGGTACTCGGTCACGACCTTGGAGCCGGGGGCCAGCGAGGTCTTGACGTAGCCGGGCACCTTGAGGCCCCGGGCCGCCGCCTTGCGCGCCACCAGGCCGGCGCCCAGCAGCACCGAGGGGTTCGAGGTGTTGGTGCAGCTCGTGATGGCGGCGATCACCACCGCGCCGTGCTTGAGGGTGTTCTGGCCGCGGAAGTCGGCCGTGGCGCTGCGCGAGAGGTCGCCTTCGGCCAGGCCGAAGCCGCGCTCCTTGACCGGGGCGGTGAGGGCCTTGCGGAAGGACTGCTGCATCTGCGACAGGGCCACGCGGTCGTGCGGGCGCTTGGGGCCGGCCAGGCTGGGCTCGACCGTCGACAGGTCCAGCTCGAGCGTGTCGGTGAAGACCGGCTCGGGCGAGGCGGCCGTGCGGAACAGGCCCTGCTCCTTGCAGTAGCGCTCCACCAGCTCGACCTCGGCCGCGCTCCTGGCAGTGGTGCGCAGGTAGCGCAGGGTCTCGTCGTCCACCGGGAAGAAGCCGCAGGTGGCGCCGTACTCCGGGGCCATGTTGGCGATGGTGGCGCGGTCGGCCAGGGTCATCTCGGCCAGGCCCGGCCCGTAGAACTCGACGAACTTCTCGACCACGCCCTTCTTGCGCAGGGCCTGGGTGATGGTCAGCACCAGGTCGGTGGCGGTCGTGCCCTCGCGCAGCCTGCCCGACAGGCGCATGCCGATCACCGGCGGCGTCAGCATGTAGAGCGGCTGGCCGAGCATGACCGCCTCGGCCTCGATGCCGCCCACGCCCCAGCCCAGCACGCCCAGGCCGTTGATCATGGTGGTGTGCGAGTCGGTCCCGACCAGCGTGTCGGGGAAGGCCAGCGTGTCGGCTCCGTCCTTCTTGGTCAGCACGCCCTTGGCCAGGAACTCCAGGTTGACCTGGTGGACGATGCCGGTGGCCGGCGGCACCACGCGGAAGTTCTGGAAGGCCTTCTGGCCCCAGCGCAGGAACTCGTAGCGCTCGCCGTTTCTCTGGAACTCCAGCTCGGCGTTCTTCCGCACGGCGTCGGGCGAGGCGAAGTGGTCGACCTGCACCGAGTGGTCGACCACCAGGTCGACCGGCACCAGCGGGTTGATGCGGCGCGGGTCGCCGCCCAGCTTCTTCACGGCGCCGCGCATGGAGGCCAGGTCGACCACGGCCGGCACGCCCGTGAAGTCCTGCAGGATCACGCGCGCGGGCATGTAGGGCAGCTCGACCTGGGCCGGAGCCTGGGCGTTCCAGGCGGCCAGGCGCTTGACGTCCTCCTCCGTGACCAGCTCGCCGTCGAGGTTGCGCAGGCAGGCCTCGAGCAGCACCTTGATCGAGAAGGGCAGGCGCTCGAAGCCCGGCGCCAGGCCGGCCCTGGCCAGGCTGTCGAGCCGGTAGATCGCGTAGCTGCCGTGGGACGTGCTCAGGGGGGCGCGCGCGCCGAAGACGTCGGGTCTCATGTGGTCCTCCGGGAGCCGCGGCCAGGCCGGGCGGCGGCAGCCCGGATTTTATCCGACTCGGACCGGGGGGGCGGCCCCGGGATCGACGGCCGGCCGTTCTGTGCTAACCTGACACATCCCCGAGGCCCCGGGTTCCCCCGGGCGCCCCCGCCCGGCCCCCCCGTGGTCCGCGGCGGGGGGTGTCGCGACACACCCCAACAGGAGGCAGTTTGGCAGCCACCGGATCCGACGAGCAGCGGCTCGCGCTATTCATCGACTTCGAGAACATCGCCATCGGCGTGCGCGACGCGCACTACCGCAAGTTCGATGTCAACCTCGTGCTGGAGCGCCTGCTCGAGAAGGGCAAGCTGCTGGTCAAGAAGGCCTACGCCGACTGGAGCCGCTACGCCGACTACAAGCGCAGCTTCCACGAGGCCGCCATCGAGCTGATCGAGGTCCCCCAGAAGTCCATCGGCGGCAAGAACTCGGCCGACATCCGGCTGGTCGTGGACGCCATGGACATGTCGTTCCAGAAGGACCACATCAACTGCTTCGTGGTGGCCTCGGGCGACTCGGACTTCTCGCCGCTGGTCAGCAAGCTCAAGGAAAACAACAAGTACGTCATCGGCCTGGGGGTCAAGAACTCGACCTCCGACCTGCTGATCGAGAACTGCGACGAGTTCATCTTCTACGACGACCTCGTGCGCGGGCAGCAGCGGCCCATGCCCAGCATGGTCAACCTGCCCGGCAAGCTGCAGGAGTGCTTCGAGCTGCTGGTCGACGCCGTGGTGGCGCTGCAGCGCGAAAACAAGGACACGCTCTGGGGCTCCATGGTCAAGGAGACCATGAAGCGCAAGAAGCCCTCCTTCAACGAGACCTACTACGGCTTCCGCACCTTCTCGCACCTGCTCGAGGACGCCCAGCGGCGCGGCGTGGTGACGCTGCGGCGCGACCAGAAGTCGGGCAGCTACGTGATCGAGGACCTGGGCGCGGCGGCCGGCAGCGGCGTGGCG
>JBDIBD010000137.1:0-10472 GCA_039812725.1 Vicinamibacteria bacterium | reverse complement strand
CCGGTGAAAAGTGACTGGTCCGACGTGCGTTCGCCGTACTCCTCGACCCAAACCCGACGTGGTCCGCAGCTTAGACCCCGCTCCCCCCCCAGCCGGCAGTACAAATCCAGCTCGAAACCCCTGACGCGAGTTTTCGGCTGCGGAGCCTCGAGCTCGCCACACAGCTCGCCCGCGCACGGCCCCGGGAGCTCACGCGGGAGCGCGGTGGACAGCTCGGGGATGGCGTCCTTGACGTCGCCCAGGCCGGCCAGGGATGCCTGCGCCGACGACGGCAGGAGCACGCAGGCGAGCGCCAGCACAGCCAGGCGGGCGGCGCTCCAGGGACGCAGGATCACGGCACTTACTCTACCAAGGACACGGCGGCGCGGGCGCGCCGCCGGCGGCTACTCGCGGGCCTCGCCGGTCAGGTCTTCCTCGTCGGCCTCGGCGGCTAAAGATGAAAGCAGGGCGTCGCGCGCGGTCTGGTCGCCGCCGTCGCCCGCGTCGTCGGCCAGCTCGCCGGCCAGGCCCTCCTCGACGTGCTCCTTGCGCACCAGCCGGGCGCCAGGGTGCGTGGCGCTGTGGATCTGCTTGAGCTTCGTCAGCGCCACGCGCGTGTAGACCTGCGTCGTCTGCAGGCTGGCGTGGCCGAGCATCTCCTGGATGAAGCGCACGTCGGCCCCGCCCTCGAGCATCAGCGTGGCCATGGTGTGCCGGAAGATGTGGCAGCCGGCCTTGCGGTGCAGCGCCCTGCGCATGTACTGGCACACCCGGTTGCTCAGCCAGCCCGGGTCGAGGGACTCGCCCAGCAGACCCAGGAAGAGCACCTGCGGATCGGGCTCGACCACGAGCTGGGAGCGCACCTCGAGTAGGTACTTCTCGATCCACGACAGCGCCCGCTCGCCGATCGGCACCATGCGGTCCTTCTTCCACTTGCCCTCGCGCACGAGCAGCGTGCCACGCTCGGCGTCGAGGTCGTAGACCGACAGCCGCACCAGCTCGCTCCTGCGGATGCCGGTCGAGTAGAAGGTCTCCAGGATGGCCCGGTCGCGCAGGCCGAGCGGCTCCTTCACGTCCGGCACGGCCAGCACGCGCTCGACCTCGGACACGTTCAGCACGGCGCGCGGCAAGCGCTGCGGGGCGCGCGGAAACTCCAGGTCCGAGGCCGGGTTCGAGAGGATGCGGTTGGTCTTGGCCAGCCACTTGAAGAAGGCCCGCACCTCGGCCAGGCGGTCGCGCTGGGTGGTGAAGCCCAAGGGCGCGCCGTCCTTCTTGCGGTACAGGAAGAGCCAGCGCTGGTAGCGCTCGAGGATGGGCTTCGTGATCTCGGCCGGCCGCGTCAGCCCGCGCTCGTTGCACCAGCGCTGGAAGTACGAGAGGCAGTAAGCGCGGTCGCGGATGGTCTCTTCCGAGAAGGCCCGCACGCGCATGTGATCGAGGTGCGCCGAGACCAGCGTGTCCATCCCCATCGGGTCCGGGCCGGGTGTGCCGAGCGGGAGCTTGCGCACTCGCCCGGGCTGCCTGCGCCGGGGCATCAGCTCGCGTGGGGCCGGCCGTTGCCCTTGGACGCGGCCGGAGTACGGTACGACAGGGCCGAATCCCCTGGCCCCTGATGTGCGTTTACGGCATCCACGGGGCCCGAAGTCGACTTCGCCGCTTCAGGAGTGGGCGAAACCGTCATCGAGGCACCCCGCCACCCCGCCGTTTCCGGCCCGCTTTCGGCCCGCGAAGGCCCTGCGAAGTGGGGGGCTTCCCCCCGCGAAGTCGCCGTCGTACTGGCCAGCTTCAGCCGCTCCAAGTCGATCAGACCGGTCAGGAAGGGCTGCCCGTCCTGACCCTGGCCGTCGTAGAGCAGCTCGTAGACGTAGCCCTGGCCCTGCTTGCCGTGGTGCACGGCCACGTACTCCAGGTCGGCCAAGCGGTCGAGGTGGATGCGCAGCTGCGTCTGGCTCCAGCCGGTGAAGGCCCGCACGTCCTTGCGCGTGAAGCGGTGCTCGGCACGCTCCACCTGCTGGGCTGCGCAGGCTGCCTTCACCATGACATCGAGGGCCTGCAGCAGCCGGCGCGTCTGCGGCGCCAGCTCGTCCAGGCTACGCCCGAGCACCTGGTGCGCCAGGCGGTTGGCCACGGCGATGTCGTCGAGCGTCACTTCCACGTAGGGCACCACGACCCCCGCGTGCTGCACGCTCAGGACCGGCCGCTGGTATTGGTGGAGCAGCGCGATGGTGCGGATGAGCGTGAGGTACTTCACGTGGTCGCGCCGAGTGCGCGTGCGGTCGTCCAGGAAGGTCAGGTGCCGGGCGTAGGGGTTGGCCACCAGGATCGGCTTGAGCATGCGCTGGGCGTCCTGGTGGACCTTCAGCAGGGCGGGCTTGGCCCGCCGTGCCAGCAGGCCCTCGAGCGTCTGCTTCTCGCGCTGGAGCTTGTGGATGGCCCGGGTCTGCTCGCGCTCCTCGTCCACGCTCAGCACCAGGCAGCGGTTCAGCAGCTCCTCGTCGATCTCCACCGCCGTGGTGGTCAGGAAGATCATCACCGGCCCTTCCACCCGGTACTCGTGCGTCACGAGCTTGCCCGTCTGCGGATCCTTGCCGGTCGAGGCAATAGTCAGCTCGCCCTCGCTCTGGAGCAGCTTCAAGGCGTAGCTGGCGCGCTCGGCGCCCTGCTCCTCGACGATGGCCAGGATCTTGTGCTTGAGGTTGGTCTCGCCCATGTAGAAGAGGCTCTGGCCGGTCATGGCCGAGTACTTGACCCGCTCCTCAGCCGGCATGAAGCCCAGCACCGCCTCCATCAGCGACGTCTTGCCGGCCGCCGAGCTGGACTGGACGACGACGGCCAGGGGCTCCTCGAGCTTCCTCGACACAGCCGCCAGGTAGCCCAGGAGCTTGTTGGTCTCCTCGCCCACGGTGCCGCAGGCCTCGAAGTCCTTCAGGATGCGGTCCAGCAGTTGCGGGTCGCGCAAGAGCTCGAGCGCCTGGGCCTGCTCCTCGTCCGAGAGCTTGACCTCCTGGGCCTTGGGCGCAAGCGAGCACTTGATCAGCTCATCCCGGGCCGTCTCCAGCTTCAGGAGCACCTGGCCCACGTCGCGCTTGATCGTGTCCTCGTGGCTCTCCAGCTCGGCCGCGGCCTGCTTCACGAAGGCCGCGCGCTGGCGCGCCGAGAGCAGGTCCAGGCTGTCCACGAAGACCCGCTCCCCACGGCTGGCCAGCAGGCTCACGCGCAGCGCGTCGTGGCTCAGGTTCTTGGAAAGGCCACGGGCGCGGTAGCAGCGCTCCCCAAACTCGAAGCGCCGCTCATCCCCGGCGCCCGGGTCGCTCGCCGCAGCGGCCGGCGGGGCTTCTTCTTTAGCCGCTAAAGAGAGACCTGGGGACAGCTCGAGCGGCGGCGCCGATGGCAGCGATGGAGCTTCAGGCGCAGCCGCTTCCGTGGCCACCAAGTCATGGTCGAGCACGGCCGGCGCAGTAACCGCAGCCGTCGGCAGGGCCTCCACGGCGCGCACCAGGCCACCCAGGTCGATGGCCGGCGGCTTGCCCTGGCCCAGCCACACGGCGTTGCGCACGAGCACGCCCAGGCTCTTCTCGGCCGGCGTCACCCTGACTGCGTACTCGTTCGCGTCCATGCCCTTCGGAAACTGCACCCGGAAGCACTCCAGACCCGCGGCCTGGAGCCTCGGCGCGAGCGCCAGGGCTGCGCGCTCGCCGGCCTCGTCCCGGTCGTAGGCGATCAGCACCCGCTCGGTCCCGTGAGCCCTGAAGGCCTCCAGCAGCTCGGCCGAGAAGCCCTCGATGCCGTAGGCGCTGGTGACGTTCCTGTAGCCGGCGCACCAGAAGGTCAGCGCGTCCAGCAGCGCTTCGCACAGGATCACCGTCTTGCTCGCCTGCAGGGCCTCGACGTTGAAGACGCCGCGGTGCGGGCCAGGCAGGTACAGGTGCAGCGGCGTGCCGGGGCGCAGGTTGGGCGTGATCTTGCGCCCGTACATGCCGACTACCTGGCCCTGCTCGCCGAAGAGCGGCACCACCAGCGAGCCGTTCAGGTGCTCGTGGCCGCTCTCGCGCAGGACGCCGAGACGCTGCAGCCGAGCCCGCGCGTCGAAGCCGGGCTTGGTCCCGTTCGGCGGCAGACGGTAGTTGAGCGTGCGGTTCGCGAAGCCGAGCCGGAAGCGCTCGATAGCCTCCTGGCTCTTGAGCCCGCGCCGCTCGAGGTACGCCAGGGCCTCGGGGCTCTGCTTCAGGGTCTCGTGGTAGTAGGCCACCACCTGGGCCAGGATCTCCCGATCCTCGGCGGCATCGTTCACCGGCACCGGCACCGCCGAGGCCGGCGACGGCAGCACGTCGGCACGCAGGATCTCGACCGCCTGGCGGAAGCTCACCCGCTGCTGCGTCATGACCCAGTCGATGGTCGTGCCACCAGCCTGGCAGGCCCCCAGGCAGTGCCACAGGTTCTTCTTGGGAGAGACCACCAGCGACGGGCTCTTGTCGTCGTGGAAGGGGCACAGCCCGATCAGGTCGGCCCCATGGCGCTTCAACTCGATGCCCTGCGCCTGCACCAGCCGCTCCAGCGAGACTTCCCGCTTGAGCCGCTCGACCTCGTCCGTGGGGATGCGGGCCATGGCTCAGGCCCTCCCCAGTTCAGCGTGCGTCCATCCGCTCCCCGTGCCCTGCTCCATGCCCCGCCTCCTCGTTCCTCAGCGCTCCAAAGGCCTGGTCCTTGAGCCGCCGGATGTGGAGCTTGAGCAGGCGCAGGTCGACCGCCGTGGTCCCGCGGTAGTAGTCGCGCTCGGCCAGGAGCACCTCCGGTCCGGCGATCGTGAAGACCGCTACCCGGCGCCCCCGCAGCCCGCGCAGATCGACGCGCACCAGCTCGCCGCCGCGCACCAGCGCATACCCCCCGAGGAAGAGATCGTCGGTCTGCAGCACGCTCCACCTCCGCCGTCTCGTGGCTCTCGACTGGTGAGGGAGTCCGGGCTATGGTGGGTGCGGCCAGCGGTGGGGCTCGTCCTCTCCTCTGCCAGGGCCGGCGGCGGCCATCCGCCAAGATCGACTCGCCGCCGGCCCGTCCTGTCTTCCTTCCCGAAGCGACTCTCTCGGAAACCCTGTCAAGGGGAAAGAACGTCGAGCAGTTTATTAACGCTTCTCATGTTTTGCAAGCCCAAGAATTAGACTGCCTGCCGGAGGTTCTCGCCGCATGCCTCGTCGGACAAACACCAAGCCACCGGGCCAGGAAGAAGTGGCCATCGGTCGACATATCCGCGCCCTTCGAAAGCGACGTGGCCTCACCCAAGCACAGTTCGCAAGCAAGCTCGGTCTCACCCAAGCGCTCATCTCGCACTACGAGCGCGGCGCCGTTCGGGTCCACGGTGCCCTGATCGCCGAAATGGCTCGGGTGCTCGCCAGCAGCGCTGACGAGCTGCTCCAGCTCAAAGCGACCGCATCGGGGCAGGCAGAGCTGGCCACCAGCGCGCGCACCATGCGGAGGCTTCAGCGCATCAGCGAGCTCACACCGGAAGACCAGCGGGCCGTGCTCAAGTACCTCGAAGCCCTGCTTGAGCGTGGCGGCAAGGCGCGCGGCACCACGAGGACAGCGGTCGCAGCGCGTCGGGCCACGACGCGCTAGTCCAGCCAGAGACATGGTGCGAGGGGACTTCGACCGCCTGGGCAAGACCCTCATGCAGCAGGCCGCTGGACCGTTGTTCGTCCGGGATGGGCCATCGGTCTCCTTCAGCTTCGGTCCCGAGGCCGGTAACGCGAGGATCGACGGGACTGTCGCTGGCGTCGTCGCGGTCGAGATCGAGTCCCGCGCCCTCAAGCAGGTCAGGGGCGCGCTCATCGATCTGCTCCTGCATCCCTACCCCAAGAAGCTGCTGCTCATCCTGCCGGTCTACTCCGGAAACGCGCACACCGCAGTCAAGCAGGCGCAGGCCATTCTCGGCCGGTTCTTGAAGGACGACGCGTATCGAGTCGTCTGCGTGACCGACGAGCTCGATGGGTCCATCGAGTCGATACGGACGGCGCTGCGCGAGCTGGGGGTTCCCACCGGGGTTGGCACGACTCATCGGGAGGCATAGATGGATCAGGCGCAGACCTACTCGATCAAGCTCGATGGCGACTGGTCGCTGAAGGACTTCTATGAGTTCCCGCACACGTTCGCGCAAGTCTATGCATTCCACTACGCGTTCCGGTCCGACGCGGAGGTCCGGGATCATGACCGTCTCGCACACGCCTTCGCGTCCTACCCGTGGCGTGGAGGCTACAGTGCGGTCAATTTCTACAATGTGCTGGCCAATCAGATACCTCTGCAGCTCAGGCCTCAGGTCAAGTCTGTCCGCTACTCTTCACCTGGCCTCCTCGAGCTCACGCTCTTGGTGGCTGCCGCTGCGTCGGTGGGAAAGGTGGTGAAGATCTTCATCGACGCCATCGAGCGGCTCCACGAGGCCTACAGCACCATCTACAAGGGCATGCAAGAGCGAAAGCTCTTGCGCCTCAGCGTCCAGCGGCAGCAGATGAGCTTCTCTCGTGAGCAGTTGCAGTTTGTGGAGGAGTCGTCGGATCGCCTGGCGCGGCTACTGGGCTTCGGTGACCTCCAGGAGCTAAACAGCCTGACGGGGAATCCAGTCGCCACGCTCAAGATCCTGATGTCGTACTATCGACGCGTCCGAACGCTGGCTGAGTTCCAGACCGGCGGGAAGCTCTCGCTTCCCGGGGATGAGCGCTGACATTCCGCGAAACTAAGCAGGACCGCGCCGGGCGTCGCGGGCACGCCGCGTGCCTCCCGGCCACGACGGCCAGCACGCGTCGCGCCCGCTCGCACGCCGCGCCCAGACTTCAAGCGGTGCGCGTGGCGTCACGGGCCGTGCTCGTCGGCCCGGACGGCAGCACGGCCCGCGCCACCGCGCGATCATCGCTGAGGTGGGCCGGCGCCGACACGGCCACGGCCGCAGGCCACGGGCCGGCGACGCCGAGAGCATCCGATAGCATGTTGTTATGTTCCCTTCGCGCGCCACGCCCACGACCACCACGCGCGCGAAGGTCTGGCTCACCGTGCGCGCCGGTCGCGCCAAAGGCGCGCCTCGGCGCACGCGGCTCGTACATAACACATGCTGATCGGAAGCTCCGCCGGACGCCGGCATGGCCCAGGCTTCGGCCACCAGGCCGCCGCCGGCCCACACGGATGGCAGGTGCGGCGGCGGCCATGGCCAGCCGGAGGCCCCCGCCGGCCATCAGGGTCGCTCGCTACGCCAAGCGGCCACGATCACCAGCTCGTGGCCGCCCAGCTGCGCTCGCCCTTCGGCAAGGTGGCCGAGGCCGCTGGCCAGCTCGCCGGCCTCGGCGTCCTCGAAGGCGCTCGTTGCGCGTGCCAGCGTCGCGCCACACGCGCGGCCAGGTCGCCGCGTGTGTCACGGCGCCGGCAGCGCTCCACTCGCGGTCACGGCCGGCTTCGGCTCGTAACCACACCGGCCGCCACTCCCCAGGCGTGAGAGCGGCGGCCGGTGGTGGTTGTGGTTGAGGTTCTCTATCGACGCCCGCTCGGGCTCAGAGCGCCAGCGTGCCTTGCCTCTTGCGCACCTGGACCGTCTCCTCGGGCGACTGCAACAGGCGCTCCACCAGGCCCAGCGCCTCGGCGTCGCTCAGGCACTCCCCAGCAAACCGCAGGACCGAGGCCGCCACGTACTCGGCGCTCGCATCGAAAGCCAGCCACCGCCGCCCAGCCGCTTCCGACGCCGCTCCCGTCGTGTTCGAGCCCGCGAAGATGTCCAGCACCACGTCCCCAGGGTCCGTCAGGAAGCGGATGAAGAAGGCCGGCAGCTTCTCCGGAAACCGCGCCGGGTGTCCGGCGATGCCCGCCAGCTTGCACAGCCGCAGGTACGGTGAGTTGCTCTCGGTGTTCGGGATCTCCAGCAGGTTCGACGGAATCGCACCGCCGTTGCCGCCGTTGAAACGCGCACCGATGTCGTGCCCGGAGGGGCGCTTCTTGGGCGTGTAGAAACGCTCGGGATCCTCGAGCAGCTTCAGCATCCGCGCCGAGTACGGGACCAGCACCCGCTGCACGTCCGCCTTCGGGTAGTCGCCCTTCGACAGCCACCAGACGGTGTTGACCGCGTCCTTGGCCCGGATCTTCCGCTTGTTCACCCACTCGATCGGCGACGGCAGCTTGGCCGGGTTGTACCAGAAGAATTCCTCGGCCAGCCGGAAGCCCAGCTCGTCGCACAGCCGGATCAAGACCCGGAAGTTGTACAAGGACCGGACCGGGCGCCCCTTCTCGTACGCCCCGCCCAGGTCCAGCACGAAGCTGCCGGTCGGCTTGAGCACACGCCGCACGTCGTGGCAGAAGTTCAAGAGCCAATCGACGTAGGTGTCCTGCTCCTCGTTCCCATAGGCCTTCTTCCGCTGCAGGGCGAAGGGTGGCGAGGTCATCACCAGGTCCACCGACTCGTCATCGAGACGTGCCAGCAGGTCCAAGGAGTCGCCCACGTAGGCCGCTCCCAGCTCGGTCGTGTACAAGGGCGACGGCAGCTCCCTGCGGGGCTCAGTACTCTTCGAGGCCATAGATCCAGCTCGCCAGAATCTTCCACAGCACCGTGACCGCGAAGTAAACCTCCGGGTCCTGCTTGGCCAAGGCCTCGATCTCCGGGAGCATGGCCTCCTTGGCCTGCGTCCCGATGATATAGGCCACCCACTCGCGCGTGTCGCTGTCCTTCAGCGCGGGCAAGAGCTGGCCGACTCGCACCCCGCCCGCCTTGCTGAGCGCCCAGGCAATGCCAGGCCGCTCCTCGACTGCGCCAGCCGTGAGCGCCTCGACCACCGGCTGGATCTGCCCGCGGGCCAGCTTCGTCAGCGCACGCGCCGCTTCCACCTTGATGACCGTCTCCAGCGCCGTGAAGCTCCGTATCAGCGCAGGCAGGGCCTCCCGCGCTCCCATCTCTCCCAGCGACCAAGCAGCTCCCGCCCGGATCTCAGCATCCTGCCCCGTGTCCTGAAGCGTCCCGAGCAAGAGCTGCGTCGCTTCCGGACCACCCACTTCACCCAGGACGATCACCGCCTCGAGCCGATGCGACAGGTACTCATCCTTGAGCATGCTCCCGAGCACGCCGTAGCCAGCAGCATGACCACGCCGCAGCAAGCCGGCAGCGGCATCGACGCGCACGAAGACATGCTCGCCCTGGGCTTCGACACGAGCCAGGAGCGCCTCAGTGGCAGCCGGCCCGTCGAAGCGCCCCAGGGCCTTCACTGCAGCCAGCCGGTCGGTCTCCGAGATGCTGCGGCTCTGCTCGATGTACATGTCGATGCCAGCCCCGCCAGCACACTCGTGGCGGTCACTCACCGGCACCACCGCCGCCAGGATCTGGCCCGCCCGGACCTGCGCCCCGGGCTCCACCAGGGGCATCAGTTGAATCTCGCGACGCTGAAGCCGCACCACCACGGCGCGTCCACCTTCTGGCCGGTAGCGAATCCCGCGCTCATCGACAGCTTCGACCTCGGCGTCCGCTGACGCCACGGCGGCGGGCCACGTCACCCGGACCTCGAAACCCTCTTCACCACCCTTGGGCTTCTCCGTCCTGACCTGACCGGCCTCGAAAGCCTGCCGCAGAGCCGCGACAGGGATGTACTGCACGAGCTCGCTCGCGACCCAGTCGAGAGGGTTCGGGCCGCTGCGCTCACACAGGACCAGCGCGACGTGGTCCTCGTTCGACAGGCCGTGATCCCAGCCCCGCTCGGGCTGCGCCTTCGAGTGGGACATGCTGATCTCGAGCTTGCTCTTGGCCCGCGACTCCACCCGGTGGCCACACCGCAAGCACAGCAGGTCCGGCATGCGCACGCGCTTGATCTTGATCGCCTTCCAGATCTTGAAGCTGGTCGAGCCCCGCTCCAGCTCCATGGGCTGATGCCCCTGGCGCTCGAGGTCCTGCAGGGTCCGCTGCGCACCGATCGCGCCCATCGCGATCTTCTCGAGAAAGCTCTCGTCGCTCTTGAAGGCCCGTGGTAGTGCCATTGCGCCGCAAGTTTCCCACAATCAGCGGCATCCGTAGGTCCGGTTAGTCGACCACCGCCAGTACTTCGTCCCACCCGGCCGGCAGGCCCGTCAGACGCTTGGCCCCGAATCCTTCGTCCAGAAGCTTGAGGCCCGACACCTCGGCCAGGTCGACCCGCCGCCAGTACGGAAGCCCCCCAGAGCGACTGTCTCCTCGCACCTGGTAGACCAGCAGCTGCAGCCCGCCCTTGTGCCGACCGTAGAGATGCGGCTCCGCCACCCGGTGCAAGCCGTGCAGCCAAAACTCCAGGAGCCGCCGCTCCTTGATCGCACACCGAATCAGCGCGTCCATGCACACCCCCAAGTAGATGATCGCCGGACTCGCCACGAGAAACAGCCACCGACGGTGCCCCGCCGCGCCTCTCACGACCGGGAGGCGCGGCGGGGCCGCCGGCCGGGCCACAAGCCAGCCCGGCCCCGAGCAGCGCGAGCGCCAGGGCCGTGACGAGCGCGACCAGCTCGCCAGCGCG
>JBDIBD010000136.1:0-10529 GCA_039812725.1 Vicinamibacteria bacterium | reverse complement strand
CGGGAACTTGAACGAGGCGATGCGGGTGCTCCAGTTGTAGCTGCCGTTGGTCTTCAGGTACTCCGTCGTGAACCAGAACGTGCAGTCGTCGGAGGGGTCGATCGTCATGGACGAGTAGTCGCCCCAGCGGCTGAGGCCGCCGGTCTGCGCGCCGGCGCCGGTGAGCAGCGTGTTCTCGGCCTGCAGCGTGCCGGCCGCGTCGCCGGCCAAGCGGCCCGTGTAGCGGATGCCGGGCTTGACGGAGCTGGAGGAGGCGCTGTAGCCCATCAGCAGGTTGCCCTGCTGGTCCATGGCCGCGCTGCCCATCCAGCGCGCCGTGGCGTCGGGCGAGAAGGTGCCCTGCTGGAAGAGGCTGGGCGTGCCGCCCGGGTTGCGCACCTCGTACCAGCGCACGCCCGAGGCCGCGCTGCCGGCCGTGACCGAGTGCGTCACCACCAGCGACTCGTGGTCGCCGAAGTTGCGGTAGGCCAGCCGGAACATCAGGCGGTCGGCCAGCGAGTCGAGCTGCTGGGTGGTGCCGGACTGGGCGACGCAGGTGCCGCCGTTGCAGGCCGGCGTGAACGAGGCCGTCGTGATCTTGGTGGGACCCGTGAGCGTCGAGTTCGCGGGCGTGGCCCAGTCGGCGTGGAACTTCCACAGGTTGAGCCCGTTGTTGTTCACGTCGTCGAAGGCCATGACGTAGTTCGGCGCCCCGGAGGGAGGCGGGGTGGCGCCGTCCAGGTCGGCGGGGAGGAGGCCGCCGTAGGTCGTGCTCAGCTGGAAGCACTGGATCGGGCCGGGCGTGCCGCTGGCCGTGATCATCTGCAGGCGGTCGAGGGCGCACACCTGCGCTCCCAGGAAGGCCGTCCCGGCGGCGTTGAACATGTTGAAGGTCAGGTAGTAGCCGTCGGGCCAGACGCCGCCCTTGGGGTAGTCGTCGAAGTTGGTGAAGTTGTACGCGAAGCGGCGGTAGCTGCCGGTGGCGTCGGAGGTGGTCGAGACGGCCACGCACTGGTAGAAGCCGTTCGTGACGGAGAACTGGGTCATGACCCAGCGCTGGGCGGCCTTGTCGTACATGACCACCGGGTCGCCGTCGTTGTTGTTCTGGCAGGCGCCACCGAAGCCCTGCCAGATGGTGTTGCCGGCCACCGGCCCGTAGACCAGGGCGCCGGTCGACTTGTTGAAGACCGCGAAGGACGTGTTGACCCACTGCACGTACTGCGTGGCGCCCGCAGCGCCGTTGGTGTCGGGCGGCGCGCCGCTGGGCGAGAAGCTGCCCAGGCCCACGCCCACGCCGTCGAAGCTCAGGCCGGCGGTGGTGCCCACGTTGGGGAGCGCAGCGCGGCGGCTCAGGCCGGCCAGCGGGTCCTCGACCGGGCCCTTCAGGGGCGGCAGGACGCGGATGCGCTTGACGGGGTGGTCGTTGAGCGCGTCGCGGTCGGCGGCCGACTCCGGCGGGATGGCGGGCATGTCACGCAGCGGCGGCGACACGTCGTAGTGGTCGAGGTAGTACAGCTCGGGCTGCTGCAGCGTCTTCGTCTCGGGCTGCGCGGCCGGCCCGGCCAGGGCCGCGCCAGCCGCCAGCGTGAGGAGGAGCAGCGCTCCATTGCGGTACGGTTTCATTCCCAGGTTCCTCGAGAGCGGCAAGACAGGGCAAGACGCCACGACGCGGCGGGCGGACACCTCGCCGGCCAGGCAGAAGACGCCGGTCACGACGGTGGTTGGAGAGACTGGGGTAGTTGGAAAAACCGGGCCGCAGTCTGCCCGGCGCGGCTACGACTGTCAATAGTTTTTTGTTGGAACCTCAAGCGTCCCGCCCTCCAGCCCCCCGCTGCGCAAGGCGGTCGCGGCGGCGCTAGACTTGCCGCCTCGGAGGCAAGAACAGATGAAGGTCCTGATCGCCGACGCGTTCCCCCAGGCCGGCCTCGACGCGCTCACCGCCGCCGGCTGCGAGGTGCGCTACGACGCCGGCCTCAAGGGCGAGAGCCTGGCCGCGGCCGTGCGCGACACGGGCGCCGACGTGCTGGTGGTGCGCTCCACCGAGGTCGGGGCCGAGGCCCTGAAGGCCGGACGGCTGGGACTGGTGATCCGCGCCGGCGCGGGCTACAACACCATCGACGTCAAGACCGCCTCGGCGCTGGGCATCTACGTCTCCAACTGTCCCGGCAAGAACTCGGTGGCGGTGGCCGAGCTGGCCTTCGGCCTGATGCTGGCCCTCGACCGCCGGCTGCCCGACAACGTGGCCGACCTGCGCCAGGGGACCTGGAACAAGTCCGAGTACAGCAAGGCCCGCGGCCTGTTCGGCCGCACGCTGGGCATCGTCGGGCTGGGCAACATCGGGCGCGAGATGGTCGTGCGCGCGCGGGCCTTCGGCCTGCCGGTGGTGGCCTGGAGCCGCTCGCTGAGCGAGGCCCAGGCCGCCGAGCTGGGGATCGCGCGCCTGGCCTCGCCGGTCTCGGTGGCGGCTGCGGCCGACGTGGTGAGCGTGCACCTGGCGCTCAAGCCCGAGACGCGCGGCCTGCTGGGGGCCGAGTTCTTCGGCGCCATGAGGCCGGGCGCGACGTTCGTCAACACGTCGCGGGCCGAGGTGGTGGACGAGGCCGCCCTGCTCGAGGCCGTGCGCGGGAAGGGCGTGCGGGCCGGCCTCGACGTCTTCGCGGGCGAGCCGGCCGGCGGCAAGGGCAGCGTCGACAGCGCGCTCTTCAAGGAGCCGGGCGTCTACGGCACGCACCACATCGGGGCCTCGACCGAGCAGGCCCAGGACGCCATCTCGGCCGAGACCGTGCGCATCGCGCTCGAGTTCAAGGCCAGCGGGCGGGTCCCCAACTGCGTCAACATCGCCTCGCGCACGCCGGCCACGCACCTGCTGGTGGTGCGGCACCTCGACAAGGTCGGCGTGCTGGCCCACGTCTTCGAGAAGCTCAAGGACGCCGGGTTGAACGTGCAGCAGACCGAGAACGTGGTCTTCGAGGGGGCCGTGGCCGCCATCGCCCGCATCCAGGTCGACCAGGAACCGCCGGCCGCCACGCTGCAGGCCATCCAGAAGGGCTCGCCCGACGTCCTCGAGCTGAGCGTCGTCAGGCTCTAGCTGGCCCGGCGCCGCGCGGCCTCAGGCCGGCTGCGGCTGGGCCGGCGCCCCGCCGCGCAGCTCCTGGTCCTTGTACTGCAGCTGGTAGAGCCGCCAGTACAGCCCGCGCCGGGCCAGCAGCTCGGCGTGGCTGCCGCGCTCGCGCACGCGCCCCTTGTGCAGCACCAGGATCTCGTCCACGTGCTGGATGGTGGACAGGCGGTGGGCGATGACGATGGCCGTGCGCCCGCGCAGCAGCACCCCTAGGGCCTCCTGGATGAGCTGCTCGGTGGCGGTGTCGATCGACGAGGTGGCCTCGTCCAGGATCAGCACGCGCGGGTCGTGGGCCAGGGCCCGCGCGAAGGAGAGCAGCTGCTTCTGGCCCACCGAGAGCGTGGCGCCGCGCTCCTTGACCTCGGCCTCGTAGCCCCCCGGCAGGGCCTCGATGAAGCGCTCGGCCCCCACGGCCCGGGCCGCGGCCCGCACGCGCTCGTCGGGAATGGGCGAGCCCAGCGCGATGTTGGAGCGCACCGTCCCGGAGAAGAGGTGCACGTCCTGCAGCACCAGCGCCAGGCTGCCGCGCAGCACGGCCGGGTCGAGCTCGCGCACGTCGACGCCGTCGAGGGTGATGCGCCCGGCGTCCACGTCGTAGAAGCGCGTCAGCAGGCTGATGACCGAGGTCTTGCCCGCGCCGGTGGCCCCCACCAGCGCCAGGCTGCGGCCGGGCTCGACCGTGAAGCTGACGTCCTGCAGCACGGGCCGGCCGGCCTGGTAGGCGAACGAGACGCTCTCGAAGGCCACCCGCCCGCGCACCTCGGGCAGCGGCCGCGGCAGCGCCGGCGGCGTGACCTCGGCCGGGGTGTCCAGCAGGCCGAAGATGCGCTCGGAGCTGGCCATGGCCGCCTGCAGCACGTTGAACTTCTCGGACAGGTCGGAGATCGGCCGCCAGAAGCGCTCGGAGTACTGGATGAAGGCCACCAGGGCCCCCAGCGTCAGGGTCCCCTCCAGCACGCGCTGGCCGCCGAACAACAGGATCAGGGCCGCGGCCAGCGCGGCCAGCAGGTCGATGCCGGGGTAGAAGATCGCGTAGTAGAAGATCGAGCGCAGGTTGGCGTCGGCGTGCCCGCGGTTGACGGCGTCGAACTCCTGCAGCGCGCGCCGCTCGCGCGAGAACAGCTGCACCACGGCCATGCCGGAGAGGTGCTCCTGCAGGAAGGCGTTGAGGCGCGCCACCCAGCCGCGCACGTCGCGGAAGCTCTGGCGCGCGCCGCGCCGGAACCAGTCGGTCAGCAGGAAGAACAGCGGCAGCACGGCGAAGGTCACCAGGGCCAGGCGCCAGTTCAGCAGCAGCAGCGCGCCCATGATGCCGAGCAGCGTCATCAGGTCGCCGAAGACCGTCACCACGCCCGAGGTGAAGAGCTCGTTGATGGCGTCCACGTCGGAGGTCACGCGGGTCATCATCTTGCCCACGGGCGTCCTGTCGAAGAAACCCACGTGCAGGCGCAGCAGGTGGTCGAAGATCTGTTTGCGCAGGTCGAGCACGATGCGCTGGCCGGTCATGGTCAGCAGATAGAGCTGGGCGAAGCGCGTGCCGAAGGCCAGCACCAGCACCAGCAGGTAGAGGGCCGAGAGCGGCACCAGGCCGGCCGCGTCGCCGCGCGCGATGTGCTCGTCGATGGCCAGCTTGACCAGCCACGGGCCGGCGAGCTCGAGCAGCGACTGGGCCGCGATCAGCAGGAAGGCCAGCAGCACCGCCAGGCGGTAGGGGCGCAGGTAGCCCAGCAGACGCTTGAGAAGCGTCCAGTCGTAGCTCTTCGGGGCGGCCTCGTCGTCGGGCGGCGCGCTCACGCGGCGCTCTCCGGGCTCTCCATCTCCTGCTCCAGCAGCTGGCGCCGGTGCAGGTCGGCGTAGAAGCCGCCCAGCTCCAGCAGCTGCTCGTGCGTGCCGCGCTCGGCCACGCGCCCCTCGCGCAGCACCAGGATCAGGTCGGCGTCCTTGACGGTCGAGACGCGGTGCGAGACCAGCAGCAGCGTGGCCCGCCCGCGCACGTCGCGCAGGGCCTGCAGCACGCGCTCCTCGGTCTCGGTGTCGACGGCCGAGAGAGCGTCGTCGAGGATCAGCAGGCGCGGCTCGCGGGCCAGCGCGCGGGCCAGGGCGACGCGCTGCTTCTGGCCGCCCGAGAGCGTCAGGCCGCGCTCGCCCACGCGGGTCTCGTACTGCTCCGGGAAGTCGGCCACGTCCTGGGCCAGCTGGGCGCGCCGGGCGGCCGCGAGGGCGCGCGGGTCGTCGTCCTGCGGGAGGCCGAAGGCCAGGTTCTCGCGCAGGCGGGCCGAGAACAGGAAGGCCTCCTGCGGCACCATGCCGATGGCCCCGCGCAAGGCCGCGAGGGGCAGCTCGCGCACGTCGTGGCCGCCCAGGAAGACGGTCCCCGGGGGCGGGTCGTAGAGCCGCGGCAGCAGCTGCACCAGCGTGCTCTTGCCCGAGCCGGTCGGGCCCACCACCGCCACGCAGGCCCCGGCCGGGACCTCGAATGAGACGTCGCGGAGCGTGGGCGCCGCGGTGCCGGGGTAGCTGAAGGTCAGGCCCGCGACGCGCAGGTCGCCGGTCAGGGGCGCCTCCGGCGCCAGGGGCCCGTCGGCGATCTCGGGCGGCGCGTCGAGGAGCTGGTTGAGACGGCCCATCGAGGCCTCGCCGCGCTCGAACAGGTTGACCACCCAGCCCACCGCGATCATGGGCCAGTGCAGCATGGCCAGGTAGGCCGAGAAGGCCACGAACTCGCCCAGCGTGATGCGGCCCTGCACCACCTGCCCGCCGCCCACCAGCACCACCAGCACGGTGCCCAGCCCCATCAGCAGCTGGATGCCCGGGTAGAGCGCGCCGTACAGGCGCACCAGCCGGCGGTTGCGCTCCAGGTGCTCGAGGTTGGCGGCCGCGAAGCGCGTCCGCTCGTGCGGCTCCTGCACGTAGGCCCGCACCACGCGCAGCCCGGAGAGGCTCTCCTGCACCAAGGCCGAGATCTCCGAGAGCTGGGCCTGCACGGCCTCGAAGCGGTCGTGGATCTGCCGGCCGTAGTGGCGCACCAGCACCGAGACCAGCACCAGCGGCACGAGCGCCAGGCCCAGCAGCGGCGGGCTGATGCGCCACATCAGGGCGCAGGCCGCCACGAAGGTGGCCACCGTGTTGGCCGTGTACATGATGCCGGGACCCAGCACCATGCGCACGGCCGACAGGTCCGAGACGGCCCGGTTCATGACGTCGCCCACGCGCTGGCGGTGGTAGAAGGACAGCGGCAGCCGCAGCAGGTGCGCGAACAGGTCGCTGCGCAGCTCGTACTCGATCTCGCGCGACAGGCCGATCAGCACGCGCCGCATGGCGTACCGGAAGAGGCCCTCGACCAGCACCAGCCCCAGCAGCAGCCCGGCGTAGAGCCGCAGCTTGTCGCCGGTGACCTGGCGCTGCAGGTCGTCCACGGCGTGGCGCAGCACCCAGGGCGAGGCCACCGAGAAGGCCGTGGTCAGGAGCAGCGCGCCGGTGCCGAGCAGCAGGCCGCGGGCGTGGCGCCGCAGGTAGGGGCGCAGCCGGCGCAGCTCCTTCATGCGCCCCGCCGGCGCGTCAAGCCCGGGCGGCGCTGCGGCGCTCGCGCTCGAGGGCCTGGCTGGCGCGGATCAGGCGCGCCAGGTGCTGCTTCTCCCAGGCCAGCGCCTGGGCGTGCTGCGGGTAGCGCCGCTCGGCCTCGCGGAAGACGCGCGAGTGGTAGACCGTGCGCCCGGCCCGGTCGGGGACGCCGCCCAGGTGGTGGTGCAGCATCTCGTGGTAGACCACGCTCTCCAGGAAGTAGAGCGGCACCTCGCGCCGGTCGAGCACGGGGTGGATGCGGATCAGCCGCAGCACCGGGTCGTAGCTGCCGAAGGTCAGCCCGCCCCGCCGCGCCCGGCCGCCGCGCCCGCGGCCCCAGGTGATCGGCACCTGCAGCGCGCCGCCGAAGAAGCGCGCGTTGAGGGCCCCGAAGACCGCCCGCAGGTCGTAGCAGCGCCCGCCCGGCTGCAGCGGCGGCAGCTGGCGCCGGGCGCTCTGCACGCGGTGCAGGTTCTCGTTCATGAAGCGCCGCACGTCGCCGTCGCTGCGGCGCGAGCGGCGGTTGAGGTGGCGCCCCAGCGCCACCACCACGCTCTCGGGGGCGTGCAGGAACATGCGGTGCAGCCGCAGGCGCACGCCCTCGGCCTGGCGCCGGAAGGAGAGCAGCACCGAGCGGTTCTCGGTCAGGGTCAGGGAGACCGGCCGGCCGGCGGCGCGCGTCACGGCCCGCTCCAGGGCCTCGGGCTGCCAGCGCGCCGGCTCGTCGAAGGCCAGCGAGAGCTGGCGGGCCTGGCGCGGCGCCGGGCGCGCAGGCGGCGCGCTCTTTGGGACGGAGGCGCGGGCGGGAATGCTGACGGCTCTCTCCATCCGTGGGACCGTGGCGAGCATGGCCCAGCCCCGGGACGAGGTCAAGCCGCGCGGCGCGCGCGCGTGAGCGCGCTCACCGCGCCAGCGGCACGTAGTACTGCGTGCCCTTGCCCATCGAGCGGATCTGCTTGAGCAGGTCCTCGAGGTCCTCGTCGCGGTGCACGAAATCGACCTCGGCCGTGTTGACCACCAGCAGCGGCGTGCGCGTGTAATGGAAGAAGAAGTGGTTGTAGGCCCGGTTGACCTCGGCCAGGTAGTCCTCGGAGAGGGCCCCCTCCTCGGGGCGCCCGCGCTGGCGGATGCGGCGCATCAGCACCTCGGTGGGCGCCTGCAGGTAGACCACCAGGTCGGGCGGCGGCACGCTCTCCGACAGCAGGCCGTAGAGCTTGTCGTAGATCAGCAGCTCGTTGTCGTCGAGGGTCAGGTAGGCGAACAGCTTGCTCTTGTCGAAGACGTAGTCGCTGAGCGTGACCTGCTGGAAGAGGTGGCGCTGCAGCAGCTCCTGCTGCTGGCGGTAGCGCGAGAGCAGGTAGAACAGCTCGACCTGGAAGGGCGCCCCGCCCTTGCCGTCGTAGAAGTCCTTGAGGAACGGGTTCTGGCCGACCTCTTCGAGCACCGTGGCGGCGTCCAGGCGCTCGGCCAGGCGCGTGACGACCGAGGTCTTGCCCACGCCGATGGCGCCCTCCACGGCCACGTACTTGAAGTTCACCGCGGCACCGCCGTGAAGCGCTCGACCGCCGAGCGGTCGGGGCAGCGCGCGAGCAGCTGGCGGGCGGTCAGCCCCAGCCCGGGGTGCAGGGCCTCGGGGGCGATCTCGCAGAGCGGCACGAGCACGAAGCGCCGCTCGTGCAGGCGCGGGTGCGGCAGCTCGAGGCCGGGCGACGAGCGGCGCTCGCCGTCGTAGAGCAGCAGGTCGACGTCGAGCGTGCGCGGGCCGTTGCGCTCGCGGCGCGCGCGCCCCTGCTCGCGCTCGGCCTGCAGGGCCAGCTCCAGCAGCTGCTCCGGCGACAGCGCCGTGGCGCCCTCGAGGACCTGGTTCAGGAACCACTCCTGGGGCGGACCGCCCACGGGCTCGGTCCAGTAGAGCGCGCTCGCGCGCCGGATCTCGAAGCCGCCGGCGCGCAGGCGCGCGCGGGCGGCGGCGAGCGTGCTCTCACGGTCGCCGAGGTTCGAGCCCAGGCCGAGGAAGGCGCGGCGCGCAGGCATCTCCAAGTGCGGCCAGATTAGCCGAGCCTCCCCCGGCCGGCAAACGTTGCCCGCCGCCGGAGGGGCGCATACCATCCGCGCGTGCGCGCGGCCCCGCTCCTCCTCTCGTGCCTGCTGCTGGGCCTCGCCGCCGGGGCGCAGGAGCCCCCGGGCGGCGAGCCCGCCGGGGCCGCGCCGGAGGAGAGCGGCGCGCGCCCGGGGCTCTTCCCGGTCGGACCCTTCTGGGTCACGCCGCGCTTCCACCTGGGGTCGCTGGGCGTCGACACCAACGTCTTCTACAGCGCCACCGATCGCCAGGCCGACTTCGTGGCCAGCGGCGGGCCGGGGGTGGAGGTGGTGCTGCCGGGCCGCCCGCTGCGGCTGCTGCTGGCCGGCAACCTGGACTACCTCTTCTTCGCGCGCACCGAGTCTCAGCGCCAGCTCACGGGCGACGCCCGGGCGCGCGTGGAGCTCCAGGCCCAGCGCCTGCGGGCTGGGCTCGAGGAGTCGTACGTCGAGCGCTTCGACCGCCCCAGCGCGGAGGTCGACGAGCGCGTGCTGCGCGGGCGCTTCACCACGCGCGCGGACCTCGACCTCGACCTGGGCCAGCGTTTCAAGGTGCAGACCGCGCTCGACTCGGCCCGCGAGGACGTCGCCGGCCAGCCCGTCTTCGGCGGGACGGCCCTCGACCCGACCCTGACGCGCGACACCCGGCGCTTCCTGCTGGGTTTCTCGTACAAGGCCACCGGCAAGACCGCGCTGCTGGCCGAGTCGGAGCTGCAGGAGGACCGCTTCCCGCTGGCCCCGGCGCGCGACACGCGCGGCTGGCGCCTGGCCGGGGGCGTGGCGCTCGAGTCCAAGACGCGCCTCGAGGCGCGCGTGCTGCTGGGCCGCCGCCGCCTGCGCCCGGCCGACGAGCAGGACCTGCCGGACGAGCAGCGCGACTACGCGGACGCGCGGCTGGCCTGGCACTTCGGGCCGCGCACCCGGCTGCACCTCGACTTCCTGAACGACGTGGGCTTCAGCGCCTTCGACACGCAGGGACGGCTGCCGCTGCTCGACCAGAGGAGCCTCGAGCTGCGGCTGGTGCGCGGCCTGGGCCACGGCCGCGAGCTGACGGCCTTCGCGCGCCGGCTGCAGCTCTCGACCGAGGCGCCGCTCACGGTGGTCTCCTCCGACGGCACCAGCCAGACCGCACCGCGCGACGACCGCACGCGCGAGGCCGGCCTGAGCCTGACCCAGCTCTTCCGCAGCCACTGGCGGGCTGGTTTCACCGCCGCCTGGAGCTCGCGCAACTCGGTCTACGACGACCTGGGCGTGGCCGGCCTGCTGCTGGGCGGCACGCTGATGTACGTCCCCTGAGGCCTGCGGAATTGACGCGCACGCCCGCCGGCTCCCAGAATCGAGGCGTGCCTCGCCGTCTCCTGCTGCTCGCCCTCGGCCTGCTGCTGCCCCTGGCCGTCCTGGCCGAGGAACCCTACCGCTTCGGCCCCGGAGACCGTCTCAAGGTGCTGGTGCTGGGCCAGCCCGAGCTGGGCGGCGAGTTGACGGTCTCGGTCGACGGCAGCGTCGAGATGCCGTTCCTCGGTCCGGTGCCGGCCTCCGGCCGGAGCGCGGCGGAGCTGGCGGCGCAGCTCGAGGCGCTCTTGGCCGACGGCTACCTGAAGCGCCCCCAGGTCTCGGTCAGCCTGGTCGAGTCGCAGCGCGAGCGGGTCTTCGTGGCGGGCGAGGTGCAGCGCCCGGGTCCCTACCCCCTGAAGCCCGGGCGCAGCCTGCGGGGCCTGCTGGGCGAGCTGGGCGGCCTGACCGACAACGCCGGCCACGAGGTGCTGGTGGTGCGGGCCGCGAGCGGCCC
>JBDIBD010000135.1:0-10545 GCA_039812725.1 Vicinamibacteria bacterium | reverse complement strand
GCGGGCGCGCGGCCGGTCGGGCCGGGTGGGCGCCAGCTGCGGGTTGTAGCCCGCCACGGCCAGCGGCACGACCTGACCCGCGGGCGTGCCGTGCCCGTGCAGGGCCCGCGCGACCAGCTCGTCGCGGTCGAGGGCGAGGTCGAAGGCCTCGCGCAGGCGGGCCTCGGCGAAGGGCGGTCGGTCGACGCGGAAGGCGAGGAACAGCACGCGCAGCCCCGGACGCGACACCAGCCTCTGCCCCGCGGGCAGGTCGCGGTCCAGCTCGTCGAGCGCCAGCGTGTCGGCCACGTCGGCCTCCCCGGCGTGCAGCGCCCGCGCGCGCTCGGCCGCCTCGGGCAGCACCTTCAGGCGCAGGCGCGCGTAGGGCGCCAGACCGCCGCGCCAGTGCGGGTTGGCCCGCAGCACCAGCTCGCGGCCCCGGCTCCAGGCTTCGACCGCGTAGGGGCCCGTGCCGGCCGGCCAGGGCCCGGGCGGCCGCGCCAGGTCGGCGGCGGGGACGATGAAGGCGCTCGAGAGAGGCATGAGGAGCGTCGGCGCGGGGCCGCGGGTCACGATGCGCACGGAGCCGTCGGGCGACGCCTCGACGGACTCGATGGCCGCCAGGGTGTGGCGGGTGGCGGGCTCGTGCAAGGCCCGGCGCAGGGACGCGACCACGTCGTCGGCCGTCAGGCTGCGCCCGTCGGAGAAGCGCAGGCCGGGGCGCAGGCGGAAGACCCAGGTGCGGAGGTCGGGGTTCTCCCAGCGCTCGGCCACGGCCGGCTCGGGCCGCAGGTCGCGCCCCAGCCGGGTCAGCCCCTCGTAGGCGTTCGACAGGACCGCGAACGTGAACGACTCGTCGCGCACGTCGGGATAGACCCCGGTGATGTCGGCGGCCACCGCCACGCGCAGCTCGCCCGCGGGCGCCTCGAGGGCCGGCGCCTGAGGCCGGCAGGCGCTCGCCCCCAGGCACAGGGCCAGGGCCACCGCGGGGCGCCACCAGGGACCCCGCGAGCGCGAGGCCGGCCTTCCGTGGGGGAGCACGGGCGGGATGATAACCCCGGGCCCCGGGCCGGCTGCCGGGAGGCTGGGCCGAAGACCGCGGCTCGGGTAGCATGCCCGGATGAAGGCCGACTCGCTGGAACGCGTGGCCCGCGACGTGGTGCGTTGCGAGCGCTGCCCGCGCCTGGTGGCCTGGACGCGCCAGGTGGCCGCCACGCGCGTGAAGCGCTTCGCCCACGAGACCTACTGGGGCCGGCCGGTGCCCGGCTGGGGCGACCCCCGCGCGCGCCTGCTGCTGGTGGGGCTGGCGCCCGCGGCCCACGGCGGCAACCGCACCGGGCGCGTGTTCACCGGCGACCGCTCGGGCGACTTCCTGTTCGCGGCCCTGCACCGGGCCGGCTTCGCCAGCCAGCCCACGTCGGTGTCGCGCGACGACGGCCTGGAGCTTCGCGACTGCTACGTCGCCCCGCTGGCGCGCTGCGCGCCGCCTCTCAACAAGCCCACCCCCGACGAGTTCGCCAGCTGCCGCGAGTACCTGCAGCGCGAGTGGCGGCTGCTGCCGCGGGTGCGGGCCGTGCTGGCCCTGGGACGCTTGGCCCTGGACGGCTTCTTGGCCCTGCTGCGCGCCGAGGGGCGCCTGCCGGCGCGCGGGCGGCTGGCCTTCGGCCACGGCCTGTCCCACGACCTGGGGGACGGCCTGCGCCTCTTCTGCAGCTTTCACCCCTCGCAGCAGAACACCTTCACGGGCCGGCTCACGCCCCGCGACCTCGACCGCGTGCTGCAGGCCGTGCGCCGCCATCTCGACCGGGAGGGACGATGAGGGCCGCCGCCCTGCTGCTGGCCCTGGCGGCGCTGCCGGCCGCGGCCGAGGTGCGCCACGAGTCGTTCCGCTCGGAGGCGCTGGGACGCGACGTGAGCGTGAGCGTGCAGCTGCCGCCCTCCTACGCGGCGGGCAGCGCGCGCTTCCCGCTGCTGGTGGCCCTGCACGGCCTGTTCGAGAGCGACGGCTTCTGGGAACGGCGCGGCCTGGCGGCCCAGCTCGACGAACTGTGGGCCCGCAAGGCCCTGCCCGAGTTCGTGCTGGTGGCCCCCGACGGGGGCAACTCCTTCTTCGTGAACGGTCCGCGCGGGCGCTTCGAGGACCTGGTGACGCGCGACCTGCCGGCCTGGGCCGAGCAGGCCTGGCGGCTGCGCCCGGGGCGCGACCAGCGCGCGCTGCTGGGGATCTCGATGGGCGGCTACGCCGCCCTGCGGGTGGCCCTCGCGCGCCCGGAGGCCTTCGGACGCGTGGCCAGCCACAGCGCCATGCTGCTGACCCGGCCGCCCTCGCGCGAGCAGGGCGCCGGACGCTGGCACATGGCCGCCTTCGAGGCGGTCTTCGGCAGCCCGGTCGACGGGGCGCTGTGGGCCGCCAACGACCCGCTGGCGCTGGCGGCGCAGGCCGACGTGAAGGCCCTGCCGGGCCTGCGCTTCGACTGCGGGAGCGAGGACCGCTACGGGCTGGCCGAGGGTCACCGGCGCCTGCACGAGCTGCTCGAGCGCCGGGGCGTGCCGCACGCCTTCGAGCTGCCGCCGGGCGACCACGGCTACGACTACGTGCGCGGCGTGCTCGAGCGCAGCCTGGCCTTCGTCAGCCAGGCCTGGGCCGCGCGACCGTAGGTCTACGGCCCCGGCGCGCGGAGGCGGGCCGGGCCCTTGACGGCCGTCAATTCCGCCGCGCTTGGCGCGGGAGTACCCTCGGGGCATCGACCGGAGGTGCCCATGAATCCCCGTCACGTCCTCATCGCCGCGGCCCTCGCGTTCCTGGCCGGCGGCGCCCGGGCCAACACCTGCATCGACTGCCACAAGAAGACCTCCCCCGGCATCGTGGCCGACTGGCAGCTCAGCAAGCACAGCGGCGCCGGGGTCGAGTGCGCGGTCTGCCACGGAGAGGCGCACCAGAGCGCCACCGACGCGGCCAAGGCCGAGATCCCCACCCCCGAGACCTGCGCGGCCTGCCACGAGGACCAGGTGGCGCAGTTCAAGCGCGGCAAGCACGCCCTGGCCTGGGCGGCCATGAAGGCCATGCCCACGGCCCACGCCCAGCCGGTGGCCATGATGGAAGGGCTGAAGGGCTGCGGCGGCTGCCACAAGCTGGGCCTCAAGAGCGAGGCCGAGGTGCGCGAGCTGAAGGCGCAGGGGCGGGGCTTCGGCATGGCCTCCTGCGACGCCTGCCACACGCGCCACTCGTTCTCGGTCAAGGAGGCCCGCCAGCCCCAGGCCTGCCAGACCTGCCACATGGGCTTCGACCACCCGCAGTGGGAGATGTACTCGGCCTCCAAGCACGGCGTGCGGGCGCTGCTGAAGCAGAACGGCACGTTGCCCGAGAGCGCCTCCGGGCCCACCTGCCAGGACTGCCACATGCAGCAGGGCAACCACGAGGTGCGCACCGCCTGGGGCTTCCTGGCCGTGCGGCTGCCGCTGCCCGAGGACCAGCAGTGGGCGGCCGACCGGGTCACGATCCTGCAGGCCCTGGGCGTGCTCGACCCGGACGGCAAGCCCACCGGGCGCCTCGACGTGGTCAAGGCCGCCGACGTGGCGCGGCTCGACCAAGCCAGCTGGCAGCGCGAGCGCGACTCGATGCTGGCCGCCTGTGGCAAGTGCCACTCGCCGGCCTTCGCGAAGGAGCAGCTCCAGAAGGGCGACGACATGATCCGCGAGGCCGACCGGCTGATGGCCGAGGCCATCCGCATCGTGGCCGGCCTCTACAAGGACGGCCTGCTGCCCAAGCCCAAGGAGTACGCCGCGGCCTTCCCCGACCTGCTGACCTTCCACGACGCTCCCACGGTCGTCGAGCAGAAGCTGTTCGTGATGTTCCTGGAGCACCGCATGCGCGCCTTCCAGGGGACGTTCCACGCCAACCCGGACTACGCGCTGTGGTACGGCTGGAGCGAGATGCGGCGCGACCTCTCCGAGATCCGCGAGAGGGCCGAGGAGCTGCGCGCGAAGCACGCGGAAGCGACCCCGCCGGCCAAGAAGTGAGGTAGGCCGGCTCTCAGGCTCCGGCGCGCCTCCGCCTGGACGGGCGCGCCGGGGCCTTGCGCCGCGCGGCGGGGGCGAGCGGCGTGCCGTCGCCGTGCACCGACCAGTAGTGGGCGGCCTCCGTCTGGCCCAGGGCCCCGCGCAGCAGCAGGGCCACCTGGCGGTGCTGGTCCTTCGTGAGGCCCCAGCACAGCCGCAGGGTGTGGGCCAGCCCCGTGGCGCCGCCCCGCACGGCCGCGGCCACCTCGGGGAACCAGCGCTCGAAGTCGTGCTCCAGCAGGTGCTCGAGCAGCACCGTCGCCACGCCGGTGCGCAGGTCCTCGTCGCCGGTCTGGCCGTGCTCGGCCACCAGCGCCCAGACGTCCTCGGCGCGCGTGGCGATGAACTCGCCGCACACCACCAGCGCCTGCCAGCGGCAGTCGCGGCTGCGCTCGTCCACGAACGGCCGTGCCAGGTCGAAGTAGGCGGCCGGCTGGCTGCGCCGCAGCTGGCGCAGCATCAGGCGGAAGGCCAGCAGGTGGCGCGGGTGGCTGCGGCCGGCCAGCAGGGCCTTGATCCCCGAGAGCGGCTCGCGGCGGGGCCAGCCCTGGGCGCGGTCGTGGGCGGCGCGGAGCGGTTCTTTCGCGGCTGGGGTCACGGCAGGCTCCTCCGCGCCGGAGTGTAACGCCGCGACGACCCCGCGGGTCAGCTCTCGCGCAGGGCCGTCGTGATCGGCAGGCGCGCGGCCCGCCAGGCCGGCAGCAGGCCGCCCAGGAAGCCCATCAGGGCGGCGAAGGCCAGGCCCTGGGCCAGGTCGCCGGGCGTGACCCGGAAGGCGAAGGCCAGCTCGCTGAAGTTGGGGCTGCCGGTGGCGGCGCTCAGGCCGTTGGCCGGCAGCGCCAGCAGACAGCCGATCAGCCCGCCCAGCAGGGCCAGGGCCACCGACTCGGCCACGAAGGAGCCCAGGATCACGCGGCGCGAGAAGCCCAGGGCGCGCAGCGTGCCGATCTCGCGGGTGCGGGCCGCCACCACGGCGTACATGGTGTTCATGGCCCCGAAGACGGCCCCGATGGCCATCACCACCGCCACGAAGACGGCCAGGCCGCGCAGCGCCCCGGCCGTCGGGCCGGCCTGGTCCTCGTAGTACTGCCGCTCCTGCCTGACCTGCACCTGCAGCTGCGGGTCGCCCTCCAGCGCGTCCTTCAGGGCCGGCAGCGCGGAGGGGTCGGCCAGGCGCAGCACCACGGCCTGGTAGCCGCCGGTGCGCCGCAGCGGCTCGGCCAGGGCGTCGAGGTCGCCCCAGATCTCGCTCTCGAAGCCGCTGCCCTCGGAGGCGAACACGCCCACCACCTGCCACTGGCGGCGCTGGATCTCGACCCGCGAGCCGACCTCGAGCCCGAAGCGCTCGCGCACGCGCTCGCCGATCACGATCTCGTCCAGGCCGCGCTGCAGGGCCCGCCCCGAGACGATGCGGATGCCGCCGCGCACCGCGAAGGCCTGCGGGCGCACGCCGCGCACGCTGACGTTGACGTCGGCCCCGTCGGCCTTGCGCTTCAGGCCGGCCACCACCAGGATCTCGGGCGAGGCCAGCGGCAGGCCGTCCGGCCCGCGCGCCACGCGCGGGTCGACCGCGATCAGGCTGGCGTGGGCCAGGCTGATGCCGGAGGTCAGCTCGGACTGCGAGCCCTTCTGCACGACCATGGCGTTGTCGAGCCGGCCGGTGGCCCGCAGGGCCAGCCGGAAGCCGTTCGACATCGACATCAGGAAGACGAACACGGTCACCACCAGCGCCACGCCGCCGATCGCCAGCAGCGTGACCTGCCAGCGCGCGCGCAGGTTGCGCAGGTTGTAGGCCAGCAGCAGGCCCAGCCGGTCGCGGTGGCGCAAGAGCAGGAGCAGCAGCGCGGCCGGCAGCAGCGCGCGCAGCGCCAGGGGCAGCCAGTCGGGGGTGGCCATCAGACGGTCCTCAGCGCCTCGGTGATGCGGGCGCGGTAGGCGGAGAGGGCCGGCACCAGGCCGGCCGCCAGGCCGATGAACAGGGCGATCGCGAAGCCCAGCGCCGCCACCTGCGGCGAGAGGCCCAGGTTGGGGAACTGGCGCACGGCGTCGCCGATGAAGGGCAGGCGCGGCAGGGCCTTGATCATCACGGCCCCCAGCCCCAGGCCGACCGCGCCGCCCAGCAGGCCCAGCACCAGCGACTCGAACAGCACCAGCCCCATCACCAGGCGGCTGCCGAAGCCCAGCGTCTTGAGCACGGCGATCTCGGTGCGGCGCTCGCGCACGGCCATGCTCATGGTGTTGGCGGTGACCAGCAGGATGGTGAAGGTCACGGCGATGCCGATGCCGTTGAGCAGCAGGGCCAGGTTGCCCGAGAGCGAGGCGAAGCTGGCCCGGAAGGCCGCCTCGGTCTCGGTCTTGGTCTGGCGCTCGCTGTTCTCGAACAGGGCGTCGATGGCCCTGGCCACGCTGCCCGCCTGGGCGGCGTCCGCGATCTCGACGTTGAACGTGCCGGCGCCGGCCCGCCCGCGGGTGGCCTCGTCGAGGTACTTCCAGTGGAAGAACATCAGGCGCCCGTCGGTGCCGGGGTAGCGCACCTCGTCGACCTTGTAGACGGCGCTGATCTGGAACTCGAAGGGCTGGCCCGTGCGGTAGGGCGGGATGACGCTCTCGAGCTGGAAGGTGTCGCCCGCCTTCCAGCCGAACTTGGCGGCCGTCTCGGGGCCCACGATGCAGCCGCGCCGGTCGGCCAGGAAGGCGGCCTTCTCCTGCGGCGTGAGGAGGTACTCGGGGTAGATGGCCAGGTACTCCTCGGGCTCGACGGCGAAGTTGGCGAAGAAGTTCTTGTAGTCGGGGGTCGCGCCCGGGAAGCCGAAGAACCAGTTGCTGGCGGCCACGTTCTTGACCCCCGGCACCTGGGCGATGCGCTGCTTGTAGGCGATGGGCAGGTTGTAGACCAGGCTGACCGCGTGGCGCGTCACCAGCCGCGAGGCGTTGGCGCTCTTGAGGCCCCAGTTGACCGCGGCGATGACCGTCTGCAGGGTGCAGAAGAGGAAGATGCACACCGACATGGCCAGCACGGTGCTGGCGGTGCGCACCCAGCTCTTGCGCAGGTGCTTGAGCACGTAGGGCAGGAAGCGCATGGTGTCAGGCCTGCAGGACGCCCTTCTCGAGGTGGCGCTGGGTGTGGGCCCGCGCGGCGGCGCGCGGGTCGTGGGTGACCATCACGATGGTCTTCTTGAACTCCCGGTTGAGCGTCTCCATCAGCGCCAGCACCTCCTCGGCGCTCTTGGCGTCGAGGTCGCCCGTGGGCTCGTCGGCCACCAGCACCTGCGGGTCGGTCACGATGGCCCGGGCGATGGCCACGCGCTGCTCCTGGCCGCCCGAGAGCTGGCGCGGGAAGTGGCCGGACCGGTCGGCCAGCCCCACCACCTTGAGGGCCGTCAGGGCCCGCTCGCGGCGCTCGCGCTTCGAGAGGTGCGTCAGCAGCAGCGGCAGCTCGACGTTCTCGAGGGCCGAGAGCACCGGGATCAGGTTGTAGAACTGGAAGATGAAGCCCACGTTGTGGCTGCGCCACTGGGCCAGGGCGCTCTCGGAGAGCTGCGCCACGTCGGTGCCGGCCACGATCACCTGTCCCGCGGTCGGCCGGTCGATGCCCGCGATCAGGTTGAGCAGGGTGGTCTTGCCGGAGCCCGAAGGGCCCATCAACGCCACGAATTCACCGCGCGGGACGACCAGGTCGATGCCGTCGAGCACCGTGATCTGCTGCGTGTCGCGCGTGTAGACCTTGCGCACGCCGCGCACGTCCACCGCCACCGAGGCCGCCTCTGCCATCGCTCTCCCCCGCTCCTAGCCCTTGACCTTCACTGCGTCGCCGTCGCGCAGGGCCTCGGGCGGGCTGGCCACCAGCGTCTCGCCGCCCGACAGGCCCTGCTGCACGACCTGCTGGCCCTGGCGCTCGCTGCCGAGCTTGACCGCGCGCTGGCGCACCCTGCCCTCGCCCGTGACCTCGAAGACCACCGGCTGGCCCGCGCGCGTGGCCACGGCCTCCTTCGGCACCAGCACCACCGGCGGCGCCGGCGCGGCGCCCGGCTGCTGGCGCTCGAGAAAGTTGACCTTGGCGCTCATCTCCGGCTTGAGGTCCTTGTCCTTGTCGAGGATCGTGACCTTGACCTGCACGGTGGCCTTGGTGCGATCGGCGGTCGGGATGACCTGCCGCAGCACCGAGCGGTAGCGCCGCTCGGGGAAGGCCTCGACGGTGACCTCGGCCGGCTGGGCCTCGCCCAGCCGGGCCACGTTGGCCTCGGCCACGTCGGCCTCGACCTCCAGCGTGGCCAGGTCGGCCAGGGCCACCACGGCCCCGGAAGAGGTCGACAGGTTCACGCCCGGCGGGATCGGCGCCACGCTCTCGCCCACCTCGGCCATCTTCTTGACCACCACCCCCGAGAACGGGGCGCGGATGACGGTGTTGTCGAGCTGGGCCTGGCCGAAGACCTGCTCGGCGCGGGCCTGCTCCAGGCCGGCCTCGGCCAGCCTGACGCGGCTTTGCGCGGCCTCGAGCGAGTCCTGGGCCAGCACGTCCTGGCCCCGCAGGCTCTCGGCCAGGCGCGCCTGCCGCCGGGCCTCGGCCAGGTCGGCCACCGCCCGGGTCACCGCGGCGCGGGCGCGCGCCAGGCTGGCCTCGTAGTCGGCGCTCTCCAGCCGGGCCAGCACCTCGCCCTGACGCACCACGCTGCCCTCCTCGACGCGCAGCTCCGCGAGGCGCCCCTGGATCTTGGCGGAGACCACCGCCTTGCGCCGCGCCACCACGTAGCCCGAGGCGGTCAGGATGGCCCCTCCGGCCGGTCCGCCGGAGGCGCCCCCGGCCAGCGAGGCCCGCACGGCCTGAACCTCCACGGCGCGAGCCTGGCGGGCCTGGAGCAGCGCCACGGCCGCCACGGCGGCCAGCAGCACGAGCGCCACGAGCGGCCAGCGGCTGCCGCGCCGAGGCGCCGCACGGTCGATGCGCAGCGAGGCCAGTTCGCCCTTCAGATCGCTCACGGCTCCCTCCGGTTGTTGTTCCAGCCGCCCTCGACGCCTCCAGGACAGCCCTACGAGAGCGCGGGGCGGAGGGGTCGCGGCTCGTCGGCCAGTGCACGGCGGGCGCCGGCGAGCGGCGCCCGGGGCGGCCATTCTACGCCCGCCCTCCGGCGCCGGACCGGACGGAGGGGGCGGGAGAAGAGTGAAAAGGCCCCCCGGCGGGACCGGGGGGCCTGGATCTGCAGCCGCGAACGCCCTACGGCTGGCGGGCGGCCTCGAGCTGGGCCAGGCGCTCCTCCAGCGACTTGAGCTGCCCGAGCTCGGCCTCGAGGGCCTGGATGCGGGCGTCCTTGCGGGCCACCTCGGCGTTCAGGGCCTGCACGGCCGCCAGGGCCACGGCGGCCAGGTCGCCCGGCGCGATGTGCTTGTCGTCGGCGCCCAGGCCGAAGGCGGCGTGGAAGTCCTGCGCCATCGGGCCCACGTGCGTGGCCTCGTCGCCTTTGTAGCGCCAGGTGGCGATGGGCAGCTCCGCGACCTTGGACAGCACGGCCAGGGGGTCCACGGCGTTGATGTCGTCCTTGGAGTTGCGGTCGGAGCCCTGGGTCAGCGTGCCGGCGATGGTCATGTTGCCCGGTCCCGTCAGGGTCATGGCGACCACGCCCTGGCCCACCTTGGTGATCGAGAAGCTGTTGAGCGACTGGCCGTTGTTGTCGAAGCTCCAGATGCCGTCGCCGCCGGTGCCGGACTGGATCAGGAAGCGCGACTTGTTGTTGGGGGCCGCGTTGTCGAGGTGCATGAGCACGCGGTCGGCCGTGGCATTGGCCTCCTCGACGAAGAGCTTGGCCGTGCCGTCGCTGCGCCGCACGTGCAGGGCCGCCGAGGGCGAGGCCGTGCCCACGCCCACGTTGCCGCTGGCCGCGACGTCGATGCTGCTCGTGGGGGCGCCGGGGCGGATGCGGAAGGGCAGGCGCGAGCCGCCGGTCACGTCGCGCACGAAGAAGTTGGCCTCGTTGCCCGCGATGTCCCAGGTCTGGGCCGTGAAGCCCGACGATCCGTCCTGCTCCAGCCGCATGGCGGGCGTGTTGCCGGTCTTCACGTGCAGGTCCAGCACCGGCGTGGCGGTGCGGAAGCCCACCCGGCCGGTGCCGTCCACCCGGATCGAGTCGGCCGGGGCGCCCGCCGTCACGCTGAAGAGCACGCTGCCGGTCTCGGAGTTGCCGTCGGCGCCCTGGTCGACGAAGCCCAGGAAGTTCCGGCCCCCGCTGGCCGAGTCGTTGGCGCGAATCTGCCAGTTGTTGCTGGGGAAGGCGCCGGTGCTGGTGTCGAAGAACTGGAGCCGGGTGTTGTTCTCCTTCAGGCGGATCGTGTCGAAGCCGAAGCTCTCGTTGTTGACGCAGTCCAGGCCCGAGCAGGTGCTGCCCTGCACGATCAGGTCGTCGGCGATGACCTGGTCGTTGGGCTGCGGCGCGGGCTGGTCGCCGCCCGCGTCGCGGGCGCCCCGGCGGGCGGCGCCGGCCGCGGGCTGGACGCCCTGGCCGCCGCTGACGCGGA
>JBDIBD010000134.1:0-10586 GCA_039812725.1 Vicinamibacteria bacterium | reverse complement strand
GCGCCAGCGGGCGAACCGTGGCGCCGGCGCGGCGCCAGCCGCCACCGGCGGCCGGCGGAGGAGCGCGCGCGTGAGCCCGGGCCTGGACGTGGCCGCCAACCGCAGCGCCGTCAAGTACTCCCTTCGCGAGCAAGCGCGTCGCGTGGCGTGGTCGCTGGCGCAGCCCCTCTTCCGGTGGAGCCCGCGCCCCGCCTTCGCCTGGCGCGCCCTGCTCCTGCGGCTCTTCGGCGCGCAAGTCGGCCGGGGCGTGCACGTCTATCCCAGCACGCGGATCAGCATGCCCTGGAACCTCTCGGTCGGCGACTGGTCGGCCCTCGGAGAGGAGGTGCTGGTCTACAACCTGGGGCCGGTCAGCCTGGGGGAGCGCGTGACGGTCTCCCTGCGGGCCTTTCTCTGCGCCGGCACGCACGACCACACCAAGGCGGCCTTCCCGCTCCAGCGGCCCCCCATCGCCATCGGCGCGGATGCCTGGGTCGCGGCAGGCGCCCTGGTCGGCCCAGGCGTGACCGTGGGCGCCGGCGCCGTCGTGGCGGCGGGCGCCGTGGTCGTCGCGGACGTGCCTCCCTGGACGATCGTGGGGGGCAACCCTGCCCGGGAGATCGGGCCGCGCGAGCTGACCCCGTGACGGAGAGCCAGCTCTGGGTCTGGTACACGCCGTTCGGCCTGGGCGGCGTCGAGGTCTACCTCCTGCAGATGTGCCGGGAGCTCCTGAATCAGGGCTCGAAGCCCGCGGTCGCCGCCGTCACGGACTGGGGAGAGCTCCTGGCTGCCGAGTACCCGGCGGAGGTGCTGCGTCTCGACTGGACGGCCTTCCACGCGGCCTACATGGCCCAGGCTCCCGCTGGCCCGGTGGCCGCCCTCCTGGCTCGCGACTGCGCCCGCCTGCGGCCGCGGCTGCTCGTGATCAACGACTGTGCCGACTTCGCCCTGGGGGCCCTGCCCCTGCTGGAGCGCCTCCGGCCCTTCTGCACGATCCTCGACGTGCTGCACATCGACTCACCCGACGGCGGCTACTTCGCCCGGCGCCGGGCCTACGCCCACGTCCTCGACGGGGTGGTGAGCACCAACTCTCGGGCGCTGGAGCGGCTGGCCGCCGGCGGAGTCCGCGCCCCAGGCGTCGTGGTGGCCAACGGTGTTCCGCTCAACCACGGGCCGCGCGCTCCGCGAGGCTCTGCGCTCCGGATCCTCTACGTGGGGCGGCTCGAGCAGCGCCAGAAGCGGGTGCTGGAGCTGCCCGCCGTGCTCAGCCGGCTGGCCGGAACGGGCCGCGCGTTCGAGGCGACGCTGGTCGGCACCGGGCCAGATGCGCAGGGCCTGGCGGACGCGCTCGCCGCAGCCGGCGTCGCGGACCGCGCGACGCTCCTCGGGGCCCGGCCGCCCCACGAGGTGAGAGCCCTCTACCTCCGGCACGACGTCCTGCTGAGCCTCTCGGCCTACGAGGGCTACTCCCTCGCCCAGTTGGAGGCGCTGGCGGCGGGCTGCGTGCCGGTGTTGACCGACCTGCCCTCGCTCGATCCCCTGCTGTTCGAGCACAATGCCACCTGCATGCGTCTCCCGGTCGAGCAGGTCGCAGGAGCAGCCGCCCGGACCCTGGCGGCCTTGACCGACGACGATCTCCTGCGCCTCGCCGCCGAGGGCCGCCGGCGCGCCTCGCTGCGGACGCCGGCGGCCACCTGCGCGGCCTACCTCGACTTCGTCGAGACCCTGCGGACCAGGCGCCCCTTGAGGGTCTGGCCGGAAGCGCCCGCGGGGCTGTTGCCGTCGCAGTGGGACCTCACCCGCCTCAACCCCTGGCTGCCTCGCCCGCACCCGCTGCGGACCTGGCTCCGATCGATGCTGGGAGACGGCGCCCGGTGACGCCACTGGCGCGAGCGCGGCACTGGCTCGCCGCACGCCTGATCGACGCGCCCCGCTACCGCTGGGCGCTCCGCTCCTGGCTCGTCCACGGCGACCCGGCCAGCGCTCCCTGGGTCGACCTCCGGAACCGGCACGAACGCCTGGTCAGGACGGCCGGCCAGCGCGGCGTCGCCTGCGACTGGCGCTGGACCTCTGCCCTGCTGCTGCCCCTCGAGCGGCCCGCCCTGGCCCGGCGCATCCTCGCCCGGGCCCTCCAGGACTGGCCGCTCGAGCTCGCCGACAGCCCCCGCTGGGCGACCGGCGAGCCGGAAGTGTCCTTCATCCTCGGCCATCGCGGGCGCTCCCGGCAGGCCCACCTGAGGACGACCTTGTCCGCGCTGGCTGCCCAGCGGGGAATCCCGGTCGAGGTCCTGGTCGTGGAGCAGGACGTCGAGCCCTCCCTCGCGAGCGAGCTGCCCGACTGGGTGCGGTACCTCCACACGCCGCCCCCGCGGCCGGACATGGCCTACTCCCGATCCTGGGCCTTCAACTGTGGGGCCCGCCAGGCGCGCGGGCGCACGCTCGTCTTCCACGACAACGACGTGTGCCCCCCGCGCGACTACGCGTCGGAGCTGGCGCGGCTGGCCGCCGCCGGCTTCGACGCGGCCCGTCTCCAGCGGTTCGTCTTCTACCTCTCGGCCGGATCGTCCCGCGACCTGATGGCGGGCCGCGTGGGGCCGCTCGAGACGACCCCCGCGGAGGTGGTGCAGAACTGCGAAGGCCACTCCGTGGCGGTAGACCGCCGGGTGTACTTCGAGCTGGGCGGCCACGACGAGGCCTTCGTCGGCTGGGGCGGAGAAGACAACGAGTTCTTCGAGCGGCTGCGCACCCGCAGGCTCCACGATCACGCCTACCTCCCGTTCTTGCACCTGCACCACGAGCCGCAGCCCGAGAAGGTCGCGCGGTCCGTGCTCCCGTCGCCGCCGGCGCTATGGGCGACGCCACCCGAAGCTCGCATCGCCGCCCTGCGGGGCGCTCCGATCGGCGACCCTCGCGGGCCGCACGTGCGCGAGCTGCAGTAGGGACTCGAGGGACCCGTGGGCTGCCCGGCACCCAGCTCCACCGCTCCGCTGGTCAGCGCCATCGTGCTCTCCTACAACAACGCCCGCTACGTGGAGGAGACGCTGGAGTCGATTCGTGCCCAGACCTACGCGGCCCTCGAGCTGGTCGTCGTCGACGACGCCTCCAGCGACGACTCGGTCCGCCGCATCCGGGCCTGGCAGCTCGCGCGGGGCTACCCGCTCACGCTGCTCGAGAACCCGGTCAACCGGGGTGTCTGTCGCGCCCTGAACCGCGCGCTGGAAGTCAGCCAGGGCGCCTTCGTCGCGGCGGTCGCCAGCGACGACCTCTGGTACCCCGAGAAGCTCGGCCGCCAGGTCGCCCTCTTGCGGGACGCCGGCGACGGCGTCGGCATGGTCTACAGCGACGCCGACCGCATCGACGAGCAGGGCTCCGCCTGCCCCGGCCGCTTCATCGAGCAGTGGCGGCCGGACGGCCGCCCGGCCGACGAGGCCGTCTTCGAGGCGCTGGAGGAGGGCAACTTCGTGCCGGCGCCGGCCACGCTCGTGCGCCGGTCGTGCTACCAGCGCCTGGGCCCCTACGACGAGACCCTGGCCTACGAGGACTGGGACATGTGGCTGCGCATCGCCCACGCCTACCGCGTGGCCTACTCCGACTACGTCGCCGCCGCCTACAGGGTCGTCACCGGCTCCTTGACTCAACGTCTCTTCAGGCAAAGCAATCCGGCGGCCGTCGAGACCGCGGCGCGGATCGCCCGCAAGTGGGTGCGGGCGAGGTCGCTGGGCGACGCCAGCCGGCGGCGCTGGGCCGGCCGCCTGGCCGACGCGGCCCGCGAGCTCTTCCGCGTGCGACATGCGAGCGCCCCGTTGATCCTGCGCTGGGCCATCCTGTACGGCCCGCCGAGCGAGCGCGCGCCCCTGGCACGGGCTCTGGCCCGGTGCCTCTGGGCCAGGAGCCGCGGTCGCTTCACGCCGCTGCCGTCATGAGGAGCGGCTTGGACTTCGCCACGATCGCGTCCAGGAACTACTGGCCCCAGGTGCTGGTGCTGGCCGAGTCGCTGCGGCGCTGCGCGCCCGCCAGCCGGATGCACGTCCTGGCGCTGGACGACGTGCAGGATCTGCCGAGCCCCGCGATGGCGGTGACGCGGCTCGACGACCTGGAGCTGGACCACAAGCGGCTGCGCGTCTGCCTCACCGTCACCGAGCGCGCCACCGCCGTCAAGCCCGCGTTCCTGCAGCACCTCTTCTCTGCCGGCGCGGGCGACCGACTGGCCTACGTGGACCCCGACCTGCTGTTCCTGTCGCCGCTCAGCCCGGTGGAGGAGGCGCTCGAGCGGTCCGACGTCGTGATCACGCCGCACTTCGCGGACGAGGCCGAGCCGGGGTCCGTGACCCGCGAGATCCAGTTCGCGCGGGGTGGCATCTTCAATCTCGGCTTCATCGCACTGCGCCGGTCTCCGACTGCGGACCGGCTCCTCTCCTGGTGGGGCCAGCGCGCGCTCGCCCACAGCTCCGAGGACGCCCTCGACGGCATGTTCACCGACCAGCGCTGGGTCGACTACGTGCCGGCGATGTTCCCGGGCGTCTTCATCTGCCGCGACCCTGGCCTCAACGTGGCGCCCTGGAACATCACCGGCCGTCGGATCGAGAAGCGCGACGGCGTCTACCACGCCGCCGGACGCCCGCTGGTCTTCTTCCACTTCAGCAAGTTCCGCCTGCAGCACGCCGACCTGCTCACCTTTCTCGAGGGCCGGCCCTGCAGCCCGGCCACACGCGAGCTGGTGGCGGAGTACGCGGCCGGGTTGGAACGCTGGGGTGCCCGGCGAGACGCTGTCGCCTCGCCCGGCGAGACGCTGTCGAACGGCGAGCCAGTTCCGCAGTTGATGCGCCAGGTCATTCGAGAGCTGGACGACGAGGGCCGGGGTTCGTGGCGGACCTGGGGCGACACGCCGGAGGAGATCCTCCAGCGCGCCCTGCGGGACCCGCTGGCCGGGGCCAGGGTCCGCGTCGCCACCCATGCCGCCGCTCGCTCGACGGGACGCGGTCCGAGCCGCCAGGTGGCCGACTCCTGGAGGCTCAGGCTCTGGTTCTACCTGCGCGGCCCGGCCCGCCTGCGCATCCCAATCGAATGGGTCGAGTCGCGGACCTGGGTGCGGGGTCTCCGCGCCGCCCTGGGCGGGCTCGTGCGCCGCATCGTGACACTCGCGCGGGGCGTCCGGTATCCTCGAGCGCAGCAAGGTGCGGGGCCGTCGCCGCGGGAGTGAGTCGGAGGGAACGAAGGGGGCGCGCCTGGCGAACCGGTTCTCTCGTCGAGAGGCGTGCCTGATCCTCGCCGGGCTGATGTCTGGCGCGGGCCTGGCCGAGCTCGCCTACAGACTCTCGCTCGAGGCGGCGCTCCACCGGGATCTGGCCTTTCCGGTCGCGACCTACCGAGTGGCCTCCCGGGCCTACTGCGAGTACGACCGGCAGCACGGCGGGCGCCTGCCGGCGAGCCGGGAGCTCTGGATCTCCTTCGTCCAGGGCGGCCGGCTCGTCTGGGGCACCACGGCCTCCGTGGCCAACGCCGACGGACTCGGCGGGCGGACGACGTTCGCGCAGTACCGAGCGGCGAAGACGAAGGTGCTGGTGCTGGGAGACTCCTTCACGCACTGGAACCAGGGCGGGGACTCGTGGCCCGACCTCCTGCAGGCCGAGCTCGCCCGCCGTGGGCACGACTCCCTGGCCGTGCTGAACCTCGCCCGCGGGACGTACGGCGTGCTCCAGATGCTAGATCTGGCCGCCGACGCCGTCGAGTCGGAGCGGCCCGATCTCGTGCTCCTGGCTGCCATCGGGGACGACTTCTCGAGGGCCCGGTGGTGGTGCCAGTCCGTCCCGGAGGACGGCGTGGAGCGCTGGCTCCTGTCTCCCTCACCCGACGGCCCGTGGAACGATCGGGGCGCGGTGGACGAGGTCTTGGTGGCCTCGGGGGCGGACCGGGCCTGGTGCGAGCGCGTGCTGGCGCACGGCGGGTCCGACGACGAGCTCCTCGGCCTGCTGAACGCGCTCTTCGAGCGCCGGCAAAGGCAGTTCCTCCTGGCGCGCCGCAACCCGGCGCTGCTCTCCTTCAGCACGTCGTACCTCGCGAACCGCCTCCTGCGTGGGGATCCCTATGGGGAAGGAGTGCACGTCATCCCGCGCGTCTCCTTCGAGGACTTCGGAGCGGACCGCGATGCCCTCAGAGCGATTCACCGTTTGGCGCAATCGAACGTCCCGATCAGACCGTTCTACCTTCCCCTGTGGCGCGAGCTTCGGGCGGGCCAGCTCCAGCTTTCCCGCAGCCACCGGAGGCTCAAGGAGAGCCTTGAGCGGCTGCTAGGCGCTGAGTTTCTCACTGTCGGAGACGGTTGCGCGTCGCCCGTTCCTGGCCCGTTCGACCTGAGCCCATACGATCTCCACCCGAGCCGGGCAGGCCTTGAGTACTACGCCGGCTGCATCGCATCCGAGGTAGAAGTCAGCCTTACGGACAACCGTATGCCACGGAACGCCGGCACCTCCGTTCAAGGCGACAGGCGCGCACCCAACTCCCACTGAAGCAGCACCGGCTCGCGCCTGCCCTGGCACAACGCAGGGGTTAAAATCACCGGGTCGCTCGCGCGGGACCCATCTCTCGAGTTCGGTCTACGCCCAGCAGCCTCCCCCGGGGAGTAGGAGACGAAAGGAGACTCCGGTGCCCCAGGCAGCCTCTCAACTCGTCGTCTGTGGGAAGGGCGAGTTGGCCTGCCGTGTGCTCGGCTACGCCCGCGACGTGATGTCTGTTCTTGCGGCCGGATGGCGGCTCGCTGCAGTTCCGACCCAAGACGACCAGGGTGCGGACACCTGGCGCCCGTCTCTCAAGCTAAGGGCCCAACGGCTCGGAGTCCGGACCCACGAGAGTGTACGGGCCGTTTCTCTCAAACCGGGAGACGTGCTCTTGTCACTCCAGTTCGATCGAATCCTGAAGGAATCGGAGCTCAACGGCGCCAGGGCCTTCAACCTCCACTTTTCGGCTCTGCCCAGACATCGGGGCTGTTTCCCGAGCATGTGGCCGCTACGGCTAGGTGACGGCGAAGCGGGCGCAACATTGCACGTCCTGACTCCGCAAATCGACGCGGGGCCGGTCGTGGCCCAAGCACGCTTCCCGATAGACCCGGCGATGACCGCGTTCGAGCTCTACCGGTCGCTGAGCCGACACGGAGTCGTGCTGGTCGAGCAGAACCTCCAGGTGCTCTTGGAGGGGCGAGAGCCGCGGATGCCCCAGGATGATGAGCACGCGACCTATCACACCCGAGACTCGATCGACTTCCGGGCGCTCGAAATCCCCTACGAGTCGCTCACCCAAGCGGAGTACGTGAACGTGGCGCGATCACTGATCTTCGCTCCCCTCCAGCTCCCCACCGTCCGCGGAAGGCCAGTCGTGACCGCCGAACCCGTGCACTGGGAGTATTCGTCCGACTTGCTCGCGGCGCTCCCAGGCTTTCAGCCCTGTGCGCCTGACAGCGCCATCCTGAGGTGCCGCGACGGTCTCGTGAGAGTTACCTTTGGTGAGAGCGGGGCTCGCGACTAGCGCCGGCGTAGCCGGGGATCGCTGGTAGCAGCGCTTCCGCCAGTACCCGCCCGACAACTCGATGGCCGGCGGGAGTGTAGTGCCCGTCCCACTTGAAGCACAGCCGCTCACCGGTGGCCGCCGCACGAAGCGGACCGCGCGTGCCGACGAATGCGTAGCCGCCCTCAGCAGCCCAGCTCGACAGGCGACGTCCCGGCCCCCCGGGCTCGCAGGGGAGGCCCCCGCGCGCGAGGGCCTCGCAAGCATGTGTCTCGTAGTCGGCCGCGCCGTGGCTGAGCTCCAGGACGACGAACCGCGCCCCCAGGGCCGCTGAGGCCAGTGAGAGCTTAGTGATGCCCGCCTTGAGGTTGAGGTAGGCCGCGCTCACATCCAGCACTCCATCCGGGGCAAACGCCAGGAAGTCCGGGGCCACGGGGTAGGGCCACGGACGTCGCCAGCCGAGGAGCGCGCGTCGAGCGGCAAAGCGCGCGAGCTCCACGAGAGCGCTGTGGCCGTGACCGGTCTCCAGCCATGGGTGAGGCGCGGCTACCCAGGCCGCCTGGGCCTCCCGCCAGGCCTTGAAGTCGTCCTGCACGTCGTTGGAGTAGAAGGCGTACACGACGACTCGAGGCCCGACCTCGCGCCCGTAGCGCTCGAGGTGGACGAGGGCCTGGTTCGCCCCGGAGCCCGAGAGGCCCAGACCGACGAACCGCGCGGGGGTCCCCTGAGCCTGCAGCTCACCCTCGGCCACGCGCCAGAAGGACTGGCCCTGGGCGACCTGGAGGGCCTCGACATAGGAGTCCCCCACGACCAGGACGCTCATTTCGCCCGGCGACGCGCTCCTGGGCTCACGGTCGTTGAAGCCCCAGCGGTTCCAGCGTCCGCTGGTGGCGAACTCGCCGGAGGGCAGGCCTGGTTGGCCGGTCCAGACATACGGCTGGCCGGGCTCGTGCCAGTGGACCCGATCCGGATCGACCACGGGGTGGATCAAGACTCCCGGCACCCCCAGCGCCCCGGCCAGGCGCACGCCGGCCTCCGCTGCGAGCAGCCCCAGGACCAGGCCGACCAGCGCCAGGGCGCCGGGCAACGACCGCGCGGCCACGTCCAGGACCAGCACCGCGACGGCCAGGAGCCCGAGAGGCAGGGCCACGGACCGGGGCTCCGTCGCGATCAGGCTCAGGGCCGCAACGAGGGTGATCAGGAGCAGCGCTTCCCGCACCCGCGCCAGGACGCGCGCGTGCGCCTCCGGCCGCGTGGCGAGGTCGCGCTGGCGGCGGAGAAAGCCTGCGCCCGCCAGGCCGAGGGCCGCGACGACCACGGCAAGCGCGCCGGCCCGCCAGGTCAAGGGAGGAACCCCACCGCGCCCCGGACGGCTAGGACCCGTGCCGGCCGGGCCCGACTGCCTGCACGGCCTCCCGGAGGGCCGCTTCGACGGCCGTCATGGCGGGCTCGGACAGTTGCGGGTACATCGGCAGGCTCAACGCGGTGTTGGCCAGGCGCTCCGCCACGGGCAGGCTCCAGTGACGGAAGGCCTCGAAGGCGCCCGACCGGTGAGGCGCGACGGGGTAGTGAACCAGCGTTTCGATCCCCCGCTGCGCGAGCGCGGCCTGCAGGGCGTCCCGCGCCGGGTGTCGGACCACGAGCAGGTGCCAGACGGAATCTCCCGCGTGGGGCGTCACCAGTGCCAAGCCCGGCAGGGTCTCCACGAGCGCGGCGCAGCGCGTGGCCCAACGCCGACGGCGAGCGTTCCACTCGTCCAGCCGCGGCAGCTTGACGCGCAACACGGCCGCCTGCAGCGGGTCCAGCCGCGAGTTCACGCCCTGGACGTCGTGGGCGTACTTCCGCGAGGAACCGTAGTTCCGCAAGGCCCTGACCCGAGCGGCCAGGGCCTCGTCGTCAGTGACCACGGCGCCGGCATCCCCGAGAGCGCCCAGGTTCTTGGTGGGGTAGAAGCTGAAGGCCGCGGCTCGTCCCAGGGAGCCGGCTCGCCGCCCCTGCCATTGCGCTCCATGGGCCTGGGCCGCGTCTTCGATCAGCTCCAGCCCGCGCTCCTGCGCCAGCGCGCTCAGGCGCTCCACGTCGACGCAGTGGCCAAAGAGGTGGACCGCGATGATGGCCCTGGTCCGCGGCCCCACCGCCCGACGGGCCAGCTCCGGATCCATTCCGCCCGACTCCTCGAGCACGTCCACGGGCACGGGGCTGGCGCCGACCAGGCTCACCGCCAGCCACGTGGCGATGAAGGTCTGGGCCGGGACCAGCACCTCGTCCCCGGGGCCGATGCCGAGACCGCGCAGGATGAGGCTCAGGGCGTCGAGGCCGTTGCCCACGCCCACGCAACAGCGCACGCCGCAGTAGGTGGCGAACTCCTGCTCGAAGGCCTCGACCTCGCCGCCCAGGACGAAGTGGCCCGAGTCGACCACGCGCCGCAGCGCTGCGTCGATCTCATCCCGGATCTCGGCCGTCGCGGCCGCCACGTCGACGAAGGGGACCCGCATCCTCACTCGCCGCGCACTGCCCTCAGGAAGCCTTCGTACTCGCGGTAGTAGTCCGACTCCTCGTAGAACTCGGAGGCCAGCGACAGGCAGACGGACCCGGACGAGAAGTTGTCGATCTCGCGCCAGATCATGGGCGGCACGTAGAGCCCGTTGTAGGAGCGGTTGAGCGAGAAGCGCTCGCGGTGCGCCCCGTCGTCGACCGTCACGTCGAAGCTCCCCGACATGGCTACGATGACCTGCTCCAGCGCCTTGTGGGCATGGCCGGCCCGGGCTGCTCCACCGGGCACGTCGTAGACGTAGTACACCCTGCGGATCTCGAACGGGACGTGGCGGCTGCTCTCCACGAAGGTGAGGTTGCCACGGTGGTCCGTGACGCGCGGGAACTGGATCACGCGACACTTCGTGAGGCCGCTCATCTGCGCTCCTGCCGGAGGACGACTGACATTAGCACGACGCCCTGGGCGCCGCCCGTCACGAATCGCTGGCCTGTCCGGCCGAGGCCGCCAGGATCGAGGCCGGCAGCTCGCCGGTCGGCCGGCACTCCTGCACGGCGCCGCCGCGCTCGAAGCGCCAGCGCTGCGCGGGCACCTGGAAGACGCCGTCGTGCCAGTTGAA
>JBDIBD010000133.1:0-10644 GCA_039812725.1 Vicinamibacteria bacterium | reverse complement strand
TGGCGCGTGAGCGCGTGGCGCCCGGCTTCGCGGCCGTCGACGTGCTGGCGCCCGACGGCCTGGCGCGCACCGCCGCCGCCCGGCTGTTCGCCGCTCTACGGCACCTGGACGGCCTGGGCCTCGACCTGATCCTGGCCGAGCCGTGGCCCGAGGACGGGCTGGGCCTCGCGCTGATGGACCGCTTGAGGCGCTGCGCGGCCGGCCGGGACGACTGAACAGGGTCCGTCGCCGGGCCGGGCAGCCGGTTGGTATCCTGCGCCATCCATGACCGACTCCACCGACGCTCCCATGGTCGCTGTCGAGCGCGTGTCGAAGGCCTTCGGTCCCAAGCAGGCCCTGCTGGATGTCAGCCTCTCTGTCCCGGCCGGGCAGATCTGCGGCCTGCTCGGGCCGAATGGCGCGGGCAAGACGACCCTCTTCAGGCTCCTGATGGGGATCCTCAGGGCCAGCAGCGGGTCGCTCCGCATCGCCGGCCGGGATGCGTTCGAGCAGCGCGTCGAGGTCAAGCGGCTGGTCGGCTTCCTCCCCGACGAGCCCGTCTTCTACTCGTACCTTTCCGGCCGCGAGACGCTGGAACTGAGCGCCGGCATGCACGGCCTGCCTGCGCCCGCGACGCTCCGCCGCCTGGCTCCCCTGGCCGAGAAGCTGGGGCTCGCGTCGGCCCTCGGCCAGTTCGCCGAGGACTACTCGCGCGGGATGAAGAAGAAGCTCGGGCTCATGCTCGCGCTCCTGCACGGGCCCCAGCTGCTCATCCTGGACGAACCCACCAACGGTCTCGACGTGGAAGCCACGCGTCTCTTCTACGAGCTCATGCGGCAGGAGTCGGCGCGCGGCACCACCATCCTCTTCTCCTCCCACCTGATGGACCAGGTGACCAAGCTCTGCACCCACGCGGCGGTCCTCCACCAGGGCCGGCTCGCCGTCACCGGCTCGATCCAGGCGCTGTTGGCTCGCCACGACGGCCAGTCGCTCGAGGACGTCTTCCTCCGTTACACGCGGGGCGACGCGCCCTGAGCGCGCCTACGGCCGGTCCCGGCGCCTGGCGGACGGTGGGCCTCCTCTTGGCTGCGGCTTGGCGCCGGGCAGCGGCCCGGCGAGAGCAGCGAAGGACGCTGCGCGCGCAGCAGGGAGGAGACTCCACCGACTGGGGCTGCCTCGGCTCGGCCTTCCTGCTGTTCTTCGCCCTCGGGGCGCACGGCCTGGCCGCCCGGCTCCTGGCGGACGTGCCTCTCGCGGTGCAGCGCGCCCAGGCCGAGGCCCAGGGGCGCCTGCTGGTGCCCTGGAGCGCCCTCGAGGCCCTGGACCGGCTGGAGCAGGCCACACCCGCGCCCCCACGCCGCAGAAGCGAAGACGACCTCCGGAGGATCTTCCAAGACGCCGGCCAGTGGCTCGGGGAAGCCAAGCCCCACGACTACGAAGAGCGCCTCCTCGCCCACTACCGGGTTCGGGGCCGCGACGGATTCACGACCGTCCCCGCACGCTGGGGATGGGCCAACGATGGAGGGCGGCTGGGCGCCCCGGCGACCCTGCTCGCGTCACTGGTGATGCTGGCCTGGTTCCTGGGCCTGGCGCTGCAGGGCGAGGGTGTCGACCTCGACCCGCAGCGTTCACGCCATCCCATGTGGGAATGGCTCCTCAGCCATCCGGTCGATCCGCGGGCCGTCTTCTTGGCGGAGATGCTGGCCCCGCTCGCAGCCAACGTGTTCTTCTGGGCGGCTCCTGTCTTCTGGGTGGGAGCCTACTGGATCGCCTACGACGACTTCGGGCTGGCGCTCGTGGCCGGCCTCGCCGTCGGCGTGCCGCTTTGCGTGGCCGCAGGCTGCGCCGGCAAGGCCATCGAGGTGGTGGCCTTGCTGCGCCTGCCCCCGCGCCGCCGCGGCGCCTTCCTCGGACTGTCGGCCTGGCTCGGTCAGGCGCTCCTCATGGCGCTGGTGCTGATAGCCGTGACCCCGGGGTTCGTCCTCGCCATCGTCCGGCCTGTCGTGAGCCTCGGAGCTGGCGCGGGGCTGCCGATCCTGGCGTGGTCCCTCGGGCTCGAGGGCAGCCCGTCACCATGGAAGGGCGTGTTGGCCTGTTGGCTCCTGGCCGCCGTGGTGACCGCCCTAGCGGTGCAAGTCAGCGCGCGGGCCACGCGCGCGGGGCTGGCGGGGGCCGGTGAACGCACTGCCGATCAGCCCTGGCTCCCGGCACCCGCCGGCCGCGATCCGTTACCGAAGGATCCAGCCGCCCGCAAGGAGCTGCTCTGGATCTGGCGCGACCGCGGCGCCTTGGTCCAGGTGCTGCTGGTCCCCTTGACCGTGGCGGCCGTCCAGCTCATCAACCTCCGCGGCCTGCTGCCTCGCGTGACCGAGCAGTGGCACCTCATGACCGGCGCCGTCGTGGTCTTCGGCAGTTACTTCCTGATCGTCCTGGGGCCCCGCTCTCTGATCTCCGAGGGGGCGGCCCTGTGGATACCGCTCACCTGGCCGCGCGGCCTCGAGTCTCTCCTCAAGGCCAAGGCCAGGCTCTACTGGCTCGTCGCGCTCGTGATAGCGAGTCCGCTGCTGCTGATCACGGCGATCCGTTTCCCAGCTGACGCCTGGAAGGTCGCGCTGGCGGGAGCGCTCTTCGCGGTGTTCGGCCGCAGCCTGGCCGAGAAGAGCGTCACCCTGGTCGGCGCGCCGAGCAGCTCCGGAGAGCCGGAGCCCGTCCCCCGGGGGCGGCGCTGGGCCGCCCTGCTGGGCACCTTGACGTTCGGGGTCGGCATCCTCTCCCAGCAGTGGCACCTGGTGCTCGTGGGAGTCGTCTACGCCGCGCTGACGTCCGCGGCCATGTGGCAGAACTTCCGCGCGCGTCTGCCCTTTCTCTTCGATCCCTGGTCGGAGCGCCTGCCCCCGCCCCCGACCCTGATGCACGCCATGATCGCCATCAGCGCCCTGGTGGAGGTCCAGACGGTGCTCTCCGCGGTCTTGGCGGCGTCCCTGGGCGCGGACCGCCCGTTCCTCGCGCAGGCCCTGGGATACGGAGTCTCTGGGCTGGGCGTCTGGCTGGCAATGGGCCTCTGGCTGTCCGACCGCGGCGTCCAGGCGGGAGATGTCTGGTCGTGGGATGGCCGCGAGCCATCCGGGCCGCCGCTGCTGCCCCAGGCGCTCGGCGCAGGCCTCGGGCTCGTGCTGGGCGCCGCGGCGGTCGGCTACTCGGCCCTGGTCCAGCAGCAGCCGGACTGGGGACAGGCCCTCCGCACGGCCAGTGCGCACCTGGCGGCGCACCCGGCCGAGCGGTTCTGGCTGGCCGTGATGGCCGTGGGCTGCGCCCCCGTCGCGGAGGAGTACCTGTTCCGCGGCTTGCTGTTCCGCGCTCTGGACCGCGAGTGGGGTGGCGCTCGGGCAATCTGGGGCAGCGCTGCCTTTTTCGCGATCTACCACCCGCCACAGGCCTGGCCACCCGTGCTATTGGTGGGGGTGGTCGGCGCCCTTCTCTTCAAGGGTACCCGCCGCCTGTGGCCGTGCGTGCTGCTCCACATGGCCTACAACGGCGTCGTCGTGTGGGCCGGGTGAAGCCGGGGCCGCCCGCCGGGCCGACTCAGGAGGAGAGCGGCGTCTCGGCGGTGCGCGGGCGAAGGACGCCAAGCGCCAGACCGACGGCCAACGTCAGCAGGCTGAGCCAGCCCGTGGCTCGCAACGCGAGCGGGGCCTCGTAGTCGAGCTCGACCACGTTCTCTCCGGCGTCGAGCGGGACGACCAGCGGGCCACCGGAGCGTAGGGCCGTGACGGCCACGGCCCGGCCGTTGACGCGAGCGCGGTAGCCGGCCACGCGCTGGCGGGCCGTCTCGAGGAAGAGCCCCTGTTGCGGCGCGACCAGGCGCGCCCGAAACGGGAGCCAGCCTTCCACGCGGACCGGCAGGGCCTCGCGCTCGTATCGCCAGGAGCGCAAGCCCTCCGGGAGCGGGCGCACCGCCAGCCCGCCGTCGATCGGCGCGCTGGCGAACAGGGGCAGGACGGGCGGGCCAGACGTGGCCCCAGTGAGCCGCAGGTGACGGTACAGGCCGGCTCCCGACACCTGCAGCAGCGAGGCGTCGCGCGGAGGCGGTCCCGCGAGACAGAGCAGTTGGCGCTCTCCAGGCAGCAGGTCGACACGACCCACATCCGGCCGCTCCACCAGCACCGGCTTCCCCTCTGCCCGGCAGCGCTCCGTCACGGTGGTCAGGTTGTCGGCCACGGTCCGGCCGTTGCCGTCGACGATGCGCAGGTGCAGCGCCGCGTCGGGGTACTCCGGCAGCGGCACCGGCGCGCTCATCTGCAGGTCCTTCACGCGCAGCGGGAGGTTCTCGGGGCGCGCGATCCAGGCGCCCAGCTCGCGGCTCTGGAGAGCGAGGCGTTCGAGCTTCCAGGCCTCGGCGCCGGACCAGGCCACGAGCAGCACCAGGGCCAAGGCGGCGCCCCGCGGCCGCTTCCAGGGTCCGGCGGCGTGCCAGGCCATCCAGCCCAGGGGCGCGGCCAGCGACGCCAGCACGACGTAGAGCCGCTGCATCGGCCACCACTTGGTGATCTCGAAGATCCCCGGCAGCGCCCCCCACAGGGCGCGCGTCAGCCCGGGGACGGGGAAGAGCAGGAGCACCAGCAGCAGCACGGGCAGGGCCAGGGTCAACAGGCCCGCCAACTCGCCACGGGGTGCGCGCCCGGCACGCAGACACCCGAGCAGGCCCAGGCCGAGCGCGGCCCACGACAGATAGCCGAGCTGCAGGTAGGGGAGCGTGGCCCCCTCGCGCCAGGCGGCCGGCAGCGCCCTGCGCTCGTCGTCGGGCCACGGCCAGCCGTTGAACGGATGGCCGCGCACCCAGCCCAGCGGCAGCAGGGCCCCGGCCACGTCGCCCCCTGCGGTCGTCATCACGCGCTCGACGAACGTCCCGGAGACGAACACGCCTCCACCCACGCCGACGTTGCCGGCGCGTCCACCGGCCAGCGTGAAGGCGCCCGTGATGGTCCAGGCGGCGCCACACGCCAGGGTCACGACCGCCGTCAGGCCGGCCCGTGCGCCGCGCCGCGCCCGCCAGCTGCCCGCGAGCCCGCCGATCGCCGCGGCCGTGGTGGCCCACAGCGCCACGGGCGCGTGCAGCGTCCACAGCGCGGCGAGGGCCAGGCCCGCCAGCACACCGCCGCGCGGGTCGCCCCGCAGCGCGCGCACGAGGCCCAGCCAGAGCCACGGCAGCGCGGGCAATGTCAGGAAGCTCGTGACCATGTCGAGCCGCACCAGCACACCCAGCACACCAGGGCAGGCCGCGTAGCCGAAGGCCAGGCCGGCCGCAGCCCAAGCCGGCCCTGGGACCAGCCTTCGTAGCACCGCGTACATCGAGCCCGCCCCGGCCAGCGCGGCCAGCACGACGGCCAGGTTGAGCAGGCTGGTCGCGGCCAGCGTGCGCCCGGTCAACGCGTCGAGCAGGACCGCCAGCAGGCTCAGCCCGGGGGCCTGCGCCTGCGGGTAGAGACCACCGTTGGGGCGCAGCTCGCTCTGGCCGACGTAGGCCGGCCAGTACCCGTGCCGCCCCTGTTCGACGGCGTCGGCCACGACGGCCAGGTAGGCCAGGGCGTCGTGGTCGCCGTTGCCGCTCACCAGGCGCGCGCCGAGGTACGGGGCGAAGAGCGCCAGCGTGGCGGCGGCGAGCGCGACCCAGGGCAGGAGACGGCGCGGCATGCGCCCTACGATACCGCCGGGCTCAGGCCGGCTTGCGTGCCAGGACCACGGCGCTCGCGCCCACGGGCAGGCTGGTGAACCGCAGCAGCCGCGCCTCGAGCAGGAGCGCCGCGCGGAAAGCGGCCTCGAGCGGCGTCGGCAGGAAGCCCACGTCGGAGCCGTGCCGCCCGGTCAGGCGGTCGAGCCCGCGGTGGGCCAGCAGCAGCGGGAAGAGCAGCGAGTTGCAGTAGCTGGCGCGCAGGACCTCGAGCCCCGCGGAGCGCGCCAGCGCGCGCAGCTCGGGGCGCGTGTAGCGGTGGCGCGAGAGCACCGCCTCGTCGTGGGCCCCCCACAGCAGGCGCAGCGCGGGCACGCGCACGAACAGCAGCCCCCCGGGGGCCAGCACCCGCGCCAGCTCCGCCACGGCGGTCCGGTCGTCGGTCACCCAGCGGTGGTAGAGCACGTCGAAGGACGTGACCAGGCCGAAGCTGCCCGAGGCGAAGGGCAGCTCCAGCACGCTGCCCCGCACGGCGCGCACGCCGCGCTGCCGGCAGAAGGCCAGGGCCTCGTCGGAGATGTCGACGCCCACGGGCGAGCCGTGAGATCGCAGGTGCTCGAGGTTGGCGCCGGTGCCGCAGCCCGCGTCGAGCACGCGCCCCGCGCCCCCCGGCGGCAGGGCCGGCTCGAGCAGCGCCGAGGTGATGGCGCGCATGCCCACGTACCACCACTGGCGCTCCTCGGTCGCGAACATGCGGCCGTACTCCTCGGGCTTCACGCCTCCACCTCAGCGCTCCCGCGCGAAGACCAGGCGCTCGACCTGGACCTCGCCGCCGGGGGAGGGGACGAAGCGCAGCTCGTTCAGCTCGCGGCGCCAGAGCCCGGCCGGCGCGCGCACGCTCACGTCGCGCAGCTCCGGAGTCAGCGGCAGCCGCGCCAGGGGGCGTCCGCCCAGCAGCAGGTCCAGCTCGCCCTGGCCGCGCAGGCGCAGCGTCACGTCGAGCGTCTCGGGGACGTCGAGCGGCACGAGCAGGCGCGCCCCGGCGCGCGGGCTGCGGCAGACCAGGCCGGGCCCGCAGGCCAGCGGTCGCGACCAGCCGTCGTCGAGCAGGCTGCGGTCGACACGCTCGTCGCCCAGGTCGATCACGCCGCCCAGATTGTTCTGGCGATAGAAGAGGTAGAGCCCCACGGCCCGGTCGTACTGGCGCACGGGCAGGTCGTGCTCGGCCGCGAAGAGCCAGTTGGCCGGCCAGGCCAGGGGCGTCCCCAACAGGCCCTGCAGCAGGGCCGCGTCGTTGCCGGCCACGTCCGCGAACGAGACCGTGTCGTCGCGAGGCACCAGGTTGCGGCGGTACTGCTGCATGAAGAGCAGGTTGTGCAAGCTCAGCAAAGCGCCCGCGGCGCCCAGGGCCAGGGCCGGGCGGCGCCGCACGGCCGCCACCACGGCCTGCAGGCCCAGGGCCAGGGCCGGCGCCACGAGCGGCAGCACGGAGTCGAAGCGCCGGTTCGAGAACGAGCCGCCCGCCCACCAGTCCCCGGAGCAGGCGTTGACGTAGCTCATCAGCACGGCCGGCAGCAGCAGGAACGCCGCCTGGCCGCGCTCGCGGCGCACGAAGGCCCAGGTCCCCGCTGCGACCAGCCACAGGACCGGCGTCCAGTACAGCAGGCCGTGGCGCGAGGAGAAGAACGTCTGCGAGAGGTAGGGATGGCCGAGGCGCAGGAAGTCGGCCCCGTGGGGCGGGTCGGCCAGCAGGTAGCTGCCGAAGACGGCCTTCCAGGCCAGCATCTGCGGCAGCGCCCCCAGGCCGAAGGCCACGAGCGTCAGCAGCCCGGTGGCCACCACGGCGCCGGCCGCGCGCCAGGACCGGGAGCGCAGCGCCGGGACCAGCTGGAAGAGCAGCGCCAGGCCGGGCAGGAGCAGCAGCAGGCCGTTCTGCCAGCGCACGCTGGCGGCCAGCCCGAGCACCAGGCCGAGCGCCAGCGAGCGCGAGCGGGACAGGGCCGGGCGCGCGTCCCACGACAGCCGCACGGCCACGGCCGAGAGCGCGAAGCTGCCGGCGTGGCTCGTGACCGGCTCGTAGACCGCGTACCACCAGAGGAAGGTCGCGTAGAACAGCAGCAGCAGCGCGGCCGTGGCCACCCCCGGCGGCACGAGGCTGCGCAGCGGCGCGTCCAGCAACAGCAGCCCCGCCACCACGAAGAGCAGGCTGCCCAGACAGACGGCCCGCACGTGCCAGGGCGAGAAGCCGTCCTCGACCTGGCCGGCAGCCCGGGCCAGCGTGTCGCCCGCGGCGTAGAAGGGCAGCCACGACAGCGCGGGGCCGACCGAGAAGATGGTGCGGCGGTGGCCCGTGACGGTGGGTTGGCGCTTGTCCCAGCGCTCGAGCCAGCCGTAGTGCTGGTACTCGTTGGCCAGGTCCACGTCGCGGTCGCAGTAGAGCGAGCGCAGCAGCGCGAAGTACTCGGCCGAGTCGGCCTCGAGCCGCGGCACAGGCAGCGCCTGTTGGACCACCAGCGCCGGCAGGCCCAGCAGCAGGGCCAGCAGCAGCGCGCGCCGCAGGCTCGGGCTCACGCCTCTCCCTGGAGCCGGGCCGCGGCCAGGCGGCCGGCCTGCTTGCCCAGGCTGAAGGCCCCGCTGATCGAGCGGTCGTGCGGGTGCAGCTGGCACGAGTCGGTCAGGAACAGGTTCGGGATCGGCGTGGCGATGGGCGGCGTGGTCTCGCGGTAGTCGGTCAGGCAGATGGGCTGGGCGTAGCGGTCGCGGAAGACGGCCGAGAAGCGGATCCAGGAGGGGTCGAAGGCCGGGTTGACCAGCGCCAGCGCGTCCGAGTAGCTCCTCAGCACCTGCTCGTCGCTCTGGGCGTAGCGCGGGTCGTCGGCCGACAGGTACTGCGGCACGTAGAGCACGTGGTCGCCGCCCAGCTCCGGCAGCGGGTTCAGGTTGGTGTACTCGATCATGCCGGCGAAGGGCACGCGCGGGTCGTTGGCGTTGACCCAGAAGAAGGGCGTGACCGGCCGCGAGAGCCGCAGGAACAGGCAGAAGATGCCGATGGTCGGGATGCGCTCGAGGGACTCGACGTAGGGCCCCTCGAAGCCCTGGGCCAGCTGGCGGAAGCGCGAGGTGGTGATGGTCGAGACCAGCGCCTCGGCCGGCAGCGTCTCGCCGCCCACGCGCACGCCCGTGGCCCGCCCGCCCTCGAACAGGATCTGCTCGACCGGCGCGTTCAGGACCACGCGCCCGCCGCGCCGCTCGAGGTCGAGGGCCAGCCCCGCGAGCACGGTCTGCGAGCCGCCCTCGACGTAGCCCAGCTCCTCCTTCCAGGGGTTGGTGCGCGAACGCGACAGACGCACCATGCGGGCCCAGATCCAGGCCGCGCTGATGCGCGGGGCGTGCTCCGCGAACTTGAAGCGCATGAGCGGCTCCCAGATGACGTGGTAGGCCGCCTCGCCGAACATGCGCTTGAGCCACGGGATGGCCTGCTGGGGAGCGAGGTCCTCCTCCTTCATGCGCTGGGCCAGCTTGACCGCCAGGCCGGCCCGCACGCGGTCGACCAGCGACAGCGGCCGGAAGCGCAGCAGCTCGACGGGCGTCAGGAAGGGGTAGAGGCGCCCGTCGACGAAGTAGGCCATGCGCGAGCTCTTCCAGTGCAGCTTCGCGGACAGCCCCAGCTCGTCGAGGGTCTCGATCAGGTCGTCGTCGCCCCTGCAGATGAAGTGGTAATAGCGCTCGATGCGCGTCCCCTGCACGTCGAACGAGCTGGCCAGGCCGCCCAGCACCGGCCCGCCCTCCAGCAGCGTCACGCGCGCGCCGGCCTTGGCCAGCTCGTGGGCGGCCTTGAGGCCGGCCGGCCCGGCCCCGATCACCACCGCCGGCCGACCCGCCACGTCGCTCGCCACGCTCACCGCTGCCCCCGCTGCACGAACGTCACCCCCGCGATGGCCACGTCGTCCCCTTCCGTTTCGAGCACCAGCTCGTTCAGCTCCCGCCGCAGCGCCCGTGCCGGCAGGCCCAGCCGCCCCTCGCCCCAGGCCGCCCCGGCCGCCAGCCGTCCGACCGGCTGCCCGTTCACCAGGACGCGCAGCTCGCGCGGCCCCGGGGCCAGCAGCCGCGCGCTCAGCTCCAGGTCCTCGGGGACGTCGAGGGCGAAGAACAGCCGCGCGCGGGCGCGCACGCGCCGGGCCCCCCGGCCCAGGAGGCTCTCGCGCCGCGCCCAGCCCTCGCCCAGGTAAGGCTCGTCCCCCGGCTGCCCGACGGGCAGGTACCCGCCCAGGTTGTTCTGCCGGTAGAACAGGTAGCGCCCCACCAGCAGGTCGTACTGGCCGGGCGGGAGATCGTGGCGCAGGGCGAAGAGCCAGCTGGCCGGCCAGGTGTTGGGGCTGCCCAGCCGCGCCGCCATCACCGACCAGCCGCCGCGCACGAGGTCCGGGAAGTCCACGGTGTCGTCGCGCGGCACGAGCCCCAGCCGCAGCTGCTCGGCCAGCGCCAGGTTGAAGGCCACGAACGGCAGCCCCAGCGCCACGAGCGCCAGCTCGGGGCGGCGGCGCAGCCACCCCAGGGCCCACTCCAGCGCCGCCGCCAGGCCCAGCGCGAGCAGCGGCAGCAGGCTGTCGAAGCGGCGGTTCGAGAAGGAGCCGCCGGCCCACCAGTCGCCCGAGCACATGTTCACGTAGGTCATGGCCAGCAGCAGCGGCAGCAGCGGCCAGGCCAGCCGCGGGCGGCGCCGCAGCAGCGGCAGGAAGCCGAGGAAGCCCGCCCACAGGGCCGGGGTCCACGAGAGCAGGCCGTGGCGCGACGAGAACAGCGTCTCCAGCACCCAGGGATGGCCGAGGCGCAGGAAACCGGCCCCGTGCGGCGGGTAGCGCAGCAGCCACTCGCCGTAGATGACCTTCCAGGCCGCCATCTGCGGCAGGGCGCCCACGAGCGCTCCCGCTCCCAGGGCCAGCGCCGGGGGCACCAGCGGCCGCAGGGCCGCGGCCCAGCCCGCCCCCGTGCGGCGG
>JBDIBD010000132.1:0-10667 GCA_039812725.1 Vicinamibacteria bacterium | reverse complement strand
TCGCCGGCGGCCGGGCCGCGGTCCAGCCCCTCTCCGAGCCCAACCGCCGAGCCCAGCCCAGAGCCCAGCCCGCCCGCGCCCAGCCCGGGCTCGCTGCTGGGGTGGCTGCAGCCGGCGGCCCCGGCCCGCCTGGAGGTGGCCTTCACCCACTCGTTCCGCAGCGGCATCCTGCGCGTCTACGTCGACGACGAGGTCGTGGTCGAGTCACCCCTCAACGCGCGCGTGACCAAGAAGGTGCTGCTGATCTACAAGAAGCGCGAGGGCAACGTGGAGGAGGCCATCCAGGTGGCGCCCGGCGAGCACTTCGTGAGGATCGAGGTCGAGGCCGACGGCCAGCGCTGGAGCCAGCGCGTGCTGGCGCGCTTCGAGAGCGGCCGCGTGCGCCGGCTGTCGGCGCGCGTGGCCGGCGGCTTCCTCGAGGACAAGGGCGTCGAGCTGGCCTGGGTGAAGCCGTGAGCGGCACGGACTGGGACCCTTCCCAGTACGAGCGCTTCCGGGCCGAGCGGGCCCAGCCCTTCGGCGACCTGCTGGAGCTGGTCGTGCGCTGGCCCGGCATGCGCGTGGTCGACCTGGGCTGCGGCACGGGTGAGCTGACGGCGCGCCTGCACCGCGAGCTGGGGGCCACCTTCACGCTCGGCCTCGACAGCGCCCCGGCCATGCTGGCCCGCAGCGCCGTCCACGCCGACGCCGGGCTGCGCTTCGCGCTGGGCGACCTGGCCGACTTCCAGGGGCACGAGGACTGGGACCTGGTCTTCTCCAGCGCCGCCTTGCAGTGGGTCCCGGACCACCCGGGCCTGCTCTCCCGGCTGGTGGCGGCCCTGGCCCCGGGTGGCCAGCTGGCCTTCCAGGTGCCGGCCAACTTCGACGCCGCCTCGCACCGCGTGGCCGAGGAGCTGGCGGCCGAGCCGCCTTTCGCCGAGGCCCTGGCGCAGGCCCCGCCCCCACCGGCCGTCCTGCCGCCCGAGGAGTACGCGCGGCTGCTCTACGAGCTGGGCTGCGCCGAGCAGCACGTGCGCGTGCAGGTCTACCCGCACGTGCTGCCCTCGCGCGAGGCCGTGGTGGAGTGGGTCAAGGGGACGCTGCTGGGCCGCTTCCGCGGCGCCCTGGAGCCCGACGCCTACCAGCTCTTCGAGGCCCGCTACCGCCACCGGCTGCTGGCGCGCCTGCCCGACCAGCGTCCGTTCTTCTTCCCCTTCAAGCGGCTGCTGGCCTGGGGGCGCCGGGCGCGCTTCGCGGCGTGAGCGGCCTCCTGGCCCTGCGCCGCGGGCTCGGCCTCGAGTCGCCGCAGGCCTTCGCCTGGGCGCTCTACGACTGGGCCAACTCGGTCTTCATGACGACCGTGCTGCAGCTCTTCCCGATCTACTTCGCGCGGGTGGTCTCCTCGGGCGAGACGGCCGCGGCGGCCGGCGAGCGCTACTCCTGGGCCACGGCCGCGGGCATGCTGGGGGTGGGCCTGATGGCGCCCTTCCTGGGCGCGGCGGCGGACCACGGGCGCCTGAAGAAGCGGCTGCTGGCGGCCTTCATGCTGCTGGGCGTGGCCTGCACCGCGGGGCTGGCGGCCACGGGCCCGGGCGCCTGGCTGCCGGCCGTGGCGCTGTTCGTGCTCGCCAACGTGGGCGCCAACGGCAGCATCGTCTTCTGCGACTCGCTGCTGCCCCACGTGGCGCACCGGGAAGAGGTGGACCGGGTGGCCAGCGGCGGCTTCGCCCTGGGTTACCTGAGCGGCGGGCTGGTGCTGACGCTGAACCTGGCCTGGGTGCGCGCGCCGCAGGCCTTCGGGCTGCCCGACGCCGACGCGGCCCTGCGCCTCTCCTTCCTGACCGCGGCCGCCTGGTGGCTGGTCTTCTCGCTGCCGGTGCTGCGCCGCGTCCCCGAGCCCCCGGCCGCGCTGCGCGCCGACGAGGCCGGCCTGGGCCACGTGAAAGGGGCCCTGCGGCGCCTGCGCGGCACCTGGCGCGACGTGCGGCGCTACCGGCACCTGTTCCTCTTCCTGCTGGCCTTCCTGGTCTACAGCGACGGCATCGGCACCATCGTGCGCATGGGGACCCTCTTCGGCAGCGAGCTGGGCGTGCCGACCGAGACGCTGGTCGCTGCCGTGCTCCTGATCCAGTTCCTGGGGGTCCCGTGCACGCTGGCCTTCGGCGCCCTGGCCCGGCGGGTCGGCCCCAAGCTGCCCATCCTTGTCACCCTGGCGGTCTACGCGCTCGTGGCGCTGCTGGGCTACCGGGCCCGGGGAACGCGCGACTTCCTGGTGATCGCCATGCTGATCGCCGTGGTGCAGGGCGGCTCGCAGGCCCTCAGCCGCTCGCTCTTCGCGACGCTGGTGCCGGCCCACAAGAGCTCCGAGTTCTTCGGCTTCTTCGGCGTCTTCGAGAAGCTGGGCGGGGTGCTCGGGCCGGCCCTGTTCGCCTCCGTCATCGGCGCCACGGGCTCGGGCCGCGGCGCGGTGCTGGCGCTGGTGGTGTTCTTCGTCCTGGGCGGCGGGCTGCTGATGCTCGTCGACGTAGAGGCCGGGCAGGCGGCCGCCCGGCGCGCGGAGCGCGAGGCCGCCCTTCCGGACTAGAATTCCGGGTCATGGCGAGCCGGCTCCCCTCCGTCCCGCTCCTGGCCCTGTGCGCCGTGCTGACGCTGCCGGCCTGCTCGGTCAAGAAGATCGCGGTCAACTCCCTGGGCAACGCCCTGGCCAGCGGCACCTCGGGCTTCGCCAGCGACGAGGACCCCGAGCTGGTGGCCGCGGCCGTGCCCTTCGGGCTCAAGACGATCGAGAGCCTGCTGGCCGAGTCGCCGCGCCACCGCGGGCTGCTGCTGGCCGCGGCCAGCGGCTTCACCCAGTACTCCTTCGGCTTCGTGCAGCAGGAGGCCGACTACGTCGAGGCCCGCGACCTGGCCCGCGCCACCGAGCTGCGCGAGCGGGCCCGCAAGCTGTACCTGCGCTCGCAGCGCTACGGGTTGCGCGGCCTCGAGGCCGACCTCCCGGGCTTCGAGCAGCGCCTGAGGTCCGACCGGGCCGCGGCCCTGCGGCCCTGCCGGAAGAAGCACGCCCCGCTGCTCTACTGGACCGGGCTGTCCTGGTTCGCGGCCATCAGCCTGGCCAAGACCGATTCGGAGCTGTCGGCCGACCAGGCCCTGGCCGAGGCCCTGCTGAGGCGCGCCGACGAGCTCGACCCGGGCTGGGATTTCGGGTCGATCCAGGAGTTCTACGTGGCCTGGGAAGGGCGCGGGGAGGCCGTGGGCGGCTCCTACGAGCGCGCCCGCGAGCGCTTCCAGCGGGCCCTCTCGTACAGCCGCGGCCGGCGCGCCTCGCCCTACGTGGGCCTGGCCGAGAGCGTGGCCGTGGCGCAGCAGAGGCGGGGCGAGTTCGAGGAGCTGCTGAAGCAGGCCCTGGCGGTGGACGTGGACGCCGAGCCCGACCTGCGCCTCTCCAACCTCATCTACCAGAAGCGCGCGCGCTGGCTGCTGTCGCGGGCCGACGAGCTGTTCATCGAGTAGGCGCGCCGGCGCGCGCCGCGAGGAGACCCGATCATGACGACCCGTTCGAGGCTGGCGCTCCTGGCCCTGCTGGGGGCGCTGGCGCTGCCGGCCGGCGCGCAGCAGCGCGTGCTGGTCAAGATGGCCACCCTGGTCCCCGACGGCTCCTCCTGGCACCAGATCCTCAAGGAGACCGCCGCGCGCTGGGAGCAGGCCTCCGGCGGGCGCGTCAAGGTCAACCTCTACCCCGGCGGCGTGGCCGGCGACGACCCCGACGTGGTGCGCAAGATGCGGCTGGGGACGCTGCAGGCGGGCGTGCTGACCGCGGTGGGCGTGGCCGAGATCGACAAGTCCGTCTACGCCCTGGGCGTGCCGATGATGTACAGCGGCTACGACGAGGTCTACGCGGTGCTCGAGAAGATGCGCCCGCGCCTCGAGGCCAGCCTCGACCAGAAGGGCTTCGTGGTGCTCAACTGGGCCGACGGCGGCTGGGTGCACTTCTTCACCAAGAAGCCGGTGGCCCGCCCCGACGACCTGCGCCGCCTGTCGCTCTTCACCTGGGCCGGCGACGACGACTCGCTCGAGGTCTGGAAGTCGGTCGGCTTCCAGCCCCGGCCGCTGCCGGCCACCGAGATCATGACGGCCCTGCAGACCGGCCTGGTCGAGGCCCTCGGCACGCCGCCCCAGGTGGCGGTCATCTCGCAGTACTTCCAGCACGCCCCCAACATGACCCAGCTGCGCTGGCAGCTGCTGCTAGGGGCCACGGTCATCCGCAAGGACGTCTGGGAGCGCATCCCGGCCGACCTGCGCCCGCAGCTCATGGAGATCACCCGCGAGGCCGGCCGGCGCCTGCAGGCCGAGATCCGCGGCAGCGAGGCGCGCGACGTGGAGGCCATGAAGAAGCGCGGCCTGAACGTGGTGGCAGTCGACGCCAAGGCCCAGGCCGAGTGGCAGAAGCTGGTCGACTCGATCCTGCCGCGCGTGCGCGGCAAGATCGTGCCCGCCGACGCCCTCGACGAGGCCCTGCGCTACCGCGACGAGTACCGCAAGGGGCAGGGCTCGCGTTGAAGCCCGCGGCGCTGCTGGCCAGGCTCGAGCACGGGGCCCTCATCACGGTCCTGGCGCTGGCCGCGCTGATCCCCCTGACGGACTTCGTGGGCCGCCCCTTCGGCAACCTGCACCTGCCCGGCGGGGCCGCCTACCTGCAGCAGCTGGTGCTGTGGACCGCCTTCCTGGGGGGCCTGCTGACCACCCGCGAGGGCAAGCACCTGACCCTGTCGACCACGGAGTTCCTGGGCTCGGGCCGCCTGCGGGCCTGGCTGCAGGGCGCCACCACCCTGGTCGCGGCCGGTGTCTGCCTGGTGCTGGCCTACGCCGCCCTCAGGGTCGTGCAGGCCAACCGCGAGGAGGTCAAGCTGCTGCCGGGGCTGGGCCTGCCCACCTGGGTGAGCGAGTGCGTCATGCCCGTGGCCCTGACCCTGATGGCCCTGCGCTTCGCCTGGCGCGCGGGCCGCCGGCCGGCGGCCCGCGCCGTGGGCCTGCTGGCGCTGGCCCTGGTCAGCGTGCCGCTGCTGTCGTCGCTGGGGCTGCTGCCGCCCGCCGTCGAGACCGCCCTGCAGCCGCTGGCCGACCGGGTGGCGGGCTCGCCCTGGCCCTTCGGCCTGGCGCTGGTGGCCACGATCCTGGTCGGCACGCCGATCTTCGTGGCCATGGGCGGGCTGGCGCTGCTGCTCTTCTTCAAGGACGGCACGCCGGTCGCGGCGGTCACGGCCGAGGTCTACCGGCTGATGTCCTCGCCCACCCTGCCGGCCATCCCGCTGCTGACCGCCTGCGGCTACGTGCTGGCCGCCGGCCACGCCTCGAGCCGGCTGCTGCGCTTCTTCCGGGCCCTGCTGGGCTGGCTGCCGGGCGGCCTGGCGGTGATCGTGGCGCTGGTGTGCGCGGTCTTCACCACCTTCACGGGCGGCTCGGGGGTGACCATCATCGCCCTCGGCGGCCTGGCCTACCCGATGCTGCGCAAGGACGGCTACCCCGAGGACTTCTCGCTGGGCCTCGTGACCGCCTCCGGCAGCCTGGGGCTGCTCTTCCCGCCCAGCCTGCCGGTGATCCTGTACAGCGTGGTGGCCAGCGCCGGCGACATCGTGGTGCCGGCCGACGAGCTGTTCCTGGCGGGCCTGCTGCCGGGCCTCCTCATGGTCTCGGTGGTGGGCGCCTACGGCATGTGGCAGGGGCGCCGCGCCACCTCGGAGCGCCAGTCGTTCGCCCTGCGCGAGCTGGCCGCCTCCGGCTGGGCCGCCAAGTGGGAGCTGCTGCTGCCGCTGGTGGTGATCGCGCTGTTCGCCAGCGGCGTGGCCTCGATGGTCGAGACGGCCGCGGCGGCGCTGGTCTACGCGGTCGTGACCCAGTGCCTGGTGGCGCGCGACGTCGGCCTGCGCGAGGCCCTGCCGCGGGCCCTGGTCGAGGCCGGGGCGCTGATGGGCGCGATCCTGATCCTGCTCAGCGTGGCCATGGGGCTGACCAGCTACATGGTCGACGCCCAGGTGGCCCAGGCCCTGCTCGAGTGGGTCAGGGGCCACATCGACTCGCGCCTGGTGTTCCTGCTGGCGCTCAACGGCTTCCTGCTGGTGGTGGGCTGCCTGATCGACATCTTCTCGGCCATCGTCGTGGTGGTGCCGCTGATCGCCCCGATCGCCGCGGCCTACGGGGTGCACCCGGTGCACCTGGGCATCGTCTTCCTGGCCAACCTGGAGCTGGGCTACCTCACGCCGCCCGTGGGCATGAACCTGTTCCTGTCGTCCTCCCGCTTCGGCAAACCGCTGGTCAGCATCTACCGCGACACGCTGCCGTTCCTGCTGATCCTGGCCGCGGCCGTGCTCCTGATCACCTACGTCCCCGAGATGACGGTGGGGGTGCTCGGCCTGCTGGGCAAGGGAGCCGGCGCCCCGTGAGGCCGGGAGATCCGACGTTGACACGCGATTCCGGCAAGGGTACGGTCCTTCCGACCCGAACAACCGACTGGCGCAGGGGGCCGGGCGGACGTACGCTGCGGCCTGGGCGGAGAGCATGACCACGGCCGAGCTGCTGCAGACCTTCCGCGACGCCGACTGGAGCGACGCCGAGGCTTTCGAGCGGCTGCTGGCGGGGCTTCCGCCCGCCGACACGCCCCAGCTCCTCAAGCTCCTGGACGTGCTCGGCAATCGCTGGTCCGGGAGCGAGCCGCAGAAGCAGGAGCGGCGCTGCCTGGTCTTCGCCCGGCTGGCCGAGCAGGTCCTCGACCGCGACCTGTTCCTGCCCTACGTCAAGGCCCTGCGCATCCCGGACCCGCACCTGCGCTCGACCCTCTCGTCGCTGCTACCGCTGGTCAACAACCTGCGCGACCACCCCGAGCTGTGCGAGCTTCTGCGCAGCGACGACGCCGACCTGCGTCAGCGCGCCACGCTCGTGCTGGGACGGGTGGGCAGCCGCACGGTCTGTGAGCGGCTGACCGAGCTGGTGGCCGAGCCGGGCTTCCCCGGACGCCAGGAGGCCATGGAGGTGCTCCGGGTGCTGGCCGGCCACCGCGCGCTCGAGGCCTACGAGACCGTGCTCTCCGTCGGCAGCGCCGCCGAGAAGCTCAAGGCCCTGCAGCACGTGGCTTCGAAGGGCTGCCTCTCGAAGGAGCCCGACCGGGCCCTGCGGGCCCTGACCCAGGTCTTCCTCGATCGCGACGAGGCCGTTCAGCAGGAGGCCATCGGGCTCTTCGCCCTGAACGCCAGCGAGCCCGAGTTCTTCCGCGAGGTCGGCCCGTTCCTGCTCGACCCCAACCCGCGCGTGGCGCGCGCCGCCGTGCGTGGCCTGCGGCACGTGCGGTCGCCCCGGGCCCTCGAAGCCCTGGCCCAGGCCTTGCGGCGCGGCCCCAACCTGGTGCGCCTGGCGGCGGTCGAGGTGCTCGAGCAGCAGGGCACGCCCGAGGCCCTGGGCCCGCTGGTCGAGGCCCTGGCCCATCGGCAGGTGGCGGTGCGCACGCGGGCGAGCGAGGCCCTGGGGGCCTTGTGCCGGGCCGGACGGGTCGAGCTGGCCCGCACGGTGCTCTGGCTGCTGCGCAGCCGGGACGTCAACGTGCGCCGCATGGCGCTCGAGGTGGCCCACAGCGTCCCCGACCCCGAAGGCCGCCTCTGGCCGCAGCTGATCGAATACCTGTACGACGAGGACTGGTGGGTGCGCGAGCGCGTGGTCGACACGCTGGTCGACGTGGCCGGCACGCAGCTTCTGCCCCACGTCGTGCCGCACCTCGACGACGCCGACCCGCTGCGGCGCTACTTCGCCGTCGAGGTGCTGCGCCGGCTGGGGGCCTCGGAGGCCGTCGGCCCGCTGACGCGCGTGGCCAGCCGCGACGTCGACTGGCTGGTGCGCGAGCGCGCCATCCAGGCCCTGGGCTCCCTGGGCGAGCCCTCGGCCGCGCCGGTGCTGGTCAACATCCTGCTGCAGGCCGACGACCTGCGCCTGGCCTGCCTCGAGGCCCTGGCCCAGCTGGGCTCGGCCGAGTCGGCCCAGCACGTGGGCCTGCTGCTGGCCAACGAGGCGCTCGACGTCGAGACCCGCCGGGCGGCCTTGCGCTGCCTGGCCAGCCTGGGGCAGCCCACTCACGTCAGCCTGATCCGCAGGCAGGTCCAGCACGAGGACGCCGAGGTGCGGGCCCTGGCCCAGGAGCTGCTGCACTCCTGGAAGCAGGAGGGAGCGCGCACCTCGGGGGCCGCGCCGCACTCGCTCTCGCTGCTCGACCAGCTGCTGATCGCCATGGCCGACTTCCAGGCCGACGACCTGCTCATCAGCCCGGGCCGCCAGCCCTGCATGAAGCGCGTGGGCAAGATCACGCCCATCGCCCAGAACGTCTTCACCGAGGAGCAGATCCGGAGCTTCCTGCTGCCGCGGCTGTCGCACCTGCAGGCCGTCGACCTCGACAACCACCGCGACCTGGACTTCTCGTACGAGGTGGCCGGGCGCGGGCTGCGTTTCCGCGTCAACGTCTTCCACCAGCTGGCCGGGCTCTCGGCCGTGTTCCGCATCGTGCGTGGCCAGATCCCCGACCTGAAGAGCCTGGGGCTGCCGCCGGTGGTGGCCGAGCTGGCGCAGCTCAAGAACGGGCTGGTGCTGCTGGGCGGGCCGACCGGGTCGGGCAAGTCGACCACGCTGGCGGCCCTGGTGGACAACATCAACGCCAGCCGCGCCCGCCACATCATCACGGTCGAGGATCCGATCGAGACGGTCCACCACCGGCGCCTGAGCCTGATCAACCAGCGCGAGCTGGGCACCCACACCGGCGACCCGCTGCTGGCGCTGCGCTCGACCCTGCGCCAGGACCCCGACGTGGTGCTGGTGGGCGAGATGCGCGACGCGGCCACCATCTCCTTCGGCATCACCGCGGCCGAGACCGGCCACCTGGTCTTCGGCACGATCCACACGCTCTCCGCCGCCGCCACGGTCGACCGCCTGATCAACGCCTGTCCCTTCCAGCAGCAGGACCAGGTGCGGGCCATGCTGGCGGGCTGCCTGAAGGCGGTGGTCTGCCAGCAGCTGCTCGACCGGCGCGACGCGCCGGGGCGCTGCCTGGCGGCCGAGGTCATGCTCAACACGGACGCCGTGGCCAACCTGATCCGCAAGGGCAAGACGCACCAGATCGTCTCCGTCATCGCCACGTCGCGCTCGCTGGGCATGCAGAGCCTGGACTCCGACCTGCTGCGGCTGGTGCAGGAGGGCCGCATCACGGCCGAGGACGCCTACGTGCGGGCCGCCAGCAAGAAGGAGTTCGAGCCGCTGCTGGGCAAGTCGGGCCCCTCCGCCCAGCGCGCCTGAGCCATGCCCCGCCTCGACTCGTTCCTGCGCCTGGTGGTCGAGCAGCAGGCCAGCGACCTGCACCTGCACGCCGGCTGCGTGCCGGTCATCCGCCACGACGGCGACCTGGTGGACGTGCCCTTCCGCCAGCTCTCGCGCGACGAGACCGAGCGCTTCCTGGGCGAGATCATGACCGACGCCCAGCGCGACCAGCTCCTGGCCGAGCGCCAGGTGGACTTCCTCTACGAGCTGCCCGGCACGGGGCGCTTCCGGGCCTCGGTCTTCCACCAGAGCCGGGGGCTCGGCTCGGTCTTCCGCGTCATCCCCGACCGCCCCTTCACCCTCGACCAGCTGCTCATGCCCCCGGCCGTGCGCAAGCTGACGCGCCTCTCGAACGGGCTCGTGATCGTGACCGGCCCGACCGGCTCGGGCAAGACCACCACCCTGGCGGCCATGGTCGACGAGATCAACCGCGGCCAGCAGCGTCACGTGATCACCATCGAGGACCCGATCGAGTTCGTGCACCGTCCGGCCCGGAGCGTGATCACCCAGCGCGAGGTGGGCCGGCACGTGGCCAGCTTCGCGGCCGGGCTGCGCTCGGCCCTGCGCGAGAGCCCCGACGTGCTGGTGGTGGGCGAGATGCGCGACCAGGAGACCGTGCAGCTGGCCCTGCAGGCGGCCGAGACCGGCGTGCTGGTGCTGGGCACGCTGCACACGAACTCGGCCGCCAAGGCCGTCGACCGCATCGTGGACGTGGTCCCGGAGGACGTGCGCGACCAGACCCGCGGCGTGCTCTCGGTGCTGCTGCGGGCGGTCATCGCGCAGCACCTCGTCAAGCGCGCCAGCGGCGAGGGGCGCGTGGCCGCCCTGGAGATCCTGCTGCAGAGCCACGGCACCTCCAACCTGATCCGCGAGAACAAGGTCCACCAGATCGAGGCCTACCTGCAGTCCGCGGGAGTGCACCCCTCGGGGCTGCAGAGCCTCGACGGCTGCCTGCTGAAGCTGGTGCAGGAGGGCGTGGTCGAGATGGCCGAGGCCGTGCTCCTGGCGGACCGCCCCGACCAGCTGCGCCGCCAGGTGACCGAGCTGGCGGAGGAGGCCTGACCTGGACCCGCTGGACCCGGGCAACCCGTCCGCCGATCGCGCCCTGCCGGTCCTGGTCCAGGAGGGCCGCTTCGAGGACGCCGCCCGCCTGTTCTTCGGCCGACAGCGCTACGCCGAGGCCGGCCGGCTGCTGGTGGCCGCGCTGCAGGCCAGTCCTTCGGGCCTCAACCGCCTGCACGACCACGACCGCCGCATCGCCGCCCTGGCCGCCACCTGCTTCGAGCTGGGAGGCGAGCCGGTGCTCGCGGCCGGGCTGCTGGTGGCCCTGGGCCGCCACGAGGCCG
>JBDIBD010000131.1:0-10673 GCA_039812725.1 Vicinamibacteria bacterium | reverse complement strand
CGGCCCAGCGCGGCCGCCAGCGGCTCGAGCCGGGACGCGGTCGAGCGGTGCAGCAGCGCCACCGTCTCGTCGGGCGCGAGGCTGGGCCCGCCCTGCGCGCGCGCGCCCGGCCCGGTCTCCAGGCCCTCGAAGTGGTCCTCGAGCGGCCCGCCGCAGTCGGAGCAGCGCTCGACGTGGGGCCGGAACTCCTGGTCGCACTCGGGGCAGTAGCGCACGTGCATGCGCCCGATCATACGCCGGGCCGGTCCCCCTCGAGAGCGCGCCGCCCGCTTCGGCCCCGCCGGCCGTAGAATCGCGCTGCATGGACCCGATCACCGACCGCGCGATGGAGGACTACCACCGGCTGGTGCGCGACGAGCGCGCCCTGGTGGAGGAGATGGTGGCCACCTGGGCGGAGCGCATGCAGGCCGCCAAGCTGACCTTCGGCGGGCGGCTGCTGTGCCCGTACCTGCGGCCGCACTTCATCTCGCCGGCCGAGCACGAGCGCGTGCGCGTGGCCTGCCGCGGCATCTTCCGGGCCATCGAGAAGGCCGAGGACCGCCTGGGCACGCAGCTCTGGGACCGGGTCGGCGTGCTGCCCGAGGAGCGCGAGCTGGTGTCGATCGACCCCGGCTACCGGCGCTCCTCGCCCACCTCGCGCCTCGACTCCTTCCTGACCCAGTCCGCCTTCCAGTTCGTGGAGCTCAACGCCGAGAGCCCGGCCGGCATCGCCTACTTCGAGGAGCTGACCAGCGTCTTCCTGGCGCTGCCGATCATGAAGCGCTTCCAGGAGCGCTGGAGCGTGCGGCGCTTCGAGTCGCGCCAGCGGCTGCTCGACACGCTCCTGTCCTGCTACCGCGAGGGGGGCGGCAAGGCGCCGCACCCGACCATCGCCATCGTGGACTACGAGGAGGTGCCGACCCGCACCGAGCACCACCTGTTCCGCGAGTTCTTCGAGGAGAAGGGCTACCCGGCCCTGGTCTGCGACCCGCGCCACCTGACCTTCGAGGGCGGGCGCCTGCGCCACGCGGGCCAGGCGATCGACATCGTCTACAAGCGCCTGCTGGTGAACGAGCTGCTGGAGCGCAAGGACCAGCTGGGGGCCTTCCTCGAGGCGGCCCGCCGGCAGGCCGTCACGGTCGTCAACCCCTTCCGCTGCAAGCCCATCCACAAGAAGGCCATCTTCGAGGTGCTGACCGACGACGAGCTGCAGCCGCTCTTCACGGCCGACGAGCAGGCCGCCATCCGGGCCCACGTGCCCTGGACGCGGCTGGTGCGCGAGGGCCGCAGCACGCGCTTCGGCGAGAGCATCGACCTGCCCGAGTACGTGCTCCGGCACCGCGACCGCCTGGTGATGAAGCCCAACGACGAGTATGGCGGCAAGGGCGTCTTCATCGGCTGGGAGACCAGCGAGTCGGAGTGGGAGGCGGCCCTGGCCGAGGCCCTGCGCTCGCCCTACGTGGTGCAGGAGAAGGTCGACCTGCAGCGCCTGTCGTTCCCGAGCCTGGTGGACGGCGGCCTGCAGCACCGCGACCTGGTGATCGACCTCGACCCGTTCGTCTTCAACGGCGAGATCGAGGGCTTCCTGACGCGCCTGTCAGGCTCGTCCCTGGCCAACGTCACCTCGGGCGGCGGCCAGGTGCCGGCGCTGCTGGTCGCGCCGCGCGCCTGAGCGGCCCCGGGCGCTTGATCGCCGTCGTGCCCCGGCTTAGATTCTGGCGCCCATGAAGGACCGCCCCGAGGCCGCCGCCGAGATCCGCACCCCCGAGGACCTGTTGCGGGTGATGGAGCGGCTGGTGCCCTACAACCGGCTGCTGGGGCTGCGCGGCGAGTCGGTCTCGCCCGGCCGCTGCGTCATGACGATCGAGCCGCGCCCGGAGCTGGTGGGCGACTTCCACCGCCCCTGCCTGCACGGCGGCGTGGTGGCCAGCCTGATCGACACGGCCGGCGGCGTGGCCGCCTGGTCGGTGCTGCCCCCCGGCGAGGGCGTCTCGACCGTGGACATGCGCGTGGACTACCTCGAGCCGGCGGCCACCCAGGGCACCCTGCGGGCCGAGGCCGAGCTGGTGCGCAAGGGCAACCGCGTCTGCCACGTGCGCGTGGCGGTGACGCAGGAGGGCGCGCTCGTGGCCGAGGGGCGCGCCGTCTACAACATCCATCGGCGCAAGAGCCACGCCTGACCCATGCCCGTCCCGCTGCGGGTGCTGCCCGCCCAGAAGCCCGACCCGCCCGTGCACTGCGTGGAGTGCGGCCGCTGCTGCACCTACGTGGCCGTGGGCATCAACGCCCCCCGGACGCTGCGCTTCGCCACCGACGTGCTCTGGTACCTCTACCACGAGAACGTCAGCGTGCACCTCGACGCCGACGGCGACTGGGCCGTCGTCTTCGACAGCCGCTGCCGCAACCTGCAGGACGACCTGCACTGCGCGGTCTACGAGCGGCGCCCGCACATCTGCCGCGGCTTCGACGAGACCGGCTGCGAGGTCAACGACCCCGACCACCGCGACAAGGTCTTTCGCGCCCCGGCCGAGTTCCTGGAGCACATGCGCGAGGCCCACCCGCGCCTGCACGCCCGGCTGCTGAAGCAGTTCACGTCCCCGCGTTGGGCGTCCGGCCAGGCGCCGTGAGACCGGGGCCAGCCTACTCGGCCCGGTAGCCCACGAAGACGAAGCGGCCCTCGCGCTGCAGCTGGCGCACCTGCACCGTGGCCGCGTCCAGGCGCGTCAGGCCGTCGCGCAGCACCAGTGGGAAGTCGAAGCCCTCGGCGGTCGACCAGGACAGCACGTACAGGCCGCCCGACACGTCGAGCGGCAGCTCCACGAAGGCGTCGGCCGCTCCCAGCTCGCGCTCCGCCACCGGCCGCGGCCCGCCGGCCTCCAGCCGCGCCAGCCTGAGGAACACGATGTCGTGCCGCGCCGCCGAGGCCACCTCCACGCGCGGCTGCAGCACCGCCACCTTGGCCACGCCGACCTGGTCCGAGGAGGGCGGCGGGGCCGCCAGGAAGGGCAACGCGGGGAGCGAGGAGGCCAGGGCCTGGCCCAGGCGCTCGCGCAGGCCGTCCAGGTCGCGCGTCACGCCGCGCACGTCGCCCTGCAGGACGTTCAGGGCCTCGTCGCGCCGGGCCAGGGCCAGCGCCTGGCGCTCCACCAGCGCGCGCAGCTCGGCCACCTCGCGTCGCAGGGCCAGGCCCTCCTCGGACGGCGACTGGGCCAGGGCCGGGCCGGCCGCCAGGGCCAGGGCCAGGGCCGCCGGCCGGAATGCTGCCGAAGCGCGCATGCAGGACCTCCCGTGGAGATGAGACGCACGGCCGGGGCGGCCGGCCGCCCCGGCAGTCTACGCCGGCCGGCCGCGGGCGTGGCACAATCCCGAGGGTCCGCTCCCTCCCGGACCACGCGGGGCCCCCGGGGCCCCAACGGAGCGCCGACACGATGCCACTCGCCACCCTCGCCACCCTGGCTTTCCTGGCCGCGCCGTCCGGCCCCGGCAGCGTGCCGCCGGAGCGCGTCCAGGCCGCCATCGAGTTCGGCCGCACAGGCGCCGACGAGCAGCTCAAGCAGTATCAGCTGGCCGACAGCGAGAGCTTCGAGGTCAACTTCGACACGCCCTTCCTGCGCGTGGCCCAGCTGGCCGCGGCCCTGCGCAAGGAAGGCAAGCCGCTGCCGCTCGACGAGGTGCCCGAGCGGCTGGTGCGCGACGAGGTCAACGTCTACGTCCACGCCCGCTACCGCGAAGGGGTCGAGCTGCCCAACGTCGAGTACGTCAGCGTGATGCGCCCGGGCGCCGACGGCCGCCCGGAGCTGGTCCCCTCGCGCTCCGTGGACCGCTACGTGCGGCAGGTGCCGCGCGAGCCCGGCTACTTCGGCCCCGCGCGGGTGGCTGGCAGCGTGCGCGCGGCCTTCCCGTCCTCGGCCTTCGTGCCGGGCGCCCAGCTGCGCATCCTGTTCGCCGACCGCAGCCTGCAGACGGTCACGCTGGACGCGGCCAAGCTCGCCAACGTGCGCTGAGGCGCCGCCCGGAAAAGGAAGAGGGGCGGGGGTCGCCCCCCGCCCCGAAGGCCGTCGCCGGCGCTACTCGATCGAGAAGCTCTCCAGCTCGACCGGGAAGGCGGCCACCTCGAAGTAGGCCACCACCGGGTCGTGGTCGGACAGCCGCACCGGGCTCGACGCGTTGTTGCGCGCCGTCTCGGGGAAGTCGGCGTTGATGCGCGGGTGCTCGGCCCGCAGGGCCGAGGTGCTCGAGACCACGTTGGCGTTGGCCAGGACGTGGTCGATGGTCTGGGCGTTGCCGTCGAAGCTGTAGGAGTAGCGCTCGGCCGGCAGCGTCTCCAGAGCGTAGGTGAAGTCGGGGTTGACCAGGTCGACGCCGTCGCCGGGCACCACCGTCTGGTTGTCCGGAACGGGCGTCCCCTTGATGACGTCCATCGAGTCCACGTAGCCGTCGTTGACCTCGAAGGCGTTGAAGTCGCCGACCAGCACGATGCGCTCGCTGGGGTCGGCCACCTGGCGGTCCTGGACCAGGTCGGCCAGGTCCTCGGCCTGCTTCTGGCGCTTGGCGCGCACGCGGTCGCCTTCGCTGGCCCAGCCGGCCGTGCCGGCCGCCGTGCTGTCGATGCCGTTGAGCGAGCGCAGGTGGTTGGCGATCACGGTCAGCGCGAAGCTGCTGCCGTTGGGGTGGTGCACCGCGCCGGTGAAGCGCAGCGGCGGCCGGTCGTTGAGCAGGCTGGTCGACGCGTCGGGGTTGACGAACAGCGTCCCGGCCCGCTCCTGCACCACCTCGGTCACCGAGACGCGCGGCACGCCGGCCTGGACCTCGGCCGTCTTGATCAGGAAGCCCACGTCGATCAGGCCGACGTCGTTGCCCTCGACCAGGTAGGCCACGTACTGCGGGTTGGGCTGCGAGCCGGCCACGGCGTCGGCGTTGACCTTGCTCGCCAGCGCCTGCAGGGTGGCCAGGTTCTCCATCTCCACCACGCCGAGGATGTCGGGGAACTTGAGCTGGTTGCGGATGGCCAGCGAGGCCTTGTTCAGGCGGTTGTTGTAGGCCGTGGTGGTCAGGACCACGTCGCCGCCCGCGTCGTCCACGTCGTTGTAGAAGCGCTCCATGTTGTAGGACGCCACCGTGAACTCGAGGTTGGTGGGCGTGGTGACGGCCGTGGCCGTCTTGCCGCCGGTGACGACCAGCGCGGTGCCGGGGTCCTGCAGGATCGTGTAGGTGCGGAAGCCGTAGTCCACCGGGCCGACCAGGCCCGTGATCACGGCGTCCGAGGCCACGTCCACCGCGGTGCCGCCCGTCAGCCCGTCGCTGTCGACCCGGATGCGCTCGGGGTTCGTGTCGAAGACCGGGATCGGCGGGGTGGCCGGGTCGGGGACCTGGATGCCGGCCTCGCGGAAGGGCCGCGCCACGCCGGTCACGACGCCGTAGAAGACGCCGTTCGTGGTCGAGGTGGCGGCGGTCTCCGTCAGGTTGCCCTGGGTCGGCGCCACGACCGTCAGCGAGGCCACGCTGGCCCGCATCCCCTCGATGCGCTCGAGCTGGTCGTAGCTCCCGGCCGGGTTGGGGAAGGTGGCCGTGAGCGGAACGGCCGCGGGCAGCGGGTTGCCCGCGGAGAGCAGGCTGACCGTGGGCGTGACCAGCTCCGTCAGCGGCGGCTGCAGCGGGTCGGCGGTCGGGATGTACTCCGCCACGGTGGCGCTGACCTGCACCAGGTTGCCCACGGCCGCGGGCGCCGGCGGGGCGCTGTTGGTGAAGACGTACAGGCCCTCGGAGGTGAGCGGGTCGGCGTCGACCGTCGCGTCGGGCTCCTGGATGTAGAAGCCCTGGCTGCGCACGCCCGTCACCACGCCACGCGTGGTGACCACGTTGCCGACCACGGGCGAGCTGGCGCCCGGGCCCTGGATGTCGTGGATCTTCGTGAGCGTGACGTCGTCGTTGGTGATCGTGCCCAGGCCCTGGCCGTCGATGATCGTCAGGCCGGAGCTGGGGTTGGTCACGTTGACGAAGAAGCTCTCGTTCGGCTCCACCGTGGTGTCGCCGTTGACGGTCACGTCGAAGGTGAAGCTCGTGCCGCCCGCCGAGATGGCGGCACCGGTCACGCTGTTGGCGACGTAGTCGTTGTCGGCCGTGGTCGCCGTGTTGTCGGCCGTGGCGATGTCGAAGGTCACGCCGCCCCCCGGCGCCGGGGTCGAGAGGCTGACCGTGAACTGGAACGTGGTCGTCCCCGAGTCGCCCTCGGCCAGGGTCACGTCGTTGATCGTGAGGAAGGTGACGCCCACCGGGTTGGCCGTGACCGAGAAGTCGTCGACGGCCAGGCCGTGGTCGTTGCCGGTGTCGTTGGCGTCGGCCCAGCGCAGCCAGACCTCCTCCCCGGCGTTGACGGTCACCAGGAAGGCCCCGAGCTTGGCGGTGCGGTTGGCGGCGGCGTTGCCATCCAGGGCCGCGGCGGTGGCGCCCACGACCGGGCTGACGAAGTCGAGCGAGTTGACGTCGGTCCAGCCCGTCGAGGGCGTGTTGGCGTCGGTGATGGCCCCGGCCGCGCCCACCTGGTACTGGAAGTCGAGCTGCTGCGCCGCGGCGTTGCCGCCGTTGCGCCACTGCTCGCCGTTGTAGCCGACCATCAGCGAGGTGATCGTCACGCCGGTGTTGTTGACCAGGCGCACGGCGTTGAAGATCGTGCCCGGGGTCCCCGAGCTCACGGATCCGAAGGCCCTTTCGGTGGCCGCGCCCGTGCCGTAGCTGTAGATCGCACCGGTGTTCGAAGTCCCCGCGTCGGCCCGGTAGGTGGTGGGGTTGGCGGGCACCAGCTGGAACTGCGAGTACCAGCCCACGAGCGTGACGTTGTCGGCCCAGGCGTTCGCGGTGCCGCTGGTGGCCAGCGTGTCGAAGTTCTCGGAGAAGGGAGTGTTGACCGCGGTGATCGAGACCTGGGCCAGGGCCGCCGGGGCGGCCAGCAGGGCGCCCAGGGCCGCGGCGGCCAGGAGGCGCAGGGAGAGCTTGTTCGTCATGGGACCTCGGTGTGGACGGGATGCGGGATTGCGGGAAACCAGCGAGGGACTCCGGAGAAGACCCCGGATTATGTCCCTCCAGGGAGGGCTTGCCAAGGCCCTCACGCTACGCCGGGCCCGTGGTCTCCCTGCGACGCGGGCGTGATCCCGCCGTGACGGGCGCCGAGCCTCGCGCCGCCCGCGGGCGTCCTCAGGGTCCGGCCTCGAACAGCGCGGAGGACTCGAGTGCCTTCAGCCAGGCCGGCACGGGCAGGACCTCGATGCCGTCGGCTGTCCGCTGGCGGCGCTCCCCGCGGCAGACCACCAGCCGCCGCCTGAGGCCTGGCAGCCCGGCGATCGCGCGCAGGCCGCGCAGGTCGGCCTCGAAGACCTTCCGGCCGGCGCGCACCTCGACCGCCACCAGCTCGTCGCCGCGGCGCAGGACGAAGTCGACCTCGAGGCCCGAGCCCTGGCCGGGCGCCCAGTAGCCCCAGTCCTCGAACAGGCCCCGGTAGTCGCGGTAGGCACGCAGGACCCCCGCCACCCAGCCCTCGAACAGGTGGCCGCGCTCCTCGGCGGCCGGGGGGCCGAGCTGCCTCTTCATCGCCCGGGGCAGTCCCGGGTCGGCCCAGTAGAGCTTCGGGTGACGGCGCTCGCGCACGCGCAGGCGGGCCTCGAAGGCCGGCAGGCGGAAGGCCAGCAGGGTGTCCTCGAGGACCTCCAGGTAGCCGTCCACCGTGGTGCGCGCCGCGCCAGCGTCGCGGGCCAGCCCCGCGACGTTGACGACCTGGCCGTGGCAGACCGCCGCCACCGGCAGGAAGCGCGCGAAGCCCGGCAGGTTGCGCACCAGCGCCTCGGCCTGGACCTCCTGCTTGAGGTAGAGCTGTGCGTAGGCCGCCAGGGCCTCGCCGCGGTCCGGCGCCGTCCAGACCACGGGCAGGGTGCCGTGGCACAGGGCGGCGTCGAGATCGAAGTCCCGGCCGAGCTCCTCCGGAAGGAAGGGGTGCAGCTGGCGCTGGACCGCCCGCCCCGCCAGGAGGTTGGTGCCGGCCGTCTTGAGCTTGCGCGCGCTCGAGCCGCACAGCGCGAAGCGCAGCCGCCGCTGCTCGATGTGGCGGTGCACCTCGTTGAGCAGCCCTGGCAGGCGCTGGACCTCGTCGACGATCACCGTCGCCCCGGGCGGCAGGGCCCGCAGCTCCGCGGCGAAGGCGCCCGGGTCCGCCAGGTAGGTCTGGAACAGGCCCTCGTCGAGCAGGTCCACCACGTGGGCCCCCGGCAGGACGGCCCGCAGCCACGTGCTCTTGCCCGTGCCGCGCGGCCCGAAGAGGGAGAAGGACCCACGCGGCGTGGTGGCGATCCGCGGATAGGTCAGCCTGTCACCCATGCCGTCATTTTGCACGACATAATGACGGCAAGCAACGCATGAGGCTGTGGCCTACTCCCAGCGCAGGGCCTCGATCGGGTCGAGGCCGGCGGCCTTCCGGGCCGGGTACCAGCCGAAGAACACCCCCACCCCGGCCGAGAAGGCGAAGGCCAGCAGGATGGCGCGGTGGTCCACCAGGACCGGCCAGCCCAGGCTGGTGGTCATGAGCTGCGAGACCCCCACGCCCAGGGCGATGCCGAGCAGGCCGCCCACCAGCGAGAGCGCCACGGCCTCGGCCAGGAACTGGCGCAGGATGTCGCCCGTGCGGGCCCCCACCGCCATGCGCACCCCGATCTCCCGGGTGCGCTCGGTGACCGAGACCAGCATGATGTTCATGATGCCGATGCCGCCCACCAGCAGGCTCACCGAGGCCACGCTCATGAGCAGCCCGGTCATGGTGTTGGCCATCTGCACGCGCGTGGCGGCCATCTCCTCCACGGTGCGCACGCTGAAGTCGTCGTCCTCCGGGTTCAGGATGCGGTGGCGCTGGCGCATCAGGCGCGTGATGGCCACGGCCGTGGGCTCGACGGCCTCGTTGGTGGCGGCGGTGAACGAGGCCTGCTGGATGTAGGTGATGCCCAGCAGCTTCTTCTGGACGGTGGTCCAGGGGGCCAGCACGAAGTCGTCCTGGTCCTGGCCCCACTGCCCCTGGCCCTTGGGTCCCAGCACGCCCAGCACGCGGAAGGGCATGTTGCGCACGCGGATGACCTGCCCGACCGGGTCCTGGTCGGGGAAGACCTGGCGCGCCACGGTGTCGCCCAGCAGGCAGACCTTCTCGGCCACGAGGATGTCGCGCGGGGTGAAGTTGGCCCCCTCCGCCACCACCCAGCCGCGCACCGCCAGGTAGTCCTCGTTGCCGCCCTCGACCGAGGTGTTCCAGTTGGCGTTGCCGGCGATGACCTGGGCCCGCCCGCGCACCACCGGCGTGAAGCGCGCGATGGTGGGCAGCTCGGCCACGATCGCCTGGACGTCCTCGAGGGTCAGGGTGGTGACGCTGCCGGCCCCGCCGCGGGCCGAGCCGTGGCCGCCGAAGCTGCCGGCCGAGAGGTGGATCAGGGTCGTGCCCTGGGCCGCGATCTGGGCGTCGATCGAGGCCCGCGCGCCGGCTCCCAGCGCCACCATGGCGATCACGGAGGCCACGCCGATGATCACGCCCAGCATGGTCAGGCCGGAGCGCACCTTGTTGCGCCGGATGGCGCGCAGGGCGACGCGGAAGGTCTCGCGCAGGCCCATGCCTACTCCTCCTGCTCCTCGGGCTCGGCCGGCAGGGCGCGCAGCTCGGCCGCGGCGTCGCGCCGGCCCTCGACCCGCACGTCCGAGACCAGCCGTCCGTCGCGCACCGTCAGGACGCGCTCGGCGTACTCGGCGATGTCGTGCTCGTGGGTGATGAGCACGATGGTCAGGCCCTGCTCGCGGTTGAGGCGCTGCAGGATCTCCATGATCTCCAGGCTGGTGCGGCTGTCGAGGTTGCCGGTGGGCTCGTCGGCCAGGATCAACTCGGGCTCGTTGACCAGCGCGCGGGCGATGGCCACGCGCTGCTGCTGGCCGCCCGAGAGCTGGTTGGGGGTGTGGTGGGCGCGCTCGGCCAGCCCCACCGCCCGCAGCAGCTCGAGGGCCCGCTCGTGGCGCTGGCGCGCCGACAGGCCGCGCCCGGCGTAGAGCAGCGGCAGCTCCACGTTCTCGAGCGCCGTGGTGCGCGGCAGCAGGCTGAAGTTCTGGAAGACGAAGCCGATGCGGCGGTTGCGCAGCAGCGCGCGCCGGTCGCGGTCGAAGCCCGAGACGTCCTCGCCCGCCAGGAGGTAGTGGCCGGAGGTGGGCCGGTCGAGCAGCCCGAGGATGTTCATCAGGGTCGACTTGCCCGAGCCCGAGGCGCCCACCACGGCCGTGAAGCTCCCGGCCGCGACCTCGAGGGTCAGGCCCCGCAGGGCGTGCACGGTCACGTCGCCCAGGGCGTAGGACTTCTTCAGCTCCCCGACGCGGATGAGGGGCTCGGCCATGTCGGCTAGCGCTGCCGGGGCTGGGGCCGGCTGGGGCTGAACGGGTTGGCCGAGGGCGAGGCGCCCGCGGGGCCGTTGCCGCGCGTCGCGCCGGGGATCTCGGTCCCGGTGATCACCTGCGCCCCCTCGGCCAGGCCCTCCAGCAGCTCGACCTTCTGGCCGTCGGAGATGCCCACCACCACCGGCGCCGGCGCCGGCCGCCCGTCGGGCCCGGGGAGGAACACCTGCGTGCGCCGGCCGCGCGGGCGCTCGGCGGGCTCCTGGGCCCTGCCCTGGGCCTCGCCCCGGGACCCG
>JBDIBD010000130.1:0-10764 GCA_039812725.1 Vicinamibacteria bacterium | reverse complement strand
TGCCCGCCGCCACCGCCGGCCTGGCCCCGGCGCGCGTCTGGAGGGTGGAATCGGGGCCCGGCTTCGAGCTCTACAGCAACGGCCTGCGCGTCGAGCTGGAGTTCGCCACCGAGCACCAGCCGCGGCGCTACCGGGTCTTCTCGTGGGCCGCCCAGGAGCCTTCCGGCGAGGAGCTGGCGCAGCCCGCGGGGATCATGTTCCACACCTCCGAGAGCGACGTGTGGCCCATGGACGAGGCCCACAACGAGAACCTGCGCGAGAGCAGCCACAACCTGCTGCGCTACATCCGGCGCCTGAAGCTCTACAACTACGTGGTCGACCGCTTCGGGCGGGTCTACCGCGTGGTGCGCGAGGAGCACAAGGCCAACCACGCCGGCAACTCGGTCTGGCGCAACGGCGACCGGGTCTACCTGGGGCTCAACCACTCCTTCCTGGGCATCTGCTTCGAGACGCGCTGGGAGGGCGGGCACGTGCTGCCCATCACGGCCGCGCAGCTGGGCGCCGGCCGGCAGCTGACCGACTGGCTGCGCCAGCGCTGGCAGGTGCCGCCCGAGATGTGCGTGGGCCACGGGCTGGCCAGCGTCAACCCGAGGAAGCGCCTGATCGGCCACCACGTGGACTGGGCCCGCGGCTTCCCCTTCGCCGCCTTCGGGCTGCCCGACCAGTACGCGGCGGCCTCGCCCGCGGTCGAGCTGTTCGGCTTCGGGTACGACGAGGACCTGGTCAAGGCCATGGGCGAGCCCTGGCCGGGCGTGCGCAAGGCCGAGGCGGCGCTGGCCGAGGAGGCCGGCCGCCGCGGGGTCGGGCTGGACGCGTTGAGGATCGAGAAGCAGCGCCTGTACGACGCCTGGAGCCAGGCCCAGGCGCGGGAAGAGGGCCGGGCGGCCGGGGCCGCGAGCAGCACCAATCCGACAACAGCAAGCGGAGGATAGCTCAATGGACGAACGCAAGGATCACCTCTGGAAGGTGGCCCAGGAAGCCGAGGAGCGCATCGACGACCTCGTCAAGGCCGGCGCCAGCCCGGTGGGGATCGACGTGGGCACGAGCAAGATCGTGTCGGCCAAGCGGCGCGGCAAGGACATGGAGACCGCGGGGCAGCTCAACGCGTTCATCCCCGTCCCCTACTCGCGCTTCACCGAGAACATCCTCGGGCAGAACGACATCAGCTACTACCGCGAGGGCGACGAGCTGATCATCTTCGGCACGGCCTCCGAGAAGTTCGCCAACATGTTCAACGCCGAGATGCGGCGGCCGATGTCCGACGGCATCCTCAACCCCAAGGAGCGCTACGCCATGCCGGTGCTGGAGGCCATCCTCCACACCCTGGTGCCCAAGGCGCGCGTGGCGGGCGACATCCTGGCCTTCTCCGTGCCCTCCGCGGCCGAGGGCAAGCAGGCCGAGCTGACCTACCACGAGGCCACCCTGCGGCGCTTCTTCGAGGGCATGGGTTACCGCGCCGTGGCCATCAACGAGGGCCTGGCGGTGGTCTTCGCCGAGCTGGAGAGCGAGAACTTCACCGGCATCGGCATCTCCTGCGGCGGCGGCATGTGCAACGGCTGCCTGGCCTACTTGTCGATCCCGTCGATCATGTTCAGCATCCCGAAGGGCGGCGACTTCATCGACAACTCGGTGGGCTCGGTGGTCAACGAGCACTCGACCCGCGTGCGGGCCATCAAGGAGGAGGGCGTCGACCTCTCCCGTCCGGCCAAGGACAAGTTCGAGCGCGCCATCCAGATCTACTACGAGGACCTGGTCGACAACCTGGTGGACGCGCTGCGCCGGGCCATCTCGCGGGCCGAGAAGCTGCCCAAGACCGAGCGGCCCCTGCCGATCGTGCTGGCCGGCGGCACCTCGCGCCCGCGCGGCTTCAAGGAGCTGTTCGAGCGCACGCTCAAGGCCAAGCCGCTGCCGATCGACGTCTCGGACGTGCGCCTGGCGCGCGACCCGATGACGGCCACCGCGCGCGGCGCCCTGATCGCAGCCATGTACGAGAAGTGATCCGCGGCGCCCGGCACCGCCGGCGCCCGGACGAGGGCGGGGGACGTGCCCCCGCCCTCTCGTTCTGCCTTCCCGCCCGCGTCCGGAGTTAAACTCCCCCATGCCCGCCGCCCGGCGGCGCGGCCCGGTCTGGGCCGTCCTCGCCCTCCTGCTCCTGGCCCTCCCGGCGCACGCCGTGCGCGAGTGGTACGACTACTACCTGGAGGCCACCGACCGCCACATGCCGGCCGGCCGCTGGCAGCCGGCCCTGGCGGCCCTCCAGCAGGCCGTGCGCCTCAAGCCGGCCTCGGCCCTGCGCGAGCAGACCTACGGCCTCGAGTTCATCGACTACCTGCCCTACTACCAGATGGCGGTCTGCCAGCTGCGGCTGGGCAACCCCAAGGAGGCCCTCGAGCTGCTGCGCGCCGAGGAGGACCGGGGCGCCATCCGCAAGAGCGACCGCTTCCGCGACCTCCAGTCCCTGCGCCGCGAGGCCGAGGCCCTGCAGGGCCAGCGCCTCGCCACCCGCGCCCGCGAGGAGGCCCTGCGGCTGGTGAAGGAGGCCGACGAGCTGGCCAAGGACGGCAAGCTCGACGCGGCCCTGGCGCGGCTGGCCCTGGCCCAGGGCGCCGCCAACACCCTCCAGGACGGGCAGCTGCTCCAGGGCATCGCCGACCGCGGCGCCCGCATCCGCGCCGAGCAGAAGCAGCAGACCGAGACCGCCGAGCGCGCCCAGCGCCTGGAGCAGCTGCTGGCCGAGGGCCGCTCGCTGCTCGAGCAGGGCCGCGGCACGGAGGCCAAGATCCGCTTCGACCAGGCCGCCGACCTCGACCCGCGCAGCGCCGCGGCCCTCGAGGGGCAGCGCCAGGCCAACGAGCGCATCCTGGCCAACCAGACCCACGAGGCCCTGGTGCAGCGCCTGGTGGAGGGCCGCAGCCTGTTCGAGGCCGGCCAGTACGAGGAGGCCCTGCGGCCGCTGACCGAGGCGGCCGCCGACCGCAGCCTGCCCGAGGCCCAGCGCCTGGTCGACCAGGCCCAGAAGATGTTGGACGGCCTGCGCCGCCAGCGCGAGCTGCAGCAGCACCTCGACGAGCTCACCGCGCAGGGCCGGCGCCTGATGGAGCAGCGCAAGTTCCCCGAGGCCCAGGTGCTGTTCGAGCGGGCCCTGGCCCTCGACCCCGGCAACGTGGTGCTGCGCGACCTGGCCTCGACGGCCCTCGACCGCATCGGCCGGACCATCCTCGAGCGCTTCATGCCCAACCGCCCGCCGCTGCTCGAGATCCTCGAGCCGGGCCCGGCCGAGACCGAGGTCGAGGCCCCCTCGATCTCGGTGGTGGGGGTGGCCATCGACGAGCGCGGCCTGGCCGAGATCGACTTCGCCCTCGACGGGCACGTGGTGCGCACCGTGCCGGCGCGCCCGGCCGGCCCCGGCGAGGTGGCCGGCAAGGCCACCTTCAGCGAGGAGTTCCGGCTGCGCGAGGGGCCCAACGAGATCACCATCACCGCCCGCGACACCTCGGGGCTGGAGCGCTCGCAGACCTACCGCGTGACCCGCCGCCTGCGCTTCTTCGAGCGCCCGGCCTTCCTGCCCCTGGCCCTGGCCGGGGCGGTGGGCCTGCTGGGCGTGGGCTGGGGCGTGCAGGCCGCCCGCCGCCGGCGGGCCGTGCGCAAGCGCTTCAACCCCTACATCGCGGGCGCCCCGGTCATGGACGAGGCCATGTTCTTCGGGCGCCAGAAGCTCCTGGCGCGGCTGCTCAACATGCTGCACCACAACAGCCTGATGATCACGGGCGAGCGCCGCATCGGGAAGACCACCTTCATGTACCACCTGCGGCGGGCCCTCGAGCTGGACGAGGCCACCGAGTACCAGTACTTCCCGGTCTCGATCGACCTGCAGGGCGTGGCCGAGCCGGCTTTCTTCCACGCCCTCATGGCCGACATCGTGGACGCGCTCGCGCTCTCGCCCGAGACGCTGGCCGGGCTGCGCTTCAGGACCGACTCCGACCGCTACGACGGCCGCGACTTCAGCCACGACCTGCAGCGCGTGATCGACGAGCTCAAGACCCGCACCGGGCGCCAGGTCAAGCTGGCCCTGCTGATCGACGAGGCCGACGTGCTCAACGAGTACTCCGAGCGCACCAACCAGCGCCTGCGCAGCATCTTCATGAAGACCTTCTCGGAGCACCTGGTGGCGGTCATGTCCGGCGTGGGCGTGCGGCGCGTCTGGAAGAGCGAGGGCAGCCCCTGGTACAACTTCTTCGACGAGGTCGAGCTGCAGGCCCTGGCGCGCGAGGAGGCCGAGGCGCTGGTGCGGCAGCCGGTCGAGGGCGTGTTCCGCTACGACAACGACGCGGTGGAGGCCATCCTGCGCGAGAGCCAGCTCAAGCCCTACGTGATCCAGAAGTTCTGCGTGCACTCCATCAACCGCATGATCGAGGAGGGCCGCACCACGGTCTCGCTCGAGGACGTCGAGGCGGTGCGCGAGCTGGTGCGGCGGGAGGGTCGCGAGCCCGAGGCCGAGCTGCGCCCGGCGGTGCCGGCGTGAACCGCAACCCCTTCATCGCCGGCAGCTGGGTGCGCGGCGACAACTTCTTCGGCCGCGCCGAGCTGCTGCGCGAGGTGCTCGAGGGCGCCCGCGACGCGCTCTGGGTGGTGGGCGCCCGGCGCATCGGCAAGACCAGCCTGCTCAAGGAGCTGGAGCGCCGCGTGCAGGCCAGCCCGCAGTCGGCCTTCGTGCCGCTCTACTGGGACATCCAGGGCAGCGGCGACGGCCGCGGCCTGGCCGAGAGCCTGGTCGAGAGCATCGAGGACAGCGAGGGCTTCCGGCGCGCCACCGACGTGGCCACGGAGGACCTCGAGGGGCTGTCCGTGCACGAGATGCTGACCACCACCGTGCGCCGCACGGTGCGCAGCGGCTGGCGCCTGCTGCTGCTGGTGGAGGAGGCCGAGGAGCTGCTGGTGCTGGGGCGCCACGACCCGGCCCTGGTGGCGCGCCTGCGGCGCGTGCTGCAGAAGGGCCCCGACGTGCGCACGGTGCTGACCTCCACGCGCCGGCTGGCCCGCCTGGACGAGCTGGTGGACTTCGCCACCTCGCCCTTCCTGCACGGCTTCACGCCGCCGCTCTACCTGACGCCGCTGCGCCCCGACGAGGCCCGCGCGCTCCTGGCCCGCGGGCGCTTCGCGGAGGCCGACGTGCAGGAGATCGTGGCCCGCACGGCCGGCCACCCCTTCCTGGTCCAACTCATCGCCAGCCGGCTGTTCGAGGGGCGCGACCTGGCCGCCGTGCTCGAGCAGGTGGCCAGCGACGACATGGTGGCCAACTTCTTCTCGGTCGACCACGACACGCTCGAGCCGGCCGAGCGCCGCATGCTCGAGGCCTCCGCCCGCCTGGGGGCGGCCACGCGCGCCCAGCTCTCCGACGCCACCGGGCTGGCCGACGAGGCCGCCGCCTCGGTCCTGTACGGCCTGGAGATGATGGGCTACCTGGCGGTGGAGAGCAGCCGCTACCGCGTCGGCAACTGGTTCTTCGAGCGCTGGCTGCGGCGCGTGGGCGCCGAGCGCGCCGCGGCGGCCGCGGGGGGCGCATGATCATCGGCGTCAATCGCGCCTTCGAGCACGCCGGCCGGCAGCTGCACGTGCAGATCGAGGACCTCGGGCCCGAGGCCGGGGCCTTCGAGGCCCGCGTCTACGAGCGCGGCACGGTGCTCTGGCGGCGGCGCGTCCCCTACCAGGAGCTGCTCGAGCGCGGCCTGGCCAAGCCCGAGTTCGAGGACGAGCTGCGCGCCCTGATGGACAAGACGCTGCACACGGTCGAGGCCGCGATCCTCAAGGGCAAGCTGGGTTAGGCGGGGCCGAGCGGCGCCCCGCCGCGGGTCACTTCACGGTGATCATCAGGGCCTGGGTGTAGGTCAGCTCCACCACGTCACCCGGCTTCAGGTCCTTGACGCGCGACTTGTCCTCGATCTTGTAGCTCGAGACCTGGCCGTCCTCCGTCGCCACCGTCAGCGAGGGGGCCTTGAGGTCGACGGCCTTGACGGTGACCCGGGCGGTGACCTGCCGCGAGAGCGTCCCCGAGGGCCGGGGCCCCTCGCCGCGCGTGACCTGGGGCGTGCCGTCGGCCGGCGGCGCGCCCGCCTGGCCCGGCTTGCGGACCTGCACCACGACCGACTCGTAGTAGCGGAACGTCAGGGTGTCGCCGACCTTCAGCTCGTCGAAGCGCTGCACCTCCGGGCCGCAGAAGATCGAGGTCAGGTTGCCGTCCTCGAGCTTCACGGTCACCACCCGCGGCCCGACGTCGATGGCCACGATCTTGGCGGTGGCCTCCACCCCGTCCGACAGGGAGACGGGCTTCTGGGCCAGCGCGACGAGCGGCAGGGCCGTCAGTGCCAGGAGCGCGATCAGGCTTCTCTGGTTCATCGTTCTGCTCTCCGGGGCTTCGGGCTCGGCTGGATGCGGAGCCGTCGCCGGCGGGAGTGTACTCCCGCAGCCGAGCCCGCGCCCGCCCGGCGGAGCCGGTGCTAGACTGCGCCGCGCGCCAGGCCCTCGCGTCCCCGCGCGGACCTGGGGCTGGGGGCATGGGGCGGCGGAGCGTTCCGCGGCGCCCTGGAGGTCGTGAAGATGAGACACCTTGGATTCGGGCTGGGAGTGGCGGCGGCGCTGCTGGCCGCGACGCCGGCGCTGGCGCAGGACGCGGCCACGGCCGAGCCCAGGAGCGAGATCGTGGTCTTCGGCGGCGCGTCGATCCTGGACGCGAGCGCGAGCCGCGAGACGAGCCTGGGGATGCCCGCCTGGATGCGCGACCGCTGGCCGGGCCTGCCCGACGTGACGGCGCGCGCGGAGGCCTCGCTGGGGAGCAGCGCGCTGTTCGGGGCCCGCTACTCGCGCTACGTGAAGGGCCGCCTGGCGCTCGAGGCCGACCTTTCCGTGGCCCCCTCCCACGGCCTGGAGGGCCGGGGCGAGGTCTGCCTGAACGGACGCTGCCTCGGCGGGGCCGAGCTCGGCGGCATGGCCGGCGCGGCGGGCCTGGCGGGCCTGGGCGGCTTCCGCATGCCCGGCCGGGGCCCGGGCGACCGCGAGCTCGACTTCGAGGGCGCGCCCTCGCGCAACGTGACCGCCTGGCACTACGGCGCGGGCCTGGCGTACGACCTCACCGGCGGCGACGTGCGGCCGGTGGTCGTGTTCGGGGCCGGCGGCGTCTCCTACAGCGGCGCGAGAGAGAGCGAGACCGACTTCGTCCTGCGCTTCGGCGCGGGCCTGAAGATGTACTTCGGCCGCGTGGGCGCGCGCGTCGAGGTGCTGGACCACCTGGTGGTCGACCACTTCGTCAGCGGCCAGGCCGAGCACGACATCCACGCCACGGCGGGCTTCCTGGTCCGCTTCTGACAGGCGGCGGCGCGGACCGGCCGGGGAGCTAGCGCCGGCGCGGCCCCCGGCGGCGGCCCCCGCCACCGGGACGTCCCCCGCCTCCCGGCCGCCCGCCGCCGTAGTGCTGCTTGGGCGGCGCCGCGGGCTCGGGCTCCTCGTCGGCCTCCACCACGGCCGGCTCGAAGAAGCGCCGCGCCAGCAGCGCCACGATGCGGTCGCGGTGCTCGTGGTCGGCCAGGCGCCGGGCCAGCGGGCCGAACTCCAGGAAGTCCTCCAGCGGCAGGAGCTGGGCCTCGGCCGACAGCCGCGCCGCCAGGCGCTCGACCTTGCGCGTCTGGACCTCCTCGTCGGAGGGGACGTTCAGCTCGCCGATGTCGATCTTGTAGCGCTTGACCTGGCGGTTGAAGTTCATCAGGTCCATGGCGCCGACCAGGCTGATGGCCCGGCCGCTCTTGCCCACGCGCCCGGTGCGGCCGGCGCGGTGGATGTACTGCTCGGGCGAGTCCGGCGTCGAGAAGATGAAGACGTGCGAGAGGTCCTCGATGTCGATGCCGCGCGAGGCCACGTCGGTGGTGGCCAGGTGGCGCACGGCGCCGCTGCGGAAGCGGGCCATGACCTGCTCGCGCTTCCTCTGGGTCAGGTCGGAGGAGAGCATGGCCGCCGCCAGGCCCTTGCCGGCCAGGAAGGTGGCCACCTGGCGGGTCTCCTCGCGGGTGTTGCAGAAGATCATCGACGAGGCCGGCTCCTCGTACTCGATCAGCTTGTAGAGCGTGGCCTCCTTGTGCAGCCGCGGGGTCAGGCAGTAGAGGTGCTCGACCTCCTTGACGTAGATCTGGTCCTCGGACAGCAGCACCCACTCGGGCTCGGTCAGGTAGTGGTAGATCAGGCCGCGGATGCCCAGCGGCACCGTGGCCGAGAACAGCAGCGTCTGCCGCTGCTCCGGCACGTAGGCCATGATCTGGGCCATCTCGTCGGCGAAGCCCATGTCGAGCATGCGGTCGGCCTCGTCCAGCACCAGGATCCGGCAGCTCTTGAGCGAGAGCGTCTCGCGCCGGAGGTGGTCGAGCACCCGGCCGGGGGTCCCCACCACCACGTGCACGCCGGCCCGGAGGGCCTCCAACTGGCGCTCGATCGGGTCGCCGCCGTAGATCGTCTCGACCTTCAGGCCGCGTCCCTGCCCCAGCCCGGTCAACTCCTCGGACACCTGCAGCGCCAGCTCGCGGGTCGGCACCAGGGCCAGGGCCTGCACCTCCACCAGGGCCGGGTCGGACTTCTCGACCACCGGGATGCCGAAGGCGGCCGTCTTGCCGGTGCCCGTGCGGCTCTGCACCACCAGGTCCTTGCCGGCCAGGGCCAGGGGGATCGACTCCGCCTGGCAGTCGGTGGGGCTCTGGTAGCCCTTCCGGGCGATGCTCTCGAGGACGGGCTGCGAGAGGCCCAGGGAGGCGAAGGTGCGGCTCGCTGAAGCAGTTTCCATGCCGGGGATTATCGCCCCTCGTCCCCGCCCTGCCAAGCGAACCCCCGGCTGGCCTTATACTTGCGTGTTTGGTTGGAGGAGCGATGATCACGTGCCGCCGCTGCGGCCGCCAGGGGCAGGCCCCCTCGGCCGCCAAGCTGGCCTTCCTCGGCAGCCCGCTCAAGGAGCGCGCCGCCTCCCTCTGCTCGGAGTGCTGGCAGGAGTGGGAGGGGATCGAGGTCAAGGTCATCAACGAGTACCGGCTGAACTTCATGGACCCCGAGCACCGCGCCCAGTTGAAGCGCGCCTGCGTCGAGTTCCTGCAGCTCGGAGAGTAGCCGCCCGGCATGATCCACGTCGAGAACCTGCAAAAACGGTACGGCGAACGCGTCCTGCTCGAGGACGCCTCCTGGCACGTCAAGAAGCGCGACCGCATCGGGCTCTCCGGCCCCAACGGCGCCGGCAAGTCGACCCTGCTGCGCATGCTGGCTGGCCTCGAGGAGCCCGACTCGGGCCAGATCCGGATGGCCTCGGACACCACCATCGGCTACCTGCCCCAGGACGGCATCGTGCACGCCGGGCGCACGGTCTACGACGAGGTCGTGCTGGCCTTCGAGGAGCTGCTGCGGCTCAAGGCGGAGCAGCACGAGATCGAGGACCGGCTGGCCCACGACGACTCGGCCGACGAGCACGAGCGCCTGCTGGGACGCTACGCGGAGGTGCAGGAGCGCTTCAAGCACCTGGGCGGCTGGGAGATGGACGCCCGCATCGCCGACGTGCTGAAGGGCCTGGGCTTCTCCCTGGCCGACCAGCAGCGCCACACCGAGGAGTTCTCGGGCGGCTGGCAGATGCGCATCGCGCTCGCCAAGCTGCTGCTGGCGCGCCCCAACCTGCTGCTGATGGACGAGCCCACCAACCACCTCGACCTGCCGGCCCGCAACTGGCTGGAGGAGTACCTGGCCGACTACCCCGGCTCGGTGGTGCTGGTCTCGCACGACCGCTACTTCCTCGACGCCACGGTCAAGCGCATCACCGAGGTGGGCCTCAAGACGCTCACCGACTACCACGGCAACTACTCCTACTACCTGCGCGAGCACGGCGTCCGCATGGACCGGTTGCGCGAGGCCCACCGGCGCCAGAGCGAGGAGATCGGCAAGGCCGAGGCCTTCATCAACCGCTTCCGCTACCAGGCCACCAAGGCCCGCCAGGTGCAGAGCCGCATCAAGCTGCTCGACAAGGTCGAGCGCATCGACATCCCGCCCGAGCGCAAGAAGATCCGCTTCCACTTCCCGGAGGCCCCCAAGCCCGGCCGGGTGGTGCTGGAGCTCAAGGGCGTCCGGAAGGCCTTCGGCGACAACGTCGTGCTGCGCCACGTGGACCTGATGGTCGAGCGCGGCGACCGCATCGCCCTGGTGGGGCCCAACGGGGCCGGCAAGTCGACCCTGATGCGCATCCTGGCGGCCGTGGACCGCTGCGACGACGGGCTGCGGGTCGAGGGCCACAACGTGGTCATGGACTACTTCGCCCAGGACCAGGCCTCGATCCTGAACCCGGCCCGCACGGTCCAGGAGGAGATGTCCTCGGCCAGCTCCCTGAGCATGGCGCCCATGATCCGCACCATCCTGGGCGGCTTCCTGTTCTCGGGCGACGACGTGCACAAGAAGTGCGCGGTGCTCTCCGGGGGCGAGCGCAACCGCCTGGCGCTGGCCAAGATGCTGCTCAACCCCAGCAACCTGCTGCTGCTGGACGAGCCCACCAACCACCTCGACCTCGACTCCAAGGAGGTCCTGCTGGAGGCCCTGGCCGACTACCAGGGGACCCTGATCTTCGTCTCGCACGACCGCTATTTCGTCGACCGGCTGGCCAGCAAGGTCATCGACATCGGCGGCGGCGAGGCCCTGCTCTACCCCGGCGGCTACGAGGACTTCCTCGACTGGAAGAGGCGGCGCGAGGCCGGCGAGGCCGTG
>JBDIBD010000129.1:0-10787 GCA_039812725.1 Vicinamibacteria bacterium | reverse complement strand
CGCGCCCGAGGCCCGGCCCCGGCCACCTCGTCCGGCCTGGCTGGCGCCGGTCGGCTGCGGCCTGCTCGTGCTGGCGGCGGCTCTGGGCAGTGGCGCGCGGGGCTCGGCCTGGCGTTCGCCGTGGGCCCTGCTCCTGACACTCGCGCTGCGCACGGCCTGGTCGCTGCCGGGCTGTGCCTGGCTCGTGCAGGGCAGCCTGGGAGCGCCGGAGGTGTTCGCGTGGCGGCACCTTGGCCCCTGGGGCGCGTCGCCCCTGGACCTGCTGCTCACCAGCCTGCTGGCTTTCCACGGCGCCGTGCTCCTGGCACGCCGGCTGTCCGTGCCGCGCGGCAGCCGCCGGCCCCTGGCCCGCCTGGTCGCGGGCGGGCTCCTGCCCCCTGCGCTCGTCACGGGGGCACTCGTGCTCGTCCAAGTCGTCCAGGAGCACTGCGCACGGCCGCTCAGCCCCTGGGGACGCGCCCCCGGCGACCCGGCCCTGCTGGCGCTGCAGGTCTCCCTCGCGTTGGCCTTCGCCGCGGCGGCGCTGCTGGGGGCTGCGGCCTGCGCCTGGGCCGCACCAGCCCGGCCCGCGGCCGGTCTCGTGGCCCTGGCGGTCCCGGCCTGGATCGCCGCAATTGCAGCTGTGACAGCCTTCTGGCCCCGCGGCACCCTCGGACTGCCCCTGCTGCCGGCCGTGGGCCTGGTGGCCACCTCCCTGGCCCTGGCCGCGAGCAGGGGCCGCTGGCAGCCGTGGCTGGAGCGTGGCGGCCCCCCGGCCGCGATGCTGGCGGCCACCGCCCTGGCCGCGCTGGTGGGGCTGCTGCTCCAGCCCAGCCTGGTTCACTTCAGCGAGAAGGCCGTGCGGCGTCAGATCCACGAGGACTGGCTGCCGCTGGTCCAGCGCCAGCCGGCCTGGCGCGCCTACGTCCTGCGGCAGTCCCTGGCGCAGCTGGACGGGCAGGACCTGCTCGAGAGGCCCGGAGCTCCCGAGTGGCCGGCCGAGGAGCTGGCCTACCAGGCCTGGGCCCGCACGGACCTGGCGGCCTTCGCGCTGTCGTCGGCGGTCGAGCTGCTCGACCCGCACGGGGGGCTGGTCGGCCGCTTCTCGCTGGAGCTGCCCTCGCTGCCCCACAGCGACCGGCGCGTGGCCGGGCAGGGCTGGCAGGTCGGGCACGACCAGCTCACGCTCGGCAGCGCCCGCCGGAGCGTGCTCCACGCCGCGCGCCGGCTCGAGTACCACGGCCAGCTCCACGGCGAGGTCCACGTCTACGTGGCGGACGACTACGCCGACCTGCCCTTCCTGCCCCACCGTTCTCCCTACCGCCGGCTGGTGGGCCAGCCCGCCGAGCCGTGGGCCGCTTCACCCGTCCTGCTGGTCTACGAGCCCGACGGCCTGCTGCGCTTCAGCTCGGCCGGCGAGCCGGCCCGCCTGCCGGCGGAGCTCGCCGCGCGCCTGCGCGAGTCCGCGGTGGTCTGGACCACGCTGGAGGTGGCCGGCCGACCGCACCACGTGCTGTTCGAGCGCGGCCCCGACGGCCGGGTGCTGGGCCTCGGCTACGCCCGCCTCGACGCGCCGCGCTTCCTGGCGGACACCCTGGAGGCGGCCGTGACGCTCTCGGCCGCCACGCTCCTGACGGGCCTGCTGGTGCTGGCGCTCGGCTCCGCGCTGGGCTCGCCCACGCTCCGCCTGGCCAGCCTCGAGCAGGCCCTGGCCCGGCGCTTCGGCCTGCGGCTGCTGGCCGCCTTCGTGGGCCTGTCCGTGCTGCCCGTGCTCCTGGTCCAGACCGTGGTGCGCGGTTTCGTGCGCGACCGCCTGCGCGCCGACGCCGAGGCCCAGGCCATCGAGCGTGCCGGGGTGGCCCGCAAGGCCGTCGAGGACTACCTGGTCTTCCAGCGGGGCGACGAGCTCGCCACCGGCCTCGACGACGCGGCGCTGGTCTGGATCGCCAGCCTCATCCGCAGCGACCTCGACGTGTTCGACGACGGCCGGCTGCTGGCCAGCAGCCGGCGCGAGCTCTACGCCACGGGGCTGCTCTCGCCCCGCCTCGAGGGCCAGGTCTTCCGGCGGGTCGTGCTGGAGGGCGAGGCGCGCGTGCTGGCCCCGCTCGACCGGGCCGGCGGCGCACTGCGCGCCGCCTCGGTCCCGGTGCGCCTCGGCAGCCGCGAGCCCGGCGTCCTCTCCGTGCCCCTCGACGAGCGGCCGCAGGAGCTGGGCGAGGCCCTCGACGACCTCGACCGCACGCTGCGACTGGCCTCCGCGCTGTTCGCGCTCGTGGCCGCCGTCCTGGCGGGCTCGGTGGCGCGTCGGATCTCCGGGCCGCTCGGCGAGCTGACCCGCGCCACGCGGCGGCTGGCCGAGGGCGACCTGTCGACGCGGGTCGAGACGCGCAGCCGCGACGAGCTGCGCGACCTGGTGGACTCCTTCAACCAGATGGCCGCCGACCTGGCCCGCCAGCGCGAGGAGCTGGAGCGCAGCAACCGCCTGGCGGCCTGGGCCGAGATGGCCCGGCAGGTGGCCCACGAGGTCAAGAACCCGCTCACGCCGATCCAGCTCTCCGCCGAGCACCTGCGGCGCGTCTACGGCGACCCGCGCGTCGACTTCGGCGCCGCCCTGGAGCTGTGCACCCAGACCATCCTGCGGCAGGTGCGCCAGCTGCGCGGCATGGTGACCGAGTTCTCGGCCTTCGCGCGCCCCGCCCTGGGCGAGGCCGAGCGGCTCGACGCCGCCCGGCTGCTCGAGGAGGCTTGCCGGCCCTACCTGGTGGCCCTGCCCCCCGGCGTCGAGCTGCGCTGGGAGGCGCTGCCTGGGCTGCCCGCGGTGCACGGCGAGCGGCGGCTGCTCGAGCGGGCCCTGGTCAACGGCATCGAGAACGCCCTGCACGCGGTCGGCTCACGCGGCCTGGTGGAGGTCCTGGCGCGGCCGTGCCAGGGCGGAGTCGAGATCGAGGTGCGCGACGACGGGCCCGGCATCCCCGATCCCGAGGTCATCCCGCGCCTCTTCGAGCCCTTCTTCTCCACCAAGACGGGAGGCAGCGGCCTGGGCCTGGCGCTCGTGCGCAAGATCGTCGAGGACCACGCGGGGAGGGTCGAGCTGCGCTCCGAGCCCGGTTGCACGCGGCTGCTGCTGCGCCTTCCGCCCGCGCCCGGGCCCCCGTCCGCGGGCTAGCCGGCGTGTCGGGCCCCGCGCCAGCGCGCGAAGCCTTCCCGCACCACCTCGAGGGCCTTGTCGGGCAGCTCGAAGCGCCCCAGCTCGTCCTCGCCCGCGAGGGCCAGCTCGCGCGCGTCGGAGCCCGCGCACGGCTCCCCGCCCCGCACCCTGCAGAGGTAGTCCACGATCACGTAGTGGTACTGCACCCGCCCGCCCTCGCGGGCCACGCGGTCGAAGACGGTCAGCAGGCCGTCGGGCTCCACCTGCAGGCCGGTCTCCTCCTGCATCTCGCGCACCAGGGCCTCGACGAGGGTCTCGCCCAGCTCGACGGTGCCACCGGGGATGGTCCAGCGCCCTTCCAGGGGCGGCTTGCCCCGGCGGATCAGCACCACCTTGCCGTCGAGGATCGCCACGCCGCCGACCCCGACCACGGGAGCCCGCGGGGGTGCCAGGCTCACGGGCCGGTGGGGGCCGGCGTGGCCTCGACCTTGGGCGGCCCCCCCAGCCGCCGGCGCAGGGCCCCTACCACGTAGGCCAAGGGCGCCGAGAGGGTGAAGGCCGTGATGGCCGTCAGCAGCACCCACTCGGGGTGCAGCGCCACAAGCAGGAAGGCCAGCCCCACGCCCAGGAGCGACATGTAGGAACGGCGCGAGCGCAGGTCGACGCCCTTGAAGGAGTGGTAGCGGAAGGTGCTGACCATCAGGAAGGCCAGCAGCACCACGCCCACCAGCACCGCCGTGGCCAGGCGACGGTCGAGCACGGGCCGGTCGAACAGCAGCACCACCGCGGCCACCTGCCAGGCGGCGGCCGGGATGGGCAGCCCCACGAAGAAGCGGCCGTCGACCACGCTGCGCTGGACGTTGAAGCGCGCCAGGCGCAGCGTGCCGCACATGAGGAAGAGGAAGGCCGCCAGGGCCCCCGGACGCGGCAGGCCCGTGAAGGCCCACGAGTAGGCCAGCAGCGCCGGCGCCAGCCCAAACGAGATCACGTCGGAGAGGCTGTCGAGCTCCGCCCCGAACTCGCTGCTGGTCCCGGTCAGCCGGGCGATGCGCCCGTCGAGCATGTCGAACACCGCGGCCGCTCCGATGAACTGGGCCGCCTCGGCGAACTGGCCGTTGATCGACCGGACGATCGACCAGAAGCCCATGAACAGGTTGCCGAGCGTGAAGAGCGACGGGAGCAGGGCGGCGCCCCGCCGGAAGCGCAGCGGCACGCGCGCCGCCGCCTGGCGCGCCCGCTGCGCGGCGGTGCCGCCCCTGCCCTCGCTGTCCTTGCCTGGCCCCACGCACCCTTCCTTCGCGCTACCGGGCAGCCCGCCGCCTACCCGCTTGCCCCGGACGGTCCCTGGCGAGCCTCGCCGGTCCTAGGAGCGCGCCCCGGCGCGCGTCTGCCGGGCGATCTCTTCCATGCGGTCCCGCAGCTGCAGCTTCTTCTTCTTGAGCGTCGTCTCCTCGACCTGCTCCTCGTCGCTGAGCACCGCCTTCTCGGCCAGCACGCTCAGGCGCGTCTCGAACTCGCGGTGCTGGTCGGACAGGCGGCGGTACTCGTCGTTCTCCATGAGGACGGGATCGGACTGGGGCATGGGGAGGCCTCCTTGTTCAGGGTTCGCTTGGCGTGATCGGGGAGCGCGCGGAGGCGGCCGCGCGAAGTGACCTCATCGTGTGGGCACGTTAGCACGCGGCCCCGGGCCACTTCAAGGCAGCCGCGAGGCCACCGCGAGCTCGAGCGCCAGCACCAGCGCGTCGTCCGCCGGCTGCGAGTAGTAGCCCGGCCGCCGGCCCACTTCGCGGAAGCCCAGCCCCTCGTACAGGGCCTGCGCGGGAGCGTTGCCGGCCCGCACCTCGAGCAGCGCCCGCTCGGCGGCCGCGCGGGCGGCCCACGCCAGGACGACGCCCAGCAACCGCCGCGCCAGGCCGCGCCGCCGGACCTCCGGGGCCACCGCGACGTTGTGGATCTCGACCTCGCCGGCCGCCCGCCTCAGCACGCAGTAGCCCAGCACGCGCCGCTCGACGAGCAGCCCCAAACGACGGTACTCGCACAGCAGCAGCGCCCGCTCGCCGTCCCTTCCGGCCAGGGCCGCGCCGAAGCCCGCCGCCGTCCACGGGTGGCTCTGGCTGGCCCGCTCGAGCTCCAGCACCGCCTGGAGGTCGCCGGGAGCGCCCGCTTCGACGACGAGCACGCCGGCTCAGCCCCGCAGCACGGCGGGCGCCCGCAGGTAGACCGGCCGCAGCTCCTCGGGCACCCCGCCCTGCCCGGCCGCCAGAGCCTCGCGCCCCAGCTCCGCGACGCTCGCGGCCAGCTCGGGGGGCCGCGTGGAGAGCGAGAGGTCCGGCCGCAGCTGCCGGAGCAGGCCCGCGTGCAGGTCGGCCCCGCTCCCGGCCAGCCAGGCCCCTGGCGGCACACGTTCGACGAAGGCCGCCGGGCTGGCCAGCACCGCCGGCCCCGACAGCCCGTCCGCGCAGACCGTCCCGAGCACCTCGCCGCGGAAGGCGTCCAGCAGCAGGGCCAGCGGCCGGCGGCTCTCGTGCCGCGCCCAGGCCTGCAGCACGTCGACCCCCAGGCACGGGCGCCCGAGGGCCAGGGCCAGGCCCTGCACGGTCGCCAGCCCGACGCGCAGGCCCGTGAAGGAGCCCGGGCCGACGGCCACGGCCAGCGCCTCCAACTCCCCCACGCGGCGGCGGGCGGCGCCCAGCATGGCCTCGAGGCACGGCAGGAGCGCGCGCGAGTGGTCCTGCTCGCCGTCGACGGGCCGGAGCTCCACCAGCCGCGGGCCCTCGAGCAGGGCCACGCTGCCCCGCCGGCTGCTGGTGTCGACGCCGAGGATCAGCATGCCCTTCAAGCATATACTTGCCCGCCGTGGCGCTCAGCAGAATCGGCATCCTGACCGGCGGAGGCGACTGCCCGGGGCTCAACGCGGTCATCCGCGCCTGCGTGCGGCGGGCGCAGAACTCGGCGGTCGAGGTGCTGGGGGTCCACAACGGCTGGCAGGGCCTCATCGACGGCAACGCCGAGCCTCTCACCTCGCTCTCGGTGGCGGGCATCCTCCCGAAGGGCGGCACCATCCTCGGCACGTCCCGCACGGACCCGCTGCGCGACCCGCGCGACATGGAACGCCTGCGGGCCCACTGGCTGCGCTTCGGCCTCGACGGCCTGGTGGTGGTCGGTGGCGACGGCACGCTGGCGGCCGCGCGCGACGTGGCCCGCCACAGGCTGCCCCTGGTGGCCGTGCCCAAGACCATCGACAACGACCTGCTCGGCACCGACTGCACCTTCGGCTTCGACACCGCGGTCAGCACGGTCATGGAGGCCATCGACCGGCTCCACTCCACGGCCGAGAGCCACCACCGCGTCATGGTGGTCGAGGTCATGGGCCGCCACAGCGGCTGGATCGCCGCCTTCGGGGGGCTGGCCGGGGGGGCCGACTTCATCCTGATCCCCGAGAAGCCCACGCGGCTCGAGACGCTCTGCGGCGTGCTCGAGCGGCGGCGCCGGCGCGGGCGCGCCTTCTCCATCGTGGTCGTGGCCGAGGGCGCCTACTTCGAGGGCGAGCCGCCCCCCGAGCACGTCGGCGAGGGCACTTCGTCCGGCATGGGCTACCGCGTGGCCGAGGCCATCGCGCGGCGCCTGGGCGTGCAGACGCGCGTGACCGTGCTGGGCCACGTCCAGCGCGGCGGGTCCCCCACCTCCTTCGACCGCATCCTGGCCACGCGCTTCGGCATCGCCGCCGTGGACGCGCTCCTGGCCGGCCGCAGCGAGGTCATGGTGGCCCTGCGCGGCACGCGCGTGGTCGAGGTGCCGCTGGCGGAGGCCACCGCCGGCCGGCGGGCGCTCGACCTCGAGCAGTTCGCCGCCGCCGAGGTGTTCTTCGGCTGAGCCGGAGCCCCCCGATGAGCGCCACGATCCCCGACACCCCGGCCATGCAGCAGTACCGCCGCATGAAGGCCGAGCACCCCGAGGCCCTGCTCTTCTTCCGCATGGGAGACTTCTACGAGCTGTTCTTCGAGGACGCGGAGGTCGCCGCGCGGGCCCTCGAGATCGCCCTGACCTCGCGTTCCAGGGACCGCGACGGCCAGCCCATCCCGATGTGCGGCGTGCCGCACCACGCCGCCACCGGCTACGTGGCGCGCCTGGTGAAGCTGGGCCACCGCGTGGCCCTGTGCGAGCAGATGGAGGACCCGCGCAGCGCCAAGGGCGTGGTCAAGCGCGAGGTGGTGCGGGTGGTCACCCCGGGGACCCAGCTCGAGGCCGGAGCGCTGGAGGCCACCGAGACCTCCTACGTGGCCGCCCTGTGCCCCGGCCCGGCCTCGATCGGGGTGGCCTACCTCGACGCCACCACCGGCGACTTCCAGGTGGCCGAGTGGGACGGACCGCTCCGTCACGAGCGCCTGCGGGACGACCTGGGCGCCGTCGGGCCGCGCGAGCTGCTGGTGCCGGCCGGCCTCGAGCTGCCCGAGTGGCTGGTCGACGAGCGCCAGCCCGAGGGGCGCTGGCCGCGCCTGCCCCTCGACCCGGCGGCCTTCGACCCGCGCCAGGCCCGCCGCCTGCTGCTCGAGCACTTCTCGGCCCTGACCCTCGAGGCCTTCGGCTGCGAGGCCCTGCCCCGGGCCGCCGCGGCCGCCGGCGCCGCGCTGCGCTACGTGCGCGACACGCAAAAGCGCGACCTGGCCCACGTCACCGGGCTGCGCACGCGCCAGTCCGACGACGTGCTGGTGCTCGACACCATCACGCGTCGCAACCTCGAGCTGGTCGAGAGCCTGGCCGACGGCTCGCGCGCCGGCACCCTGCTCGACGTGCTCGACCAGACCGTGACGCCCATGGGGACACGCGCGCTGCGCGAGTGGATCCTGCAGCCCCTGGTGCGCCTGGGGCCGATCCAGGACCGCCTCGACGCGGTCGAGGAGCTGGCCTTCCGCACCCTGGAGCGTGGCCGCTTCCGGGAGGCCCTGGCCGGCGTGCAGGACCTCGACCGGCTGCTGGCCCGCATCAGCCTGGCCAGCGCCTCGCCCCGCGACCTGGCGGCCCTGGCGCGCTCGCTGCGGGCGGTCCCGCCCGCCCTCTTGGCGCTCGAGGAGTGCCAGGCCCCGCTCGTGCGCCGCGAGGGCAAGGACGTCGATCCCCTGCCCGACCTGGCCGCCGACGTCGAGCGCACGATCTCCGACGCGCCGCCGGCGCTGCTGCGCGAGGGCGGGGCCATCCGCGAGGGCGTGGACGCCGAGCTCGACGAACTGCGGGCCGTCAGCCACGGCGGCCGCGCCACCATCGCGGCCATCGAGGAGCGCGAGCGCGCCCGCACCGGGATCCCCTCGCTCAAGGTGCGCTTCAACCGGGTCTTCGGCTACTACATCGAGGTCAGCAAGTCGAACCTCGGCCTGGTGCCGGCCGACTACCTGCGCAAGCAGACCATCGCCGGCGGCGAGCGCTTCGTGACGCCCGAGCTCAAGGAGTACGAGGACAAGGTCCTGCGCGCGGACGAGCGCATCCTGGTCCGCGAGGCCGAGCTGTTCGAGGCCCTGCGGCAGCGGGTGGCCGCGGCGGCGCCGCGCCTGCGCCGCACCTCGCGGGCCTTGGCCGTGCTCGACGTGCTGGCCGGGCTGGCCGAGGCGGCCTCGCGCCACGACTACGTCAAGCCGCGCCTCTCCGAGTCCGACGAGCTGTCCTTCAGCGACGGCCGCCACCCCATGATCGAGCGGCTGCTGCCCGAGCCCTTCGTGGCCAACGACCTGCAGCTGGCCGGGGCCGAGCCCAGGGTCTACGTCATCACGGGCCCCAACATGGGCGGCAAGTCCACCTTCCTGCGGCAGGCCGGGCTGATCGCGTTGATGGGCCAGATGGGCTCCTTCGTGCCGGCCCGCGAGGCCAAGCTGGGCCTGCTCGACCGAATCTTCACCCGCGTGGGGGCCGCCGACCAGATCCTGCGGGGCCAGTCCACCTTCATGGTCGAGATGCAGGAGACGGCCCACATCCTGCGCCACGCCACGCCGCGCAGCCTGGTGCTTCTGGACGAGATCGGCCGCGGCACGGCTACCTTCGACGGCCTCTCGATCGCCTGGGCAGTGGCGGAGCAGGTGGCCGGCAGCCCCGGCGCCCCGGGGCCCAAGACGCTCTTCGCCACCCACTACCACGAGCTGACCGACCTGGCGGCCGACAACCCGGCCGTGGGCAACCTGCACGTCTCGGCCCGCGAGTGGCGCGACGGCATCGTCTTCCTGCGGAAGATCGAGCGCGGCGGCAGCGACCGTTCCTTCGGCATCCAGGTGGCACGGCTGGCCGGGTTGCCCGCGGGCGTGGTCACCCGGGCCCAGCAGATCCTGCGCAACCTGGAGCGCACCGAGTTCGACCGCGAAGGCCGGCCGCGCCTGGCCCACGCCGACGAGGAGCCGCGCCCGGCCGGAGCACGCCAGCTCAACCTGTTCAGCGGCCCCGAGGAGGCGGTGCTCGAGGAGCTGCGCCGCCTCGAGCCCGACCAGCTCACGCCGCTGCAGGCCCTGTCGCTGCTGGCGGAGCTGCGCCAGCGGCTGCGGCCCTGACGGCCTTGACCGCCCCAGGCGCCGCCCGTAGACTCGAAACGGCCCGAGAGTCGAGAGCGCCAGCCGCAGGCCGGCGAGCGCTGCAGGTGGGGTGAACGTGGCGCTGGAACGCTGGGATCCGCTGCGCGATCTGCTTTCCCTCCAGGAGCGGATGAACCGCCTGTTCGAGGAGAGCCTGTCGCGGCGCGTGCCGGAGGGCGACGCCCCGGGCGCCTGGGTGCCTCCCGCCGACGTGGCCGAGACGGCGGAGTGCTTCGTGATCGAGATCGACCTGCCGGGCTGCTCGCCCGACGACATCGCGGTGCAGGCCGGGCCGCGCGAGCTGCTCGTGCGCGGGGCGCGCGGGGCCTGGAGCGGGCCGCGGCCGGAGCGCTTCCTTCGCCTGGAGCGCCACCACGGCGGCTTCAGCCGCCGCTTCGAGCTGGGCCAGGCCATCGTCCCCGACGGCGTCGCCTGCCGCTGGTCCGACGGCCTGCTGCGCATCGAGCTGCCCAAGGCGCAGCCCCGCAGCCGCCGCATTCCCGTCGAGAGCCGTTCCTGAGGAGCCGCCCGCCCGGGGGCGCGAGGGGGAGGGAGAGGAGTTGCCGAAGCCGAAGAAGGAACTGGGCGAGATCCTCCTGGAGGCCGACCTCGTCACCGAAGCCCAGCTCAAGCAGGCCCTGTCCCTGCAGCGCACCTACGGCGAGCGCCTGGCCAGCATCCTCGTCCGCCAGCGCATCCTCACCGAGAAGTTCGCGGTCACCTACCTCGGCCGCCAGCTGGGCGTGCCGCCGGTGGACCTCTCCAAGCACGAGATCGACCTCGGCCTCCTGGACGTGGTCGGCCTGGACCTGTGCGAGCGGCACCTCGTCTTCCCCGTGAAGGTCGAGGCCACGCGGCTGCAGCTGGCCATGTCCGACCCCACGGACCACGTGCTCGTGTCCGAGATCGAGTTCAAGAGCGGCGTGCGGCTGACGCCGATGATCGCCCTCGAGTCCAGCATCAAGAACGCCGTGGTCGAGGCGCGCCGGGCTCTCAAGGCCGGCCGCCGCACGATCGTCGCGAACGTGCAGAAGGTGGCCTCCGACGCGCTGGCCGCGGCCCCGGCCCCGCCAGCCTCGCCGGCCCTCGCCGAGCCGCCGCCCGTGGCGCTG
>JBDIBD010000128.1:0-10793 GCA_039812725.1 Vicinamibacteria bacterium | reverse complement strand
GGTCGGCCGCTGCCACCAGCACGAGCGGCCCACGGCGCTGGGCCGCCAGCCCGAACAGCGGCAGCGTGGCGGAGAAGGTGGAGCCCAGGCCCGGCCGGCTGGCGACCTGCAGCCGCCCGCCGTGGGCGCGCACGATGCGCTCGCAGATGTACAGCCCCAGCCCGGTCCCGGGCACGCGCGGGGCGTCGGCGCGCTGGATGCGCGAGAAGGGCTTGAACAGGCGCGTCAGGTCCTCGTCGGCGATGCCCACGCCCTGGTCGCTCACCGCCAGGGTCGCGCCGTCCCCGTGGCGGGTCAGGGACACCTCCACCGGCCGCGTGGCCTCGGAGTACTTGGCCCCGTTCGAGAGCAGGTTCTCGACCAGCTCGACCAGCCGGTCGCGGTCGGCCCAGCAGGGCAGCGGTTCCTCGGGCAGGTCCAGCTTCAGGCGCGCGGCCACCTCGGCCGGCTGCCGGCCGACCACCTCGCGCACCACCGCGCCCAGGTCGCACAGCCCGAAGTCGAAGGGCAGCTGGCCCGTCTCGAGGCGCGTGCTCTTGAGCGTCTTGTCGACCAGCTGCGCCAGGTGGCGGATGGACTCGCGGATGGCGCGGGCGAACTGCTGGCGGCTCTCGAGCGACTCGTCGCCCAGCTCGATCAGGTCGGTGTAGCCCAGCACGCTGGTGAGGGGGGCGCGGAAGTCGTGGGCCACCATGTTGACCAGCTCGCTCTTCCAGCGGTCCATGTCGACCAGCCGGGCGTTGGTCTGCTCGAGGGCCTGGTACAGCTCGGCGTTGCGCAGCAGGATGCCGATCCCGTCGGCCAGGGTCTCGAGGGTCAGCACCTCGTTGCGGCTGAACTCCCCCAGCCGCGGGCTCTCCACGTCCAGCACGCCGATGGCCTCGTCGCCGGAGAGAATCGGCACGATCAGCAGGCTGCGCGCACCGGCCACCCGCCGCACGTGGCTGGGCTCGCGCCCGAGGTCGGGCACGGCCTGGCTGCGGCGCTCGCGCAGGGCCCGCCCGAACAGGCCGGCCTCGCGCGGCTGGGCGGCCCAACCCTCGGGCGGCACCGCGTCGGCCGCGGCCGCCGCGATCTCGATCTGCCCCGACTCGGGGTCGACCAGCCCGACCAGCACCGCCGTGGCCGGCAGGGCCTCGCGGATGCGCGCCACCGCCGTCTGCAGGATGCGCCCGCGCGAGAGGCTGCCGGCCATCTCGCGCAGCAGCGAGCTGACCAGGGCCAGCTGCTCGCTGCGCTCGCGCTCGCGCGCGAAGGCCACCGAGTTGGCGGCCGCGATCGAGAGCTGGCTGGCGAAGCGCGTCAGGTACTCGAGGTCGTCGTCCGTGAAGGGCGGCCCGGCCGCCTGGCGGGTGGCGTTCAGCACGCCGAAGACTGCCACGCGCCTCTGCTCCTGGTCGAAGTAGGTCAGGGGCAGGCACAGCAGGCGCGCCACCGGTCGCGCGCGCGGCAGGAAGTCGGCGCAGCCCTCCGGCTCGTTGACCATGGCCGGCAGGCCGTCGCGGGCCACGCGCCCGGCCACGCCCTCGCCCAGGGCGAACACGGGCGAGGCGGCCCCCGCCGGCATGGGGGCACGCGACCAGGCGGTGAACAGGCGCAGCTCCTCGCCGTCGAGGCGCATGACGGACGTGTAGTCGGACCCGATCAGGCGCCCGGCCTCCTCGGCCGCGCGCCGGAACAGCTTCTGCAGGTCGCGCTGGGCCGCGGTCTCGAGGCCCAGGTCGTAGAGCGTCGTCATCTGGCGGGCCAGGCGCTCGGTCTCCGCCACGCTCTCGGCCTTCTCCAGGCTGACCGCGAGGTGGCCGGCCAGGGCCGAGAAGACGCTCGACTCCTCCTCGGCGAAGGGCGCCCCGCGGCGCGTGAAGCACAGCAGGCCGTGCACGCGCCCCCCAGAGGCCACGGGGACGGCCAGCCGCACCACGCCACCGGCGCCCTCCTGCAGCGGTCCGCTGCCGCGCAGGGCCCAGCGCAGGAGGTCCGGGTCCTGGGCGGACCCGTCCTCGCCGGCCTCGGACACCAGCCAGGGCTGGCCGTCCTCGCCCAGGGCGTAGAAGGCCGCCCGCAGGCAGGCCAGGTCGGTGCGGGCGCGCTCCACCGTCAGGCCCAGCAGGGCCGTGCGCGAGCGGGCCGAGGACAGCTCGCCGGTCAGGGCCGCCAGCTTCTCCAGGCGCGCCGCGTGGCGGCGCTGCCGGTCGAAGAGCTGGCGCCCGCGCACGAACGTGGCGGCCGGACCGGCGAACAGCGAGAGCAGCTGCACGTCGCCCTCGCTGAAGCCGCCCGGCTTGTTGGCCGCCGCGATCAGCCCCAGCAGCACGCCCTCGGAGAGCATCGGCACCAGCACCAGCGACTGCAGGCGCGGGCGCGAGGCCACCAGGCTGCGCAGGCGCGGGTCGCCGCGGGCCTCGTTGCTGACGTAGGCGCGGCCGGCGTCGAACGACAGCAGGCCCGTCTCCGGCGTCAGGGCGAAGCTGAGCGAGCGCGCCTCCTCGTCCTCCAGGCCGAAGGCCGGCACGGCCGCGGTCATGGTGCGGGTGACCGGGTCGTAGTGGGCCACCACGCACACCGGGGCGCCGATCAGCTGGGCCAGCCGCTCCGTGACCATGCGGTGGAAGGCCTCCGGCTCGGCGATCAGCGACCAGTCCCGGCCGATGTCGTGCAGCAGCGCCAGGTCGCGGGCGCGCCCCTGCGCCTCCAGCTGGCTGCGCTCGATCTGGTCGTGCAGCTCCTTGTGGCGCACCAGCGCGCGCACCTTGAGCAGCAGCAGGGGCGTGTCGGGGGGCTTGACCAGGAAGTCGTCGGCGCCGGCCTCCGCGCCCTGGCGCAGCGCGTTGGCGTCCCCGTAGGCCGTCAGCATCAGCACCGGCAGGGCCGGCCGCGCCAGCTGCCGGATGCGCCGGCAGGTCTCGAAGCCGTCGATGCCCGGCAGGCGCACGTCCAGCAGGACCGCGTCGATCTCCTCGTTGCCGGGGGCCTCCAGGGCGGCCAGGGCCTCCTCGCCCGAGCCGGCCCCGCGCACCTCGAAGCCGTGGCGCTGCAGCAGGGCCCCCAGGGCCCGCCGGATCTCGCGGTCGTCGTCGACGAAGAGCAGGCAGGGCAAGGGCGCCCTCAACCGGCGTCGGGGCCGGCGGCGGGCGCGGCCTGGGCGGGGGCCGCGGCCTCGCCGCCCACCACCTGGCCGAAGCGGCTGTGGAAGGACAGCTCGCGCCGGTAGCAGCGCCGGCCCTCCAGGTCGAAGGCCACGCAGGAGTCGATCGGGCGGCTGTAGACGTGGATCGAGACGGCCGGCTCGCGCCCCTGCACGATCACCTGGTGGATGGTGCGCCGCTTGTCGACCGAGTTGACCGGTCCGCCGGGCCAGCACTCCTGGACCTGCAGGCGCTCCAGCTCGAGCTCGGTGGCGCCGGCCAGGCAGTCCAGCCCGACCACGTTCTGGTTCTCCGGAGCGTTGCAGCCGCGCCACTTGTAGTCCACCACCGCCAGGGCGCCGCGCTCCACGCTCATCCAGCCCAGCTGGCCGTTGTGGGTGTGCACGGGCGTGCGCTGGCCGGGCTGCCAGCAGATCAGCATGACCTCGAACAGCTGGTCGCGGAAGACCAGGTTGCGCGTGTAGGCCTCGTCCCGGAAGTGCACGAAGGGCGCCAGCGAGGACGGCTCGACGGCCGTCTCCTGGAAGTAGTGCAGGACCCGGTCGCGGGTCACGGGCCGGTCCTCGAACGAGACCAGCGTCGACACGAAATCCCCGATGGAAGCGCTGCGTCGGGCCATGTCGCGAGTCTCCGACGCCCAGCCGCCGCTGTCAATCCCGGCCCGGCGGCTGAGCTTGGCCCAGCGCCCGTCCGAAACTAGAATCAGGCCCCCCCACCCGGGGGAGCAGGGAGACCTCGATGGAAGACAAGCTCACGATCGTCGACGCGGCGGCCCGCGTCGAGGGCAAGCTGACCGGCCGGGACGCCCGCATCCTGGGCCGCTTCGAGGGCGAGGTCCAGCTGACCGGACGCCTGCAGATCGGCGAGGGCGCGGAGGTGAACGGCCGGGTCAAGGCCGACACCTGCGAGATCGGCGGACGCTACTTTGGCGAGCTCGAGGCGCGCAGCGTGCTGCTGCTGGAGAAGGCCCGCGTCGAGGGCTCGCTCAACGCCGAGATCCTGTCCGTGCGCGAGGGCGCCCAGCTCGACGGCGAGGTCGCGGCCGGCGCGGGACGGCCCAGGCCGGCCCTCGTCTCCAAGCCCGGGGCGGCCTGAGCCCGTGCGCCTGGACGAGCTGGCCCGCCGCCTGGCGGTCGAGCTGGTCGGCGACGGAGCGCTCGAGGTGCGGCGCGTGGTCGGCATCGAGACGGCCGGGCCGGGCGACCTGAGCTTCGTGGGCCACCCGCGCTACGCCCCCCAGGCCGCCACCACCCGGGCCACGGCGCTGATCGTGCCGGCCGGCCTCGAGACTCCGGCAGCCCGGCTGGTCTGCGCCAACCCCTACCTGGTCTACGCCAGGGCGCTGGCCCTGCTGCACCCGCAGCCGGCTCCGCCGCCGGGCATCCACCCCTCGGCCCAGGTGGACCCGAGCGCCGAGCTGGGGCCCGGCGTGCACGTCGGCCCGCTGGCCGTGATCGGCGCGGGCGCGCGCGTGGGCGCGCGCAGCGTGCTCCACGCGCAGGTGGTGCTCTACCCGGGGGTGGTCGTCGGCGAGGACTGCCGGTTGCACGCGGCGGTGCAGGTGCGCGAGGGCTGCCGCCTGGGCGACCGGGTGGTGGTGCAGAACGGGGCCGTGATCGGGGCCGACGGCTTCGGGTTCGCCCGCGACGAGCACGGGCGCTACCACAAGATCCCCCAGGTCGGCGTGGTGGTGGTCGAGGACGACGTCGAGATCGGCGCCTTGACGGCCGTCGACCGCTCCGCCACGGCCGAGACGCGCATCGGCCGCGGAACCAAGCTCGACAACCTGGTGCAGATCGGCCACTCCGTCCAGGTCGGCCAGGACACCGTCATGGCCGCCCAGGTGGGCGTGGCCGGCAGCGCGCGCATCGGCTCCGGGGTCATGCTCGGGGGCCAAGTGGGCATCGCCGGCCACATCAGCCTGGGGGACGGCGTCGTGGCCGTCGGCCAGACCGGCATCACCGGCTCGATCGAGGCGGGCCGCCAGATCGCCGGCACCCCGGCCATGGACGCCCGCACCTGGCGCCGCAACGCGGCCCTGGCCCCGCGCCTGCCGGAGCTGGTGCGGCGCGTGCGCGAGCTGGAGCGCCGCCTGGCCCGGCTGGAGGAGAAGGGCTAGTTGCCGGGCCGGGCGGCCTCGCCGCCCGCCGGCGCGGGGGCGTAGTAGCCCTCGCGGTGCCGCACCTTCAGGCCCGCCCGGGCCGTGACCTTGAGCTTGCGGTAGGCGCGCGGGTCCTTGTGGTCGGCGGGGGCGTAGCCGATCACGTACTGGGCCTCGAGGTCGCCCAGGATGCGCTCGTAGACGCCGCCCAGCTCGCTCGAGGCGCTCGGCAGGTACAGGGCGCCCCCGGTGGCCTGGGTCATGTCGAGCAGCAGGGAGCGCGAGGCCAGCGCCCGGGCGCTGCCGGGGGTGGCGCTGCCGTTGAAGCCGATCACGTAGACCGTCACCGCGCTCGCCTTCAGCAGGTCCATGACGTCCTTGCGGTTGAGCGTGCTGTTGGAGTCCTCGCCGTCGCTGAACAGCACCAGCACCTTGCGCCCGGGGCTGTCGGCCACGCGCGAGAGGTAGACCGCCACGGCGTCGTAGAGCGCCGTCTGGCCGCCGCCTTTGGCCTGCAGGATGCGGTCGAAGAGCCCCTGCTGGCTCTCGCTGTCGTAGCGCGAGATGCGGATGTCGTTGTCGAAGAAGATCGTCAGCAGGTCGCGCGCGCGCGGGACCGACTCCAGGAAGCGCACGGCCGCCTCCTGGGACAGCTTGAGCTCGTTCAGCATGCTCTCCGAGGTGTCGAACAGCAGGCCCAGGTCGAGCGCCAGCAGCTCGTCCTGGCCGGGCTCGTAGGCCCGCCCGAAGACCTCGATCGGGCGCGGCTGGCCGTCCTCGAAGACCTTGAAGTCGGAGGCCGACAGGTCGCGCACCGGCCGCCCCTGGCGGTCGTAGACCACCACGTTCAGGTAGACCAGGTCGAGGCCGGCCCGGAAGACCGGGGTCGGCGGCGCGGGCGGCGCCGCCGCCAGGAGCAGGCCCGCGAGCGCGAACGCCAGGCCCGTCGGCATCAGGCCCACCGCGCTGGACGCAGGGCCGTAGAGGCCAGCAGCAGCGCTCCGGCCGTGATGGCCACGTCGGCCACGTTGAAGACGCCCGTGCGCAGGCCCCCCACCCCCAGGTTCAGGAAGTCCACCACCACGCCGCCGCCGGACAGCCGGTCCACGAGGTTCGACAGGCCTCCGGCCAACAGCAGGCCGAGCGCCATCAGCTCGCGTCGCCCCAGGCGGGCCGTGCGCCAGAGCAGGGCCGCCAGGGCCAGCAGCAGCGCGGCGTTGCCGAGCGTGAAGACGGCCAACCGGGCCGGCTCGGGCAGGCCGGCGCCCAGCCCCAGGAAGGCGCCCGCGTTCTCCGCGTACTGCAGCCGCACCGTCCCGCCCAGGAACGAGCGCGCCGGCTCGCCCTTCAGGGCCGCCGCCGCGGCGCGCTTGGTGGCGTGGTCGCAGCCCAGCGTGGCCAGCACGAGCGCCAGGACCACCGCCAGCCGGGAACGCACCAGCCTCACCCCAGCGCCTCCACCACCTGCACCGCCAGGTCGACCTTGTTGAAGGGCGGCATGACGTAGGCCCCCTGGGCCTGCTCGCGGGCCGCCAGCAGGGCCTCCTGCGCGATGCGCACGCCCGTCAGCTGGGCCTGCTCGCCGGAGCCCGCCACGCGCATGCGCTCGCGGATGTCCTCGGGGATGCGCATGCCGGGCACCTCGTTGTGCAGGAACTCGGCGTTTTTGTGGGAGTAGAGCGGCAGGATACCGATCAGCACCGGCGTCTGCAGGTGCCGGATCATGCCCAGGAAGTCTTCCACGGTGCGCGGGTCGTAGACCGGCTGGGTCATGATGTACTCGGCCCCGGCCCTGACCTTCTCCTCGAGTCGCCGCACCTCCTTCTCGAGGTCGGCCTTGCTGGGGTCGGCCCCGCAGCCGATGTGGAGGCCCAGCGGCGGCCCGATCGGGTTGCCGGCCAGGTCGCAGCCGTGGTTGAGGTGGCTCAGGATGCGGATCAGGCCGATCGAGTCCACGTCGTAGACCGCGGTGGCGTCGGGGTAGTCGCCCAGCTTGGGAGGGTCGCCCGTGATGGCCAGCACGTTGCGGATGCCCAGCGCGTAGGCCCCCAGCAGGTCGGACTGGATGCCCAGCAGGTTCCGGTCGCGGCAGGTGTAGTGCAGGATCGTGTCGATGCCGACCTTCTGCTGCATCAGCACGCACAGCGACTGGGCGCTCATGCGGGCCGAGGCCCGCGGCCCGTCGGCCACGTTGATGGCGTCGATCTCGTTCTCGCGACAGTACTGCGCGCGGTCGAGCAGGCGCGCCGGGTCGGCGCCGCGCGGCGGGTCGAGCTCGACCGAGACCACGAAGCTGCGGCCCAGCTTGCGCGCCAGCGGGCTGCGATCCTCCCTCGGGATGGGCGGCTGGGTCTCCTTGGCGCGCGCCGGGACCGTCACCGCCGCCAACTCGCGGGCCGGCTGCACCATGCGCACCGAGCGCACCAGGTCGCGGATGTGGGCCGGCGTGGTGCCACAGCAGCCGCCCACCACCGTGACCCCGGCCTCCAGGTAGCGCCGCGCGTACACGGCCATGTACTCCGGCGTGCACAGGTACACGTAGCGCCCTTCGACGCGCGCGGGCGAGCCGGCGTTGGGCATGGCCGCGATGCGCGCGCTGCGGGCCGCCGCGGCCATGCGCTGCACCGTCTCGAGCATGGGCTGGGGGCCCTGGCTGCAGTTGGCCCCCACCAGCGCCACGCCCTGCCGCTCCAGCTCCGCCACCACGTCCTCGGGGCGCTCGCCGTAGAAGGTCGTGCCCTCGTCGTTGAAGGTCAGCGAGACCCCCACGGGCAGCGGCGACTGGGCCCGCACCGCCTCGAGCGCCACCAGGGCCATGTCGAGCGAGGGCATGGTCTCGAGCAGGAAGAGGTCCACGCCGCCCTCGACCAGCCCCTGGACCTGCTCGGCGTAGGCCTCGCGCGCCTCGTGGTGCCCGATGCTGCCGTAGGGCTTGAGGGGCTTGCCCAGCGGACCGATCGAGCCGGCCACCCAGGCCCGCCCCTGGGCCGCCTGGCGGGCCAGCCGCGCCCCCTCCCGGTTGATCTTGACCACCTGGCCTTCCAGGCCGTGCGGGCCCAGCTTCAGGCGGTGGGCCCCGAAGGTGTTGGTCTCGAGCAGCTCCGCCCCGGCCTCGAGGTATTCCTCGTGCACGCCCCGCACCAGGTCGGGGCTCGAGAGGTTGAGCTCGTCGAAACAGCGGTTGATGAAGACGCCGCGGGCGTACAGCATCGTTCCCATGGCGCCGTCGGCCACGAGCAGGCCTTCGGCCAGCCGCTCGACGAAGGGTTTCAGGGCCGTGGCCTGTGGTTCCGTAGAGTTCATTCCGCCTGTCAGTTTAGCATCGCCCCCCGCGCGGGCCCCGGAGGCCTCCGCGTCATGGCGGGGAAAGGTCCGGTCCCGGCCGGCTCAGCCGAGCGGCGGCTCGAGGGCCGGCAGGAGCTCGGCGGGCAGCGGGCGCAGCCCGCGGAAACCGGGGCGCCGGCGCGCGAAGGCCACGCCCCCGGGCTGCGAGCGCACGTGGCGGTAGCCGAGCAGGTGGAAAACGTTCACGCGCTGGAAGCGGGCCACGCGCGGGTTGGCCAGCAGCCGGTCGGGCTCGGCCGGGTCGCGCCGCACGCCCGGCAGCAGCGGCGCCAGCAGATCCACCCGCAGGGCCCGCAGCCCGGCCGAGACCCGCAGCCAGAAGGGCGAGACCTCGCGGGCCAGGAAGTAGCCGTCCTCGCCCTGCCCCTGGTAGCGCGGCATGAGCATCAGGCCCGTCTCGGGGGCGCGCACCGCGCCGCTCCGGTCGCGGGCCACGGCCTGGCCCGCGCGAACCGGCAGGAAGCTGGCCCAGCCGGGCTCCATGGCGAAGCCGTCGTCCTCGCGCACGAGGTGCCGGTGGCGCACCTCGATCACCGCCGGCAGGTCGCGCGCCGCCTCGGCCAACAGCCGGCGCTGCTGCTCGAGGCCCGGCACCTCGCCCGGCGCCAGCGCGCCCGACGAGACCAGCGTCAGCCAGATGGCCGCCTCGTGGTGGCGCTGCGTGCGGGCGGCCTCGCTCTGGCCGCCCTCGACGGCCACGGCCACGTGCCCCAGGTCGCACAGGTAGCCCATCAGCGAGCCCTCGAGGATCTCCTCGATGCCGAGGATCAGGGGCACCGGCAGGGCGAAGGCCACCGGACGGTTGCGCAGCACGTCGGCCATGCAGGTGAAGGGCGGCCCGTCGCCCGAGGTGCTGTGCAGGTCGAGGAAGACGATCGGCTCGCGCGCGGCCGCCAGCAGCGGCGTCAGGGTCAGCAGCAGCTCGCGTTGCTCGAGGTCCTCGGCGGCCGTGCGGTCGGCCCGCCACAGGCGGGCGATCTGCTCCGGCAGCCAGCCGCGGTTGAGGTCGCGGTCGAGGTAGCGCCGACCCGCGGCCAGGGCCCGGCGGTTGCCGCAAAGTCCCACCAGCTCGCCCCGCAGCCGCAGCCGCCGCTCGCGCAGCTGCGCCAGCACCACGCCGATGGCCCGCGCGCCGGCGGGCTCGTTGCCGTGCAGGCCCCCGAAGAGCACCACCGTGGGGCCGGGGACGCCGGTGCCGTAGCGCCCCAGCTCGCGCGGCGGCAGCCCCGACGGCCCGCTCACCGCGTGGCCGCCAGGGCCTGGACGTCGTTGAGGATCCCCGCCGCGGTCACCTCGATTCCGGCCCCCGGCCCGGTCACCACCAGCGGCTCGCGGCTGTAGCGCCGGGTGGTGAAGGCCACCAGGTTGCGGGTCCCCGTCAGCGCCCCGGCCGGTGAGAGCCGCGGCACGGCCTGCAGCCCGACCCGCACGCCGCGCGGAGTGGCCGACACCAGGTAGCGCAGCACGCGCCCCCGACGGGCCGCCGACTCGACCCGCCGGCGCCACTCCGCGTCGCACTCCTCGAGCCGCTCCAGGAACTCGGACAACGGCCGGCGCCGCAGGGCGGGCGGCACCAGGTCCTCCGCCGCCGGGGCCGGCCCGCGGTAGCCCAGCAGCCGCGCCAGGATCAGCCCCTTGCGCGCGGCGTCCCGGCCCGACAGGTCGTCGCGCGGGTCGGGCTCGGTGTAGCCGAGCGCCACGGCCTCGCGCAGCGCTGCGGAGAACGGCCGTCCCTCCCCCAGCGCCGACAGCACGAAGCCCAGCGTCCCCGAGAGCATGCCCTCGACGCGCCGGACCTGGTCGCCGCTCTCGACCAGCTTGGCGTGGGTGTCCATGACGGGCAGCCCGGCGCCGACCGTGGCCTCGAAGCGCAGCCGGCGGCGATGACGCGCGGCCACGGCCAGCAGCTTCTCGAAGCTGCCGGGCGGGCCGGCCAGCGGCTTCTTGTTGGCCAGCACCAGGTCGAAGCCGTGGGCCAGGGCCTGCTCCAGGAGGTCGCGGGTCTCGTCGGCGGTCACGTCCACGAGCACCGGGCTCGACACGGCGTGGCCGGCGATGAAGGCCAGGCCGTCGGCCGCCGCCGCCGCGCGCCCGCCCAGCCGGGCCAGCAGCGCCCCGCGGTCCTTGCCGCGCGCCAGCGCGGCCAGCCGCCGGCGCGAGAGCCCGCCGGGGGCGAAGACGAAGCCGGAGCGGTCCAGCAG
>JBDIBD010000127.1:0-10796 GCA_039812725.1 Vicinamibacteria bacterium | reverse complement strand
TCCCAGCCCGCCCCCCCTCAACGGCCCTCGTCGCCCCTCCCGCCTCCAGGGCCCCGCCAAGCGGACTCCCCCGAATCCACTTGACGCGGGGGAGCCGCTTCAGAGAAGGATGACGGGGCCTACTGGGCCCGGGCCTTCTTGAGGACGTCCAGCGCCGACTCGCCGAAGTACTTCACGACCAGGCGGTTCCAGGCCCCGGAGCGGCGCGACGACTCGAGGTAGGCGTCGAGCGCCTTGAGCAGCTCGACGTCCTCCTTGCGCGTGGCCCAGGCCAGGCTGGCGGGCGGGCCCAGGAACAGGCCGAGCTGGAAGGCCGGGTCCTGGCGCTGCTCGGCGATGGCGTTCTCGACGCCCATCACCACCGCCGTGACCTTGCCCTCGACCAGGGCGATGCCCTGCTGGCCCGGCTTCAGCGAGTCGTCGACCTTGGCGGCCGGCACGCCGGCCTTGGCCAGCGTCTCGGCCATGCTGCTGCCGTGCACGGTGCCGATGCGCTCCTTGAGCAGTCCCTCCATGGTCGTGACGACGGGGCTGGGCTTGCGGGTCACCACCAGGTGGCGGGTGGGAAAGACGTCCGACGTGAAGGCCACCACCTTGCGCCGCCCGTCGGTCACGGAGTAGCGGCCGGCAACGAGGTCGCCCTTGCCCTTGACCAGGGCCGGGGCCAGCTCGTCCCAGCCCGCGATGGTGACGTACTCGACCTTGACCTTGTGCAGGGCGGCGAAGCCCTCCAGCAGCTCGCGGTCGAGGCCCGGGCGGTCGGCCGACTTCTCGTCCAGGAAGTCGTCGCTGGCGGCCGCGGACGGGACGTAGAGGACCCGCAGCCTGCCGCTGGCCTTGACCTCGGCCAGGTCGGCGCCGGCCACGGCCGGCAGGAGGGCGACGGCGAGGGCGGCGAGGGCTCGGCGCATGGCAGCCTCCGGGTTGGAGCGGGACGTTCCGGGGCAGGTTAGTGGCCCCGGCAGGCCACTGCAAGCGCTTTCGCGCCCCCTGTCGGCCCCGGCGGATTCGGGTATGATTCGGGTCCGGCTGCGGCCTGGGGCGGCGGCCGGGGGCGGGCGCCCTGCGCGGCACGCGGCCCACGCCCGGAAGTCACTGCAAAGGAAGGACCTGGCATGGGTCTCCTGGACCTCTTCAAGGGCAAGTTCGTGGACCCCACCTACCCCGGGGTGCACGGCGGCGGCAACATCGTCACCACGCAGCTCGACGCGCTGGTGAAGTGGGGCCGCAAGTCGTCCCTCTGGCCGATGCCCTTCGGCACCGCCTGCTGCGCCATCGAGTTCATGGCGGTCAGCGCCTCGCACTACGACATCGCCCGCTTCGGCGCGGAGGTGCTGCGCTTCTCGCCGCGCCAGGCCGACCTGCTGCTGGTGGCGGGCACGATCCCCGAGAAGCTCTCGCCGGTGCTCAGGACCATCTACGACCAGATGCCCGAGCCCAAGTGGGTCATCTCGATGGGCGTGTGCGCCAGCTCGGGCGGCTTCTACCGCTCCTACCACGTCATGCAGGGGATCGACGAGATCGTCCCGGTCGACGTCTACGTCCCCGGCTGCCCGCCGGCCCCCGAGGGGCTGCTGGCCGCCGTGATCAAGATCCAGGAGAAGATCAAGAACAGCGAGCAGGCCAAGGCGCCCCAGGGCGCCGCGCGCCTGGGGGCCCCCGGCGACGGCGCCATCGACCGGCGGGCGCGGCGCCGGGCCTGGGCGGAGGACGACGCCCAGCGCCAGGCCCAGGGGCTGAAGCCGCGCGGCGTGCTCGAGCTGCGCGTGATCCCCGAGGAGCCCGAGTCCCATGGCCACCACTGAGCGCCGGGAGCTGACCCATGGCTAGCGCCACCCTCGATGCGCCCCGCACGGGGCTCGACAAGCCGGCCGCCCGGCTGCTGTCCCAGGAGCTGGGCGACCAGCTGCTGAAGGTCAGCGACTGGCGCGGCGACCTGAGCCTGACGGTCGCCCGCCAGGCCTGGGTCAGGGCCGCGCGCCTGCTGCGCGACCACCCGGAGCTGAGGTACCAGCTGTTCCTCGACCTGTGCGGGGTGGACTACCTCGAGCAGGAGGGGCGCGACGACCGGTACGAGGTCGTGCTGCACCTCTACTCCGTCGAGCACAAGCACCACGTGCGCCTCAAGGCCGGGCTGCCCGAGTCCGACCCGCGCCTCGACACGCTGACCGGCCTGTTCAAGGGCGCCAGCTGGTTCGAGCGCGAGGCCTGGGACCTGTACGGCATCGTCTTCACCGGCCACCCGCGACTGACCCGCATCCTGACCCACGACGCCTTCGTGGGCCACCCCATGCGCAAGGACTACCCCACCGCCCAGCGCCACGTGCTCAAGGAGCCCAAGCAGTGGCTGCTGGACGTGCCCAAGGAGTCCGAGCACCTGATCGTCAACATCGGGCCCTCGCACCCCTCCATGCACGGCGCCTTCCGCGTGCAGGCCCTGATGGACGGCGAGACCATCGTGCAGGCCGAGGCCGAGATCGGCTACATGCACCGCAACTTCGAGAAGATGGCCGAGAGCCGCACGTACTGGCAGGTCATCCCCTACACCGACCGGCTGAACTACTGCTCGTCCTTCATGAACGGGCACGGCTGGGCCCTGGCGGTCGAGAAGCTGCTGGGCGTCCCGGCGCCGCCGCGGGCCGAGGCGGTGCGCGTGATCCTGTCGGAGTTCTCCAGGATCATGGACCACCTGGTGTGCATCTCCACCAACGTGGTCGACCTGGGCGCCATCACGCCCTACTTCGTGGTCTTCCGCGCCCGCGAGGCGGTCTACGAGCTGCTCGAGGCCTGCTGCGGCGCGCGCCTGACCGTCAGCTACGTGCGCATCGGCGGGCTGGCCCAGGACGTCCCCGCGGACTTCGCCGAGCGCTGCCGCAAGGCGGCGGCGCTGGTGGCGGAGGTGACCCGGGACGCCGAGGACCTCCTGACCCGCAACATCATCTTCGCCCGGCGCTTCAAGGACGTCGGCGTGCTGTCGGCCGAGGACGCGCTCTCCTACGGCTGGGTGGGCCCCTGCCTGCGCGGCTCGGGCGTGGGCTACGACGTGCGCAAGGACCACCCCTACTCGGGCTACGAGCAGTACGACTTCGACGTGCCGGTGGGCACGGTGGGCGACTGCTACGACCGCTACCTGGTGCGCATCGCCGAGATCTGGCAGAGCCTGCGGATCGTCGAGCAGGCCCTGGCCAAGCTGCCGGACGGCCCGGTGATCGTGGACGACAAGAAGGTGGCCCTGCCGCCCAAGGCCGAGGTGTACTCGAACATCGAGGCCCTGATGAACCACTTCAAGCTGGTCTACGACGGCATCCAGCCGCCGCCCGGCGAGGTCTACGGCTACAGCGAGGCCGCCAACGGCGAGCTGGGCTACTACATCGTGAGCGACGGCGGCAAGCACCCCTGGCGCGTCAAGGTGCGGCCGCCCTGCTACAACATCTACCAGGCCTACACGCAGATCATCACCGGCGGGCTGATCGCCGACGCGGTGGCCATCATCGGCGGCCTCAACGTCGTGGCCGGCGAGCTCGACAGGTAAGACGATGCCCAAGTGCACCATCGACGGCCAGGAGATCGAGGTCCCCGCGGGGACGAACGCCCTCAAGGCGGCCCTCGACCACGGCATCCACATCCAGCACTTCTGCTGGCACCCCGACCTGCCGGTGGACGGCAACTGCCGCACCTGCATGATCGAGGTCGAGAAGATGCCCAAGCTGCAGATCGCCTGCAACACGGTCATCACGGACGGCATGGTCATCCACACCAAGAGCCCCAAGGCCGTGGCGGCCCAGCGCACCGCCCTGGAGTTCCTGCTGGTCAACCACCCCATCGACTGCCCCGTGTGCGACCAGGCCGGCGAGTGCTACCTGCAGGACAACTACATGCGCTACGGCCTCCACGACTCCCAGGTGGAGATCGAGGAGAAGGTCCGCAAGCGCAAGGTGGTCGACCTGGGGCCGATCATGCTCGACGCCGAGCGCTGCGTGCTGTGCTCGCGCTGCCTGCGCTTCGAGCGCGAGGTCACCGGCACCAACAGCCTGGAGTTCGTCAACCGCGGCAACCAGACCCAGATCGCCAGCTTCGAGGGCCGGCCCATCACCCACGAGTACGCCGGCAACCTGGCCGACGTCTGCCCGGTGGGCGCGCTCCTGAGCCACGACTTCCGCTTCAAGATGCGGGTCTGGTTCCTCAAGGAGACCGCCTCGGTCTGCCCGGGCTGCTCGACGGGCTGCAACGTCTACCTCGACCACCGCGACGCCGAGGCCCAGCGCCTCGGCCCGCGCCGCAACGCCGAGGTCAACCAGTCCTGGATGTGCGACCCCGGCCGGGCGCTCTGCCACGAGATCGGCAAGCAGACGCGCGTCTCCGGCGCGCGCCTGAAGCAGGGCGGGCGCTGGGAAGGCGCGAGCCTCGACGCGGCCCTCGAGGCCGTGGCCGGCAAGCTGCAGGCGGCCGGGAAGCAGGCCGCCTTCGTGGCCTCGCCGCAGGCCACCAACGAGGACCTGTTCGCCTTCCGGCGCCTGGCCCGCCACGCGGGCGGCCTCGTCGACTTCCGCGTGGGCGACCCGCAGGACAAGCTGCAGCAGCGTCTCGACGACGTGCTGCAGCGCGCCGACCGCAACCCCAACACCCAGGGCTGCCTGGAGCTGGGGCTGGGGCAGAGCGGCGTCGGCGCCATCCTCGAGGCCTGCCTCGCCGGGCAGGTGCAGGTGCTGGTGCTGCAGGGCCCCGAGCTGCTGCGGCTGGCCGGGGCGGAGTCCGCGGTCGCGAAGGTGCCCTTCGTGGCGGTCCTGGCCAGCCACGAGGAGCCCGCGCTCGACCGCGCCCACGCGGTGCTGCCGGCCGCGGTCTGGGCCGAGGTGGACGGCACCTTCACGAACTACCAGCGGCGTGTGCAGCGCCTGGCGCGGGCCTTCCCGGCCCCGGGCGAGGCCCGGCCGGGCTGGGACCTGGCCGCGGCCCTGCTGCGCCGCCTGGGGGCGCCCTTCCCCGCCGCGTCGGCGCGCGAGGTCTTCGCGCTCCTGGCCGGCGAGGAGCGCGAGTTCGCCGGGCTGGACTACAAGCTGGTCGGCGCCACCGGGCGCGTGCTGGGGACGGATGCGGGCGCCCCGGCCGCGGCCGAGGCGCGCGCCTGAGGAGGCTCGACGTGGCTGCCAAGGTCGTCACCGTCAACCGCGACACCAAGCCGGGCATCGCGCCGATCTTCACGGGCATGAAGATCACCTTCATGAACCTGGTGCGCACGCTCTTCGGCGGCCAGGCCGCCACCGTGCAGTTCCCGGAGCAGAAGCGCAGCGTCTCGACCCGCTACCGCGGCGTGCACGTGCTCACGGTGCGGGCCGACGACACGCCCAAGTGCGTGGCCTGCTACATGTGCGCCACGGCCTGCCCCGCCGAGTGCATCTACATCGAGGCCGGCGAGCGCCCCGAGAAGACCATCGAGAAGTACCCCACGCGCTTCGAGATCGACCTGCTGCGCTGCGTCTACTGCGGCTTCTGCGTCGACGCCTGCCCCGAGGAAGCCATCATCATGAGCCGCGAGAACGACCTGGTGGGCACCACCCGGGCCGAGCTGATCATCGACCGCGACCGGCTCATGGCGCGCGCCAAGACCGTCGAGCACGGCGCGGGCTACCGCCCGGTGGACCACGACGTGCGCCGCCCCGTGCGCCTGGCCGCCCTGGAGCGCCTGAAGAGCGAGCACGGCATCGTGCCGGGCATGCCGAAGGGCTAGGCCTCGCCCGCCGGGCGGCGGAGCGGGGCTACCATTCCAGGCGGGGAGGCACCCATGACCCCTAGGGAACGGCTCTTGACCCTGGCCCTGGCCGGCGTCCTGCTCGGCTGGCCCGGCTGCGGGCCCAAGCCCCCGGAGCGGCCCAAGCGGGAGTCCGTGGCGCCGCTGCTGCAGCGCGAGGCCGAGGCGATGAAGCGCGAGGGCGAGAAGATCGACCCGGTGCTGCGCGTCACGGCCACCTGGACGATCGAGGGCGTGGACGTGACGGAGCGGCCCACCGACCCCGACTACCCCTGGGCGGGGACGATCCGCTTCAAGATCCGCAGCCAGACCGGCGGCCCGGAGGCTCCCGCGGACGAGTTCAGCCGCCGCTTCGACTACGTCTACTCGGCCAGCCTGCAGCGCTGGACGTTCCAGCCCGGGCCCTCGCCCACGCCGCCGGCCCGGCCCTAGTGTCCGGCCCTCAGCGCGCGGCGGCCGCGCGCAGGGCCTCGGCCCGCTGCCGGTGCTCGAGCGCCGACGCCGCCTGGCCTAGAGCCTGCTGGAGGTCGGCCAGGCTGGTGTGGAGGCCCGCGTAGTAGCTGGCGATCGCGGCCCGGGCCGCAGCGGGAAGGGCGGCCAGCTCCTCCGGGCCGGGTTCGGTCTCGAGGGCCTGCTCGACCACCGCCACGGCGCGGCCCGAGTCGCGCGCCGCCGCGGCCCGCGCGAACTCGGGGGCGAAGTAGACCTGGAGCGGCACGAGGTGGTCGATCGGCCGGATCAGGGCCGTCTCGGGCGGCAGGGGGCGCCGGGTCCACAGCAGCAGCGGAAGCAGGGCGGCCAGGGCCAGCAGCAGCGGGCGGCCCTGCCGCTGGCGTGCCCAGCGCCAGGCCTGGACGGCCAGCACGGCCGCGAAGGGCACCAGGGCGACGGCCAGCGGCGCCCGGAAGCGGTCGCGCACGAAGAAGACCGCCAGCCCGGCCACGTGCGTGAGCAGCAGCAGGTGCAGGCCCGGGCCGGCGCCACGCCCGACGAGCGCCAGGCCGACCAGGGCCACGGGCAGCAGCACCCCGAAGCCGAGCGGCAGCAGCCACAGCACCGGCGCGCGCAGGCGGTAGTAGTAGAAGTTGGCGTTGTCCGGGACGCCGTACCAGTGCGAGAGGGCCGCGGCCCGCCCGGCCAGCAGGCGGGCCACGCTGCCGACGCCAGGGTGGGTGCGCAGGGTCTCGATCACGGTCGGCCCCAGGCGGCCCTGGGAGCGCTCGAGCACCTCCGGGGCGTGGTCGAGCCGCGGGTCGGCCAGGTAGCTCGCCCCGGGGTTGTAGCCGTTCCCGATGAGGAAGTTGACGCCCCCCGCGCCGTTGAGGGCCAGGGGCGGCACGCCCAGCCGCAGGTTGCGCGCCACCAGCGGCGTCAGCGCCAGCGCCAGGCCCAGCACCACGCGGGCCAGGGCCGCGCCGCGGCCCGCGCGCCAGAGCGCCACCGCCAGCCCGGCCGCGAACACGGCGAAGGTGGACTTGAGCAGCAGCGCCAGGCCCAGCACCAGGCCGGTGGCGACGGCCCAGGCGCCGCCCATCCGCCGGCAGGTGACGTCGGTCAGCGCCAGCAGCAGCAGGCTCACGAAGACGATCAGCGAGTCGCGCAACAGCACGCCTTCCAGGAAGGTGACCTGCCCGCAGGCCGCCAGCAGGAGAGCGGCCCAGGCCGCCTCGAGCTCGCCCAGGTCGGCGCGCACGGCCAGGTAGAGCAGCAGCGGCGTCAGGGCCCCCAGCAGGAGCTGCGTGGCCAGGACCCACCGTACGTCGGGGCCCGCGAGGCGGTAGACCGCGGCCGCCAGGTAGGCGTAGAGCGGCTCCTGGTAGAACTGGTGCCGCCCGATCCACTGCTCCCACAGCGCGGCCCGGGCCCGCACCAGCTCGTCGGGACCGCCCGGGGCGAAGCCGCGCCCACGCAGCACCTGGTCCGCCACCACGTCGTGCCAGCCGTGGGCCGGCGGCGAGACCTCGGCGCTCCACCAGTCGCCCGCGGCCACCCTCCTGGCCCAGGCGTCGAAGTAGCTCATGTCGGAGTCGGGCCAGAGGTGCGCCGCCGCCAGCGGTCCCTGCGCCAGCTCGTGGAAGTAGGCCAGGCGGCTGGCGGCCGCCAGCGTGAGCGCGGCGATCAGGACCCAGCGCACGGCCCGGGGCCGGGAGGCCGCGGTCGCGGCGGGCGGCGGAGGCACGGGCGCAGCCTAGGGCCCGCTCCGCGGCCCGTCAAGGCGCGCCACCGGGGCGTCGTCAGCGCCGGTCCAGCCCCTCCACCAGGAACAGGCTCGAGAGCGTGCGGCGGGCGTTGTAGACGTAGGCCCGCCCGTCGGCGGTGGGCAGCAGCCCGTTCAGCCCGACCACGCCCGCCGGGTCGAGCGGCTTGATCGTGCGCCAGGCGCTGCGCTTGCCGGTGGCCAGCTCCAGCAGCGCCACCTCGCGCGGCAGCTTGCCGCCGTCGGCCGCGACGTACAGCGCGCGCCCGTCGGCGCTCCAGCGCAGCGCGATCTCGCCGCGGGCGAGCCCCGGCACCGGGCGCGGATCCCCGCCCCCGAGCGGCACCAGCAGGGCCTCGCCGCTGCCGAGGCGGAAGGCCACCAGGCTCCGGCCGTCGGGCGAGATCGTCTCGAGCGAGGTGCCGACGCCCTCGGGTGTGATCGGCTCCGCACGGCCGCCCTCGAGGCCCAGGGCGAACATGCGCAGCGGCCGGCCGGGCTCGTTGCCCAGTAGGAGCAGGCGCTTCCCGTCGGGGAACCAGCCGGCCCACTGGCAGCGCTCCAGGCCCTGCGCTTCGACGTCGCGGAGCTGGCCGGCGCCGGTCGGCAGCAGCACCAGCCGGACGCCCTCGGCCTCGAGCGGCGCCGTCAGGGCCCACCGGCCGTCGGGCGACAAACCGAAGGCCCGCCCTTCGCCCAGCCGCACGGCCGGCGAGCCGTCGGTGCCACGCAGGTAGACGCCGTAGCGGCTGCCGCCCGCTTCGCCCGACTCGGAGAACAGGATGAGGCGGCCGTCGGCCGAGAGGTCCGTGGCCGTCGAGAGGTCGTGCCAGGAGAGCACGCGCTCCTCGGCCGCCCCCGGCGCGAGGGCCACGATGTCGCTGCGCACGCCGTCCTGGGAGAGCAGCACGCGCCCGTCGGCGGCCACGTCGTGCAGCACCAGCCGCCCCGGGGCGTTGGCCAGGCGCCGCAGGCGCCCACCCAGGCTGGCGGCGAACAGCTCGCTGCGCGCGCCACTGCGGGCGCCCGTGAACCAGACCTCGCGTCCGTCGGGCGACCAGGCCAGGCCCTGCAAGCTGGCCCAGCCCTCCGACAGGAGCGTGCGCTCGCCCTCGCGGTCCACCACCGCCAGAGCGCCGCGGTCGTCGCCGAAGTAGGGGTGCTCGAAGTAGGCCAGGCGCCGCCCGTCGGGGCTGAGACGCGGGTAGCTGACACGTCCCTCCACCTCGACCCGCGGGGTCCCGGCCGGCCACTCGATGCGGCCCTGGGCGCCGACCGGCACCACGGCCACCTCGGAGCCGTCGCGGGTCCAGTCGGCCCAGGCCACGTTCTCCGCGATCGGCCGCACCGCGCCGCCCGAGAGCGAGACCCGGCCCAGCAGCGTCCCGGCTGGCCGGCGCTGCAGCACCAGCATCTCGCCCTGGGTCGAGACGCCCATCAGCAGGGCGCCCGGCAGGCTCAGGCTGCGCGCATCGGGAGCGTCGAGCCGGCCCGCGTAGACGTCGCCTCCCTCTCCGTCCCAGGCCGCCGAGTAGAGCAGCGTGCCGGCGTCCGGCGCGAAGCGGGCCGCGGCCAGCGTGCCGCGGCGGAAGGTCACCTGGCGGAAGTCGAGCAGCCCCCCGTCTCCGCTCCCGCTGTCGCGCCCGGCCAGGAAGCAGACCGTCCCGCCCAGCAGCAGGCCGGCGGCTGCCAGCAGGCGGCGCCAGCGGCGGCGGCGGGCCGGCGGCGGGGCCACCAGGGCCACCCCCGAGCCGCTGCCCGCCAGGCCGGAGAGGGCTTCCAGGTCGAAGACCAGGTCGCGGGCCGACTGGAAGCGGTCTTCCGGGCGCTTCTCGAGGCAGTGACGCACCACGCGCTCGAGGGCCGGCGGGATCAGCCGGCCGCTGGACGAGAGCTCGGCCGGCTCCTCCTTCAGGATCGCGTTCAGCGTCTCGACCGCGCTGTCGCCGCGGAAGGCGCGCCGGCCCGCCAGCATCTCGTAGAGGATCGCGCCCAGCGAGAAGATGTCGGAGCGGTGGTCGGCCGGCTGGCCGCGCACCTGCTCCGGCGACATGTAGCCCACGGACCCGAGCACCGAGCCGGGCGTGGTGCCGCGCGTCATGGTGGGCGCCCCGTCGAGGCCTGTGCCGGCCAGGCCGGTCTCGAGCTTGGCCAGGCCGAAGTCCAGGATCTTGACGTGGCCGTCGCGGGTCACGAACAGGTTGTCGGGCTTGAGGTCGCGGTGCACGATGCCGCGCTCGTGGGCCGCCGCCAGGCCGCGCGCCACCTGCAGGGCGAAGTCCACCGCGCGGGCCGGCGCCAGGGTTCCCTGCTGCAGTCGCACCCGCAGGGTCTCGCCCTCGAGCAGCTCGGAGACCACGAAGGGCACGCCGTCGTGGCGGCCCAGCTCGTGGATGGCCAGCACGTTGGGGTGGTTGAGGGCGCCGGCCGCGCGGGCCTCGAGCTCGAAGCGGCGCAGGCGCTCCTCGTCGCCGGCCACGGCCGCCGGCAGCACCTTGACCGCCACGTCGCGCCCCAGGCGCCCGTCGTGGGCCCGGTAGACCTCGCCCATGCCGCCGCTGCCCAGCAGGCTGCTGACCTCGTAGGCGCCCAGTCGCACGCCGGGAGCGAGGCTCATCGCTGGATGATACGTCCGGGCCCCGCGGCGGGGTGCGTGAAGAGTTGAAACGGGGCCGCGCGAGCTCAGGAACGTGGGCGCAGGAAGGCGTTGCCCTCCCAGGCGGCGGCCCGGGCCCGGCGGGCCTCGTCGCGCAGGGCCTGACGGCGAGCCGGATCGGGGGCGCGCGCGGCCCGGACCTCGAGCAGCTCCGCCTGCGCCAGCCAGGCCTCGGCCAGGCCCGGGTCGAGCTC
>JBDIBD010000126.1:0-10820 GCA_039812725.1 Vicinamibacteria bacterium | reverse complement strand
GCCGTGACGAGCCCGCCCAGCCCGCAGGTGGACCTGGCGCGGCTGCCGCGGGCCGGCCTGTTCGCGGCCCTCGCGGCCGGCGGCTTCAACGCGGGGCTCTACGGCCTGGGCAGGTCGTTGGGCCTGCCGCTGGTGCTGCCGCTGCCCTCCGGCCCCGAGCCGCTGGGCCTGTCGCTGGTGCTGGCCGCCTCGCTGGGGGCCGCGCTGGCCGGTACGGCGCTGCTGGGGCTGCTGGCGCTGCTGGTCGGCCGGCCCTTCGCCGTCTTCAGGGCGATGGCCTTCGTGGCCCTGCTGGTCTCGCTCTCCGGCCCGCTCCACGCGCCGGGCCTCGACCCGCGGGCGCGCACGCTGCTGAACGCCATGCACGTCAGCGCCGCGATCCTCATCGTGCGCGTGCTGACGCTGGTGCCGCGGCGCGAGTAGCCGGCCGGCCGCGTCGCCGCGCGGCCCGGCCGGCCCGGCCCGGCCGCTACTGGTCGCCGCCCAGGATGGCGCCCAGGCCGATGCCGCCCAGCACCGAGCCCTCCTCCTTGCCGCCCCGCGACCCGGCCGCCGCCACGATGCGCCCGGCCAGGCGTGAGAAGGGCAGGGATTGCAGCCAGACCTTCCCGGGCCCGCGCAGGGTGGCGAAGAACAGCCCCTCGCCGCCGAACAGGGCCGACTTGACCCCGCCGACCATCTGGATGTCGTAGGACACGCTGGGCTGGAAGGCCACGATGCAGCCGGTGTCGACGCGCACCAGCTCCCCGGGCTGCAGGGTGCGCTCCACCAGCATGCCGCCGGCGTGGATGAAGGCCCAGCCGTCGCCCTGCAGGCGCTGCATGATGAAGCCCTCGCCGCCGAACAGGCCCACGCCCAGCTTCTTCTGGAAAGCGATGCCGAGCGAGACGCCCTTGGCCGCGGCCAGGAACGAGTCCTTCTGGCAGATCAGCTCGCCGCCCAGGTCGGCCAGGTGCAGCGGCACGATGCGCCCGGGGTACGGCGCGCCGAAGGCCACCCGGCGCTTGTCCGCGGCCTTGTTCATGAAGATGGTCATGAACAGCGACTCGCCGGTCAGCAGGCGCTTGCCCGCCCCCATGAGGGCCCCCATGAAGCCGCTCTTCTGCTGCGAGCCGTCGCCGAAGACGGTCTCCATCTGGATGCCGTCGTCCATGTACATCATGCCGCCGGCCTCGGCCACGACCGCTTCCTGCGGGTCGAGCTCGACCTCGACGAACTGCAGGTCCTCGCCGTAGATCTTGTAGTCGACCTCGTGCATCTGGGCCATCGCGCTTGATCCTCCCCCAGGGCGGGCTGCGGCCCGCAAAGGCGGCTATCTTAGCCGCAGGCGAAGAACTCGAGCACCGCCCCGACCACCTGCTCCGGCGCCTCGAGCTGCGGGTAGTGGCCCACCTCCGGCAGCTCGACGGCCTGCAGCCCGGGCCTCAGGCGCCGCAGGCCGGCCAGCACGGGCGCGCCGGACACCGGGTCGGCCAGCCCCCACACGCACAGCAGCGGCAGCGGGCACTCCGCGAAGGCCCGCTCCCACCGCTGGCGGTGACGGCGGCGCTCGCCGATGTAGTGGATCAGCCGGTGCGCCAGCCGCGCCCCGCCGCGCCGGCTGACGGCCAGCCAGTGCTCGTGCAGCTCTGCCGCGTCGGGGCGGTACCGGGGCGCGAAGACGGCGGCGAAGCTGCGCCGGAAGGACCGCTCGTCGAGCCGGCGGGCGATCAGCGCCCCCAGCAGCGGCCACTGCAGCAAGCGCTGGATCAGGCGCGGGCGGTACGCGTCCAGGTCCAGCCCCGCGTTCATCAGCAGCACGGCCTCGAGGCGCGCCTCGAGGCGCCCCTCGGCCTGGCGCGCCAGCAGCTCCAGCGCCACGCTGGCGCCGTAGTCGTGCGCGACCAGGCCCGTGCGGTCCACTCCCTGCGCACGCCAGACGGCCTCCACCAGGTGGGCCTGCTCGAGCAGGCTGTAGTCGTGGCCGGCCGGCTTGTCCGAGTCGCCGAAGCCCAGGAAGTCGAGCAGCAGCAGGCGGTGGCGCGCGGCCAGGGCCGGCGTCACCTTCGCGTAGTCGTAGGACGAGGACGGAAAGCCGTGCAGCAGCGTCAGGGCCGGCCCGGCACCCAGGCCGTGGACGCCGACCTCGCGCCGGGCGCCCCGCAACTCGACGGCCAGGCGCGTCCCGGCCCGCGCCCAGCCGTCGAAGCCCACGCCTACTTGCGGCCCAGGACCGCGAGGGCCTTCTCGCCGAAGTACTTCACCACCAGCCGGCTCCAGGAGGGCCCCTTGCGGAAGTTCTCGAGGTACTCGTTGAGCGCGGCCAGAAGCTGGTCGTCGCCCTTGCGCACCGCCATGGCCGCGACGGTCGACGCCCCCAGCGTCAGGCCCGCTTGCGCGCCGGGGTACTTGCGCAGGGCCAGCGTGTAGTCCGAGAGCGTGATGACCGTGGCCCCGATGCGGCCCGCCTTGAGCGCGTCGAAGGCCTGGTAGCGGTCGGTGAAGTACTCCATCGAGCCCGCGGGGACGCCGGCCTCGACAGCGGCCTGGGCCCACGACGTGCCCTTCACCACCCCGACCTTGGCGGCCCGGAAGGCCTCCAGCGTCTCGATCGGGGGCTGGGGCTGGTAGTTGACCACCACGTGGCGGCTGGGCAGCACCTCGCTGCTGAAGTCCACCAGCTTCTTGCGCGCCTCGGTCACGACGATGCCGATGATCACGTCGCCGGCGCCCTTGTTGAGCAGCACGATGCGCTCGTCGGCGTTGGCGGCCGGGACGGGCTGGACCTTGACCCCCTGCAGGCGGGCGAAGCCCTCGACGATCTCGCGCTCGAAGCCGGGCTCGCCCGTGTCGGAGAACGAGAACATCTCCGGGGCCTCCTCGCGCACCGCCACCACGCGCAGCACGCCAGAGGCCTTGATCTCGGCCAGGTCCGCCAGCGCGGGGGGCGCCAGGGCCAGGCTCGCGAGCACGACGAGAGTGCGGGTTTCAAGGCTTGTCATCGACCACCTCCAGATCCAGCCCGTGCGGAAGGCCGAGGCTAGTGTAACGCCGGGCCTTGGGCGCCGCGCCCGCGCGGGCCCACAATGGTCCATGCTCCAGCTGCTCCTGGCCGCCGCGGTGGCCGTCCAGCTCACCCCCGAGGCCGCCCTGCCCCGCGACGTGGCCACGGACCTCGCCGAGCGAGCCGAGGCCATCCCCGAGGGCTGCAGCGTGTCGCTGGGGCTCGGCGACCCCGTCCCGCTCGACGACGACGGCACGCGGCTGCTGATGGGCGGCACGCTCGGCGCCGGCGCCGTGGGCCCGTTCCGCTCGGTGGCGCTCTTGTCCGAGGACGCCGGCCACACCTGGCGCGAGGTCATGACGCCCGCCGGCGGCTGCGAGGTCACGGAGGTCGTGCGGCTGCGGGGCGACGTGTGGGCCCTGGTGGCCTTCGCCGTCGAGGGGCCCGGGCCCGTCGACGTCGTGCACTCGTCCGACGGCGGCCACACGTGGCAGACGCTGGCGACGGTCGACAAGCGCCTGCCGCTCGGCATCGTGGGCGAGCTGGCCTTCACGGACGAGCGGCACGGCAGCCTGGTGGTGGACTACGAGGGCTGGGAGGACGCGCGCCCGGCCGACCGGCAAGTGACGACGGACGGCGGTCGCACCTGGCGTGTCGCGGGACCGGCCACCTTGGCGGCGGGTGGGCCGGTCGAGCCGGGCGAGTGGCGGCTGAGCCCGGCCGGGGAGGGCGCCGCGGCGGTCGAGCGCCGGTCCCGTGGCGGCTCGGCCTGGGAGCGCGTGACGGTCATCCCGACGCGCTGGCGACGCCCGCCCGACGGCAGGCTGGAGGCCTGCCCCGTGGCCGCACCCGCGAGGTAGCTCCGTCGCGCCTGGTGCCGGAGGTGGGAGTCGAACCCACACGCCCCAGAGGGGCCGGGGATTTTAAGTCCCCCGCGTCTGCCAGTTCCGCCACTCCGGCCCGGACCCGGGGATTATCGCCCGGGGAGCGCCGCGCCCGGCGTGTATACTCCCCGCCGCGATGCGCGAGAGCTGGGCCGACCTGGCCCTCTTCTGGGCCTTCTGGGCCGTGCTCGGCCCGGCTTTCCTGTGGTGGGCGCGCCTGGCCGCCTCGCGGCGCCGGGCCCTGGCGCTGGCCGTCAGCCTCACCGGCCTGGCCTGCCTCGTGCTGGCCCTCGGCAGCGAGGGGCAGCGCAGCGCGCCCACGACCACGTTCCTGATCGCCACGCCGTACGAGAGCACGCCCACGCGCGCCTCGGCCTCGACCGCGTTCTACGTGCTCACGGGCGTGTTCCTGGCGCTGGGGGCCCTCGGGCTGGGGCTGAGCGACCGACAGGCGGACGGGCTGGCCGAGCGCTGGTTCGCCACGGCCGTGGCGCTGGCGGTGGGTGTCGTGGTGATGCGCTTCGTGCTCGAGAGGACCGCCGCGCCGCCGGGCCTGTCGCAGCTGCTGGGGGTGACCTGGGTCAGCCCGGCCGTGGGCGCCTTCTTCCTGGCCTGCCAGCGCGAGCGGGGGCGCGGCCTGGGCAGCGCGCTGGCCTGGCTGCTGGGGTGGGTCCTGGCGGCGCGTGGCGCGGTGGTGCTGACGTATGCGCTGGCCACGGCCCTGCGCCTGGGGACGCACTTCGACCTGTCGCCGCTCACCGACGTCCGGCAGCCCTTCACCGGCGAGCACTTCCGGTTCGAGGCCGGCAGCCTGGCGCAGTTCCTCTCGATCGGCGTGTGGCCGCAGCTCCTTTTCTGGACCCCGCTCTCGTGGCTGGCCGGGCTCGCGGGCGCTCTCGTGTCACGACCGCTGCTGGCCCGGGAAGCGGCGCGCGGCGCGGGACGTCCGGCCCGCGCCTGAGCGCTCCACCGGCGGGCGCAAGTCCAGCTCCGTGATATGCTTACGACTTTCACGCGGACCCGGATCCGCGCCGCGAGCACCACGAGCATGAGCCAGTTCGAGGATCTGAAGAGCACGCTGAACCTGCCGCGCACGGACTTCCCGATGAAGGCCAACCTGCCCCAGGCCGAGCCGCGCCGCATCGCGGCCTGGAGGGAGGGGCGCCTCTACGAGAAGGTGCGCGAGGCGCGCGCCGGCCGGCCGCGCTACGTCCTGCACGACGGCCCGCCCTACGCCAACGGCCACATCCACCTGGGGCACGTGGTCAACAAGGTGCTCAAGGACCTGATGGTGCGCAGCCACTCGCTGGCCGGCTTCGACGCGCCCTACGTCCCCGGCTGGGACTGCCACGGCCTGCCGATCGAGCTGCAGGTCGACAAGGACCTGGGCTCGAAGAAGCGCTCGCTCTCGCCGGTGGCCTTCCGCCAGGCCTGCCGGGCCTACGCGGAGAAGTTCGTCAAGATCCAGCGCGAGGAGTTCGAGCGCCTCGGGATCATGGGCGAGTGGGACGAGCCCTACCTGACCATGCAGCCGGAGTACCAGGCCGCCATCGTGCGGGCCCTGGCCGAGTTCGTCGAGCAGGGGCTGGTCTACAAGGCCAAGAAGTCGGTGCACTGGTGCATCTCGTGCCGCACGGCCCTGGCCGAGGCCGAGGTCGAGTACGACGACGACCACGTCAGCCCGCAGGTGGACGTGCGCTTCCCGCTGCCCGAGGCCGAGCTCGACAAGCTCGCCGGGCGCGCGCCGCAGCTCGCGGGCCGGCGCGTCTTCGCGGTCATCTGGACCACCACGCCCTGGACGCTGCCGGCCAACCTGGCGCTGGCCTTCCACCCCGACCTCGACTACGGCTTCTACCCCGTCACGGGCACGGACGAGCTGCTGCTGCTGGCCACCGGCCTGCGCGACCAGGCCGCGGCCCGCTTCTACGGCCCAGCCGCCGGCGAGAGGCTGGGCCCAGCCGTGTTCGAGATCAAGGGTCGCGAGCTGGAGGGGCTGCGCTTCCGCCACGCCTGGATCCCGCGCGACTCGCCCGCCGTGCTGGGCGACTACGTGACCCTCGACGCCGGCACGGGTGTGGTGCACACCGCCCCCGGCCACGGCTGGGACGACTACCTCACCGGCCTGCGCTACGGCCTCGACATCTACTGCCCGGTGGACGAGGACGGCCGCCTGACGAAGGAGGTCGAGCACTTCGCGGGCCAGAAGGTCTTCGACGCCAACCCCGCCATCGTCCAGTTCCTGCAGGACCGGGGCCTGCTGCTGGCGCACGGCAAGGTGCGGCACTCCTACCCGACCTGCTGGCGCTGTAAGCACCCGATCATCTTCCGGGCCACGGAGCAGTGGTTCATCGCCCTCGACCAGGGCGGCTTCCGCGAGCGCTCCCTCGAGCAGGTGCGCCAGGTGCGCTGGTACCCGGCCTGGGGCCAGGAGCGCATCTACAACATGATCGCGGGCCGCCCCGACTGGTGCATCTCGCGCCAGCGCCTGTGGGGCGTGCCGATCCCGGCCTTCTACTGCAAGGGCTGCCAGCACGGCCTGCTGACCCCCGAGGTGGCCCGCCACGTGGCCGGCATCTTCGAGGCCGGGAGCGCCGACGCCTGGTACGAGCGCGAGGCCGCCGAGCTGCTGCCCGCGGGGACGGCCTGCCCGCAGTGCGGCGGGAAGGAGTTCGAGAAGGACCGCGACATCCTCGACGTCTGGTTCGACTCGGGCTCGTCCCACGCCGCCGTGCTGGCGCGCCGGCCGCAGCTGGCCTGGCCGGCCGACCTCTACCTCGAGGGCAGCGACCAGCACCGCGGCTGGTTCCACTCCTCGCTGCTGATCGGCGTGGGGACCCGCGGCGCGGCGCCCTTCCGCGAGGTCGTGACCCACGGCTTCACCGTCGACGGCGACGGCCGCAAGATGTCGAAGAGCCTCGGCAACGTGGTCGACCCGCTCAAGATCGTGGCCGCCCAGGGGGCCGAAATCCTGCGCCTGTGGGTGGCCATGGTCGACTACCGCGAGGACGTGCGCTTCTCCGACGAGATGCTCAAGCGCTGCGCCGAGGCCTACCGCAAGGTGCGCAACACCTGCAAGTACCTGCTCTCGACCCAGTACGACTTCGACCCCGCGCGCGACGCCGTCCCCGAGGCGCAGCTCGCGGAGCTCGACCGCTACGTGCTGCAGCGCCACCGCCAGTTCGTGGCCCGCCTGCGGGCGGCCTACGAGGCCTACGAGTTCCACGTGGTCTACCACCAGCTCGTGCAGTACTGCTCCGTGGACCTGTCGGCCTTCTACCTCGACGTGCTCAAGGACCGGCTGTACTGCGAGGAGGCGGGCGGCCGCGCCCGGCGCTCGGCCCAGACCGTGCTGCAGCGCGTGGCCGAGGACCTCGTGCGGCTCATGGCGCCCGTGCTGCCCATGACCGCCGACGAGGTCTGGCAGCACCTGCGCGGCGAGCGGGCCGAGTCGGTGCACGTGGCCCTTTTCCCCGAGATCGAGCCGGCCGACGAGGCCCTGCTGGCGCGCTGGCAGCCGCTGCTCGAGGCCCGCGACGCGGTGCTGAAGGCGCTGGAGCAGGCCCGCGCCGACAGGCTGATCTCGGACCGCCTCGAGGCCGACGTGGCCCTGACGGCCCCGCCCGAGACGCTGGCCCGGCTGCGCGAGTACGCGGGCCCGGGCGGCTTCCCGGGTCCGCTGGCCAGCCTCTTCATCGTCAGCCGGGTCGAGCTGCTGGAAGGCGCGGCCCTGTCGGCGGAGGTGCGCCGGGCGGGCGGCGCCAAGTGCGAGCGCTGCTGGAGCTTCTCCCCCGGCGTCGGCCGGCAGGCCTCGCACCCGGCGGTCTGCGAGCGCTGCCACGGCGTCCTGGCCGGGATGGCCGCCACCCGGTGAGCGCGGCGCGCTGGCCGATGCTGCGCGGGCAGGTGCTGGGCTTCCTGGCCATCGTGCTCGGGGACCAGCTCACCAAGGGCCTCGTGGACCGCTCGTTCGAGCTGCACGAGAGCCGCCCCCTGGTGGACGGGCTGCTGAGCCTGACCTACGTCCGCAACCGCGGCGCGGCCTTCGGCCTGATGTCAGGGGCCGACCTGCCTTTCCAGTCCCACCTCCTGGCCGGCCTCAGCGTGGCCGCGCTGCTGGCCATCGCCGCCTACGCCTGGCGCCTGTCGTCCGAGGAGCGCCTGGCGCGCCTCTCGCTGATGCTGATCCTGGCGGGCGCCACGGGCAACCTCATCTGCCGCGTGCGCTGGGGCTACGTGATCGACTTCGTCGACGTCTACTGGGGAACCCACCACTGGCCGGCCTTCAACGTGGCCGACTCGGCCATCACGGTGGGCGTGGCCCTGCTGCTGCTCGACATCCTGCGCACGCCTGCGGCGGCCCCCCGGGACGCCGGCCAGGCACGCCCCTCCACCGGGAGCGAGAGCTGACATGTACCCGCGACTGCTGACCGAGCCGTTCACCCTGCACACCTACGGCGTGCTGCTGGCCCTGGCGTTCCTGGCGGCGCTGGGGCTGGCTTCGCGCCAGTCCCGGCGGGAGGGGCTGCCCGGCGAGCGCATCGCCGACATGGCGGTGTTCGTGATCGTGGGCGGCCTGCTGGGCGCCAAGCTGCTGCTGGTGCTGGTGGAGTGGCCGAACTACGGGGCCCAGCTGAAGGACGCCCTGGCCACCTTCCCCGCCCAGGGCCTCGGCGCCGGCCTGCGGCGGCTGGGACAGGAAGCGCTGGGCCTCCTGCAGAGCGGCGGCGTCTTCTACGGCGGGCTGCTGGGCGCCCTCCCCGTGGCGGCCTGGTGCATCCGGCGCTACGGCCTGCCCTTCTGGCAGACCGGCGACGCGCTGGCCCCGGCCGTGGTCCTGGGCCAGGCCATCGGGCGCCTGGGCTGCTTCTCCGCCGGCTGCTGCTACGGCCGCGAGACGGACGTGCCCTGGGCCGTCACCTTCCGCGACGCCTACGCCATGCGCCAGGTCGGCACGCGCGTGGACGTGCCGCTGCACCCGACACAGATCTACGAGTCGCTGGCCTGCTTCCTGATCCTGGCCGCGCTGCTCTGGCTGTCGGGCCGCAAGCGCTTCCACGGCCAGGTGCTCACGGCCTACCTCATGCTCTACGCCGTGGCCCGCTTCACGATCGAGATCTACCGCGGCGACCCGCGCGGCAGCGTCTTCCAGGGGGCCCTCTCGACTTCCCAGTTCATCGCCGTGCTGCTGTTCCTGGGCGCCGCCCTCGTCACGCCCTGGCTGATGAAGAACCGCCGCGTGAGCGCCCCCGCCTCGGCCCCGGAGCCGGCGGCCGATGGAGCGGCGTGAGCTGACGGTCGACGCGGGCGCGGCCGGGCTGCGGCTCGACCGCTTCCTGGCCCAGAAGCTGCCCGAGCACAGCCGGGCCCGCCTGCAGGCGCTGATCGAGGCCGGCCAGGTGCAGCTGGACGGCCGGGCCGCGCGCGCCTCCGCCCGGCTCAAGGCCGGGCAGCTCGTCGGCCTGGCGATCCCCGAGCCCGCGCCGGCCGAGCCCCAGCCCGAGGACATCCCGCTGGCGGTGGTGCACGAGGACGCGCACCTGCTGGTGATCGACAAGCCGGCGGGCCTGGTGGTGCACCCCGGCGCCGGCGTGCGGGCGGGGACCCTGGTCAACGCGCTGCTGCACCACGTGCGCGACCTCTCCGGGGTGGGCGGCGTGCTGCGCCCCGGGATCGTGCACCGCCTCGACCGCGGCACCTCGGGGCTGATGGTGGTGGCCAAGGACGACGCCACGCACCGGGCGCTGGTGCGGCTCTTCGCCGGGCGCGCGGTCGAGAAGACCTACCTGGCGATCGTGCTGGGCTGCCCCGCGCCGCCCTCCGGGCGGGTCAGCCTGCCCATCGGGCGCGACCCGGTGCACCGCCTGAAGATGTCGGTGCGCGCACCGCGCGCCCGGGCGGCCCTCACCGACTACGAGGTGCTCGAGCCGCTCGACGCGGCCGCGCTGGTGCGCCTGCGCCTGCACACCGGCCGCACCCACCAGATCCGGGTGCACCTGGCGTCCCTGGGCCACCCCGTGGCCGGCGACGCGCTCTACGGCGGCACGCGCCCGCCGGCCTGCCGGCGGCCCTCCGCGCGGGCAGCCCTGCAGGCCCTCCAGCGGCCGGCGCTGCACGCCCACCGCCTGGCCTTCACCCATCCCGCCACGGGCGCACGGCTCGAGCTCGGCAGCCCGCTGCCCCCCGAGCTCGAGCAGCTCCTGCAGGCGCTGCGCGCCTGAGGCGCGCGCGCCCGCTATCATCTGTTCATGGGCGCGCGCCTGATCTCGTCCCGCCGGGTCCACTCCGGGCGCGTGGTGTCGCTCGACCTCGACGACGTCGAGGAGCCGGGCGGCATCCGGGTCGTGCGCGAGGTCGTGCGCCACCCGGGCAGCGTGGCCATCCTGCCGGTCCACGACGACGGCAGCATCACGCTGGTGCGCCAGTACCGCCGCCCGGCCGACGCGGAGATCTGGGAGCTGCCGGCCGGGCGCCTCGAACCGGGCGAGGAGCCGCTGCGCGCCGCGGCGCGCGAGCTGGAGGAGGAGGCCGGCCTGTCGGCCGGCGCGCTGGCGCCGCTGGGCCCGGCCTTCTACACCACCCCCGGCTTCTGCGACGAGCGCCTTCAGATCGTGCGGGCCACGCGCCTCCGCGCGGTGCCGCCCCGGCCGGAGAGCGACGAGCGCCTCGAGGTCCGCCGCTTCGGCCGCGAGGAGCTGCGGCAGCTCGAGCGTGACGGCCGGCTGCAGGACGCCAAGACGCTGCTGGCGCTGCGGCTGGAGGACGAGCGCCGGTGACGAGGCGCCGCCGCCTGCGCGCCCTGCTGCTCGCGCTGGCGCTGGCCGGGCTGGCGCTGGTGGGGGCCGGCCTCTTCCCCCAGGAGCCGCTGCGGCGCCTGGTCGAGGACCGGCTGCGCGCCGCCTGGGGCCCCGACCTGCGCCTGCGCCGCCTGCACGTCGTGCCCGCCCTGCTGCGGG
>JBDIBD010000125.1:0-10829 GCA_039812725.1 Vicinamibacteria bacterium | reverse complement strand
GGGCGCGTGCTGCTCGGCCCGGGCTGCCGGGCGGGGGACGAGGCGGCCTGGTGCCCGCCGGGCGAGCTGCGCCTGGTGGTGCGCAGCCGCGAGCCCGTCGGGGCGCTGGCCCTGCGGATCACGGAGGACGCCGGGGGAGGGCCGGCCAGCGCCCGGACGATCGGCCTGAGCCTCGTCGCGGAAGACCTGGTCGGCCGCCGCGGGAACCGCGAGAGCCTGGCAGCGGGAAGCCTCGAGCTGGCCCGCCCGTCCCGGCTGGAGGTCGTCCAGCCGGAGGGTTGACAGCCCCCCGGAGCTTCGCCAGAATCACCGGAATTTTCCCCAAGTCCTGGGAGCATGAAGAGGCCTGCCGGAGCCTGCTCCGGCCGACCATAAGGGAGGACGCATGAGGAGTGGTGCGCGGCTTTCGGCCGGCCGGACGTTGGCCCTGGCCCTGGTGCTCGGTGCCGGATCCCTGGCGGCGGTGCAGCCCAAGGACAGCCCGTCGTCGCTGGAGAGCAAGGAGATGTTCGTCCCCGAGCTCTACATCAGCAACCAGAACCTGGCCCTCGACCAGGCCTTGGCGGAGACCAAGGACCGCGGCGCGCTGAAGCTCCTGGCGGCTCGCCAGGCCGGAGCCGAGGCCACCGGCCGCGAGGTCAAGGTCTGGATCGACCCGCGCGGCGGCGCTGCCGTCAACGTGCTGGGCTCGTTCCCGCTGATCCCCGGCAACGGCGTCGGCAACCGCATCACCCTCGAGCAGGTCGGCGCGGCCCTGGGCCGCGGCGTCTCGCGCGTCGACGGCAAGGTCGTGGGCGACCTGGTGCGCCGCTTCGCGGACGGGCACCGCGCGCTGCTGGGCATCGACACGGCCCAGCTCGGCGAGGCCCGCACGGGCGACCCGAACGCCGACCTGTGGCACGTGAGCATCCCCCAGGTCTACCAGGGCATCCCCGTGCGCTACGGGCGCCTGCTGGCGACTCTCAGCCACGGCAACATGGTCCTGCTCGGCGCCGAGAACTGGGCCGACGTCCAGGGGCCGAGCACGAAGCCCTCGATCACGGCCGAGAAGGCCCTCGACCTGGGCTTCGAATACGCGGGCGGGCGCTCGGGCCTCGACGACGTCGTGGCCGCTCCGTCCCTCGAGCTCGTTCCCTACGCCCCTCAGGAGTTCCAGTCGGGCGAGGGCTATGGCGGCCCGATCGGCCAGGGCCTGCGCCACTACCTGGCCTGGGTCTACACCTACCAGCGTCGCGGGGAAGACCCCATCTACAAGGTGACGGTCGACGCCCACAGCGGCCGGGTGCTGGAGTTCAAGGACACCAACGAGTACGTCAACCGCCAGATCAAGGGCGGCGCCTACCCCCTGACGAACACCGAGATCTGCCCGAACAACCAGCAGTGCGGCACCATGCAGCTCGGCGTGCCCATGCCCTTCGCCGACACCGGCCTGGCGGCGCCCGACAACTACACGAACAGCGGCGGCCTGTTCAACTACACCAGCGGCTCCGTGACCACGACCCTCAACGGCAAGTACGTCAGGATCGCCGACACGTGCGGCTCCATCAGCGAGTCGACCGCCACCCCGCCGCTCGACCTGGGCGGCAGCAACGGGCAGCACGACTGCACCTCGGCCGGCTCCTCGGCCGGCGACACGCCCGCCTCCCGCTCGGGCTTCTACGAGCTCAACAAGCTGATCGAGATGGCGCGCGGCTACCTGCCCAGCAACACCTGGCTGCAGGGCCAGCTGACCTCCAACATGAACCTGACCCAGACCTGCAACGCCTTCTGGAACGGCTCGACGGTGAACTTCTACCGCTCGGGCGGCGGCTGCCGGAACACCGGCGAGATCGCGGCCGTCTTCGACCACGAATGGGGCCACGGCATGGACGACAACGACACGGCCGGCGCCCTCTCGAGCTCGTCGGAGGCCTACGCCGACATCGCCAGCATCTACCGCCTGCAGGCCTCCTGCGTGGGTCACGGCTTCTTCCAGACGGTCAACAACGGCTGCGGCCAGACCAGCGACGGCACCGGCTTCAACGCCAACGAGGCCCTGACGGGCGCGGCGCACTGCGACCTCGACTGTTCGGGCGTGCGCGACACCGACTGGGACAAGCACGCCGACCACACCCCCGACACGCCGCTCGGCTTCGTCTGCACGTCGTGCACCTCGGGCGGCGGCCCCTGCGGCCGCCAGGTGCACTGCTCGGCCGCGCCCGTGCGCCAGGCGGCCTGGGACTTCGTCAAGCGCGACCTGCAGGGGGCGCCCTTCAACCTGAGCGACCAGACCGCCTTCCTGGTGGCCAACAAGGTCTTCTACCAGGGCAGCGGCAACATCGGCGCCTGGCATTCCTGCACCTGCGGCGGGACGGCCGACGGCTGCGCGGCCGCCAACGGCTACATGCAGTGGCTGGCGGCCGACGACGACAACGGCAACATCAGCGACGGCACGCCGCACATGAGCGCGCTGCACGCGGCCTACAACCGCCACGGCATCGCCTGCGCCACGCCCACGCCGACCAACTCCGGCTGCTCGGGCGGCCCGACGGGCGCCCCGACGCTGACCGTCACCCCGGGGCTGTTCCAGAACGCGCTCTCGTGGACGGCCGTGGCCGGCGCGACGCGCTACTGGGTCTACCGCAGCGAGGGCTACGCCGGCTGCGACTTCGGCAAGGCTCTCATCGCCGAGGTCACGGCGCCCACCACCGTCTACACCGACACGGCCGTGGCCAACGGCCGCCCCTACAGCTACAACGTGGTGGCGGCCGGCGCGGCCAGCGCCTGCTTCGGCCCGGCCAGCAACTGCGGCACGGGCACGCCCCAGGCCGGCGCCGACTTCGCCGTGTCGTGCTCGCCCTCCACGGTCAACACCTGGGAGGGTGAGGCCGTCGCGACCACCTGCACCGTCAGCTCCAGCGACGGCTTCAACGCCTCGGTGGCGCTGTCCTGCCAGGGCGCGCCGGCCGGCCTGACCTGCGGCTTCAGCCCGTCGAGCGTGACGCCGCCCGCCAACAGCAGCGCCAACAGCACCCTGACGCTGACCCTGGGACCGGAGCTCCTGCGCGGCGGCTACAGCTTCCAGGTCAAGGGCAGCAACGGCGGCAACGACCGTTTCGCCAGCGTCCAGCTCAACGTTAACGGCTACGGCACGGACCGCCACGGCCGCTACGACTCCGGGCTCAAGGTCCCGCGCTGCTTCAACGTGGGGCGGGCCTGCGACACCGGCACGCTGGTCAACGGACGTGACACCATCAGCGGCGGCGCCGAGCCCAACCAGCCCAACACGATCAACAACTCCTGCGCCGACGGCACGTCGGGCACCTACCACGTGGACGAGTCGATCGACTACGTGCGCGTCTACACCACCAACGCCCAGCCCTTCGCGGGCGGCTCGCCGGTGCAGATCGACGTCAAGGCCTGGATCACCGACTTCACGCAGGACAAGGTCGACGTCTACTACGCGCCCGACGCCGGCACGCCCGTCTGGGCCCTGGTCGGCACGCTGACGCCGACGGCCAACGGCCTGCGGACGCTCGGTACGACCTACACGCTGACGGGCAGCAACGCCACGCCCTCCGCCATCCGCGCCCACCTGCGGCGCGGCGGGGCGGCCTCGTCCTGCGGCGCCGGCTCGTTCGACGATCACGACGACCTGGTCTTCGCGCTCGGCCTGGGCGACCAGACCGCCACCTACGACGCCACGCTGAAGGCGCCCAAGTGCGGCGTGGTGGGCAAGTCCTGTGACTCGGGCCCGACGCTGCTGGTCGGGCGCGGCACGATGTCGCCGGCCGAGGCCAACCAGCCCAACACGATCGCCACCTCTTGCGCCGACGGCGCCTCCGGCACCTTCCACAGCGACGAGTCGAACGACCGCCTGAAGATCTACACCAACGACGGCACGGCGCTGGCGCCGGGCAAGTCGGTGACCATCGAGGCCACCGTCTGGGCCTACAGTACGTTCGCCTCGGACTGGCTCGAGATCTTCCACGCTCCGGACGCGACGGCGCCCGTCTGGACCGCCGTCGGGACCTCGGTCAACCCGCCGGCAGCCGGGCAGCAGGTCATGACGCGCACGTTCACCCTGCCCGCAGGCGGCCCGTTGCAGGCCATCCGCGCCAAGTTCCGCTTCAACAGCAGCGCCGGCGCCTGCGTGGCCGGCAGCTACAACGACCACGACGACCTGATCTTCGCGGTCGCTCCGTAGTCGCCTCGTAGCCGTCTCCCGGGCGCGGGGCTGCGCATGGCCCCGCGCCCGTTTCCCTTTTCCGGCCTGCCCGCCATAGACTGACGCCCGCGCTTCCGGAACCCCGGGTGGGCCGGATGCGTCTGATCTCCTGATGGCCGAAGCCCTGGTCGAGTTCCGGGACCTCCGCGTGTCGTACGGGCCCGTCCAGGCGCTGGCCGGGGTGAGCGGAGCCTTCCCCCCGGGCCCCACGGGCCTGCTGGGCCCCAACGGGGCCGGCAAGACCACGCTGCTCAAGACGCTGCTGGGCTTCCTGAGACCCGATGGCGGAGAGCTCCTGGCCTTCGGCCTCGACCCGCGCCGGAAGCCGCTCGAGGTGCGCCAGCGCATCGGCTACATGCCCGAGGGCGACTGCCACGTGGGCGGCATGACGGCCTTCGAGTTCGTGGCCTACGCCGGCGAGCTCTCCGGGCTGCCGCGCGGCGAGGCCGTCAGCCGGGCCCACGAGGTGCTCTACTACGTGGGCCTGGGCGAGGCCCGCTACCGCCAGCTCGAGACCTACTCGACCGGCATGAAGCAGCGCGCCAAGCTGGCCCAGGCGCTGGTGCACGATCCCGAGCTGCTGCTGCTCGACGAGCCCACCAACGGCCTCGACCCGGTGGGGCGCGAGGAGATGCTGGCCCTCATCCGCGACATCGCCGAGAACCGCGGCATGAGCCTGGTGCTGTGCTCGCACCTGCTGCACGACGTGGAGCGCGTCTGCCGCAGCGTGGTGGTCTTCAACCTGGGCAAGGTGGCCGCCGCCGGGACGATGGCCGAGCTGACCGGCCCGCGCCGCCAGGCCTTCGACCTGCGCCTCAAGGGCGACCCGGCCGGCTTCCTGACGGATTTGCGCGACCTGGGCGGCGAGGCCCGCGAGGCCGAGGACGGGCTGCGCGTGCTGCTGGCCGAGGGCCGCGGGCCCGAGCAGCTCTTTCGCCTGGCGCTCGAGAACGGCCTGCAGGTGCGCCACCTGCGTCCCGCCGGGGAGTCGCTCGAGGACGTCTTCCTCAAGGCCCTGGGCCACCAGCGCGAGGCGGGGGCCTGATGCCCGTCTACGACCAGGGCTACCGGCGCTACGAGGCCCGTCACCCGCTGCGGCAGGTGCGCTTCTGGCCGATCGTGCGCGAGGCCCTGCGCGGACTGTTCGTGCGCAAGGCCTTCCTGGCGCTGGCCGCTTTCAGCTGGATCACCTTCGTGGTGCGGCTGGTGCAGGTCTACGTCGTGACCCAGTTCCCCGACGCCGGCCGGGTGCTGCCCGTCGACGGCCGCCTGTTCGGACAGTTCCTCAACCAGCAGGGTTTCTTCGTGCTCCTGCTGACGGTCTTCGCCGGAGCGGGCCTGATCGCCAACGACCTGCGCAGCGGCGCGATCGTGGTCTACCTGTCGCGGCCGCTCACCCGGCGCGACTACCTGCTGGGCAAGCTGGGCGTGCTGCTGGTGGTGCAACTGCTGGTGACGCTGGCCCCGGCGCTGCTGCTGTGGCTGGTGGCCGCGGCCCTCGCCCCGGCCCGGTTCGCGACCTGGCAGCTGGCCTGGGTCCCGCCCGCCATCGTGGCCCAGTCGCTCCTGATGGCCCTCAGCCTGGGGCTGGCCTGTCTGGCGATCTCGGCCCTCTCGCGCAGCACGCGCCTGGCGGGCCTGAGCTTCTTCGGCCTGCTGATGCTGCTCGAGGCGGCCTCCAGCATCCTGCGGGGGGTCTTCGGGCGCCCCGAGTGGGCCCTGCTCTCGCTGCCGGCCATGCTGCGCGCGGTGGGCAACGCGCTGTTCGGCGTGCAGGAGCGCGCCCTCGAGCTGCACTGGGCCCTGGCCCTGGGCGTGCTGCTGGCCGTGGGCGCCGGCTGTCTGGCCGTCCTGCGGGCCCGCGTGCGCGCGGTGGAGATCGTGTCGTGAGCGCCACCATCGAGCTGACGCGGGCCTCGCGCTGGTACGGCGCGGTGATCGCCCTCAACGACGTGACGGTCAGCGTGCCGGCCGGCGTGACCGGCCTGCTGGGCCCCAACGGCGCCGGCAAGTCGACCTTCCTCAAGCTGGCGGCCGGCCTGCTGCAGGCCAGCCAGGGCGAGGTCAAGCTGTTGGGCGAGCCGGCCTGGGGCTCCCCGGGGCTGTTCTCGCGGGTCGGCCTGTCGCCCGAGACCGACGCCTTCTGGGAGACGCTCACCGGCCTGCAGTTCCTGGTGGGGCTGCTGCGCTTCCACGGCTGGGACGAGGCCGAGTGCCGCCGCCGGGCCGAGGCGGCCCTCGAGCTGGTGGCCCTGCAGGACGCCCGCGACCGGCGCGTGGGCGGCTACAGCAAGGGCATGCGCCAGCGCCTGCGCGTGGCCCAGGCCCTGGCCCACGACCCCGAGGTGCTGCTGCTCGACGAGCCCCTGACCGGCATGGACCCGGTCAACCGGCGCCGCATCATCGACCTGGTCCGCAAGCTGGGGCGCGAGGGGCGCACGGTGCTGGTCTCCAGCCACATCCTGCACGAGGTCGAGGCCATGACCCGGCGGGTGCTGCTGATCCACAACGGGCGCGTCCTGGCCGAGGGCGACGTGCGCGAGATCCGCGAGCTGCTCGACACGCACCCGCACACGGTGGCCTTCCGGGCCCGCGACCCGCGCCAGCTGGCGCGCGAGCTGGTGGGCTCGCCGCACGTGCTGTCGCTGACCTTCGGGGCCGAGGGCGAGTGGCTGACCGTGCAGACGGCCCGCCCCGACGAGCTCTACGCGCGCGTCCCCGAGGCCGCCATCGCCGCCGGCGTGAGCGAGATGTTCGCCACCGACGAGGACCTCGAGTCGGTCTTCCGCTTCCTGGTGAGCCGGTGAGCGCCCCGACGCCGTTCGTCCCCGGCGCCCGGGCGGCCTTCACGCTCGGGATCGAGACCACCCTGGCCAGCCGCCGGGCCTGGCTGACGGGCCTGCTGCTGGGGCTCCCGGCCCTGCTGGCGGTGGCCTACCGCGTGGCCGCGGCCTCCGGGGTCGAGCTGCACCTGACCGGCTGGCAGGTCTACGGCGACTTCGCCGTGACGCTCTACTGGGTCGGCCTGGCCCTGCCGCTGGTGGCGCTGCTGCAGTCGAGCGGCTACGCCGAGGAGGTCGAGGCGCGCACCATCGTCTACCTGCTCACCCGGCCGGTCTCGCGCGCCTCGCTGCTGGTGGGCCGCTTCGCGGCCTACTTCGTCTTCGCCCTGGGCGTGACGCTCGCGGCCCAGCTGGCGACCTTCCTGCTGCTGGCCTCGCAGGAGGGCGCCGGGGCCTTCTTCGGGCGCGTCCCCGGCCTCGTGCGCGACGCCGGCGTGCTGGCCCTGGCGCTCTTGGCCTACGGCGCCCTGTTCACGCTGCTGGGGGTGCTGCTGCGGCGCCCGCTGCTGCCCGGGCTGGGCTTCCTGTTCGGCTGGGAGCTGCTGGCCAACCTGCCGGGTTACCTGCCGCGGCTGACCGTGGCGCGCCACCTGCGCGGCCTGCTGCCCTACGCGCCGCCCGTGGAGGGGCTGTTCGGCCTGTTCACGCCGCTGCCGGTGAGCGGCTGGGCCTGCCTCCTGAGCCTCGCGCTGGTGATCGGGGGCGGGCTGACGCTGGCCACGCTGGTGTTCGAGCGGCGCGAGTACGTTCTGCCGCAGTAGCGCGCGGGGCCGCGCGGAGGAGATGGGGATGATGCGCTGGCGCGTGGGACTCGTCGTGACGGTCGCGCTGCTGCCCGCCGTGGCTCCGTGCGCGGGCGCGGCCGGGCCCTTGCCGGCGGGCTTCGAGCCGCCTGCCGGGACGCGCGTGCTGGCCGGGCTCGACCTCCAGGCCCTGGTGAAGTGCCCGCTGTGGGAGCGCCTGCAGCGTGACGCCGGCGGGCCGCTCCGGGACCTCCAGCGCCTGCGCGAGGAGACCGGGCTCGACCTCGAGCGCGACGTCGACGAGGCCGTGCTGGCCGGCGGTTCGCCGAGCGGAGGGGCCGAGCACGTGCTGGTGCACGTCAGCGGGCGCTTCGACCGCTACCAGCTGGGCCGCGCCATCGAGCAGGGCAAGAAGGCCACCTGGCGCTCCGTGGCCGGGAACACCCTCTACCTGTTCGGCGAGGGCCGCGGCCGCCCGGGCGCGCTGGCCTTCCTGGGCGACCACGCGCTGGTCCTGGGCTCGCGGGCCGACGTCGAGGCCCTGCTGGAGGGCCGTTCGGCCCCGCGCTCGCCGCTCGTGGACGTGGCCGGCGGCGTGAGCGGCTCGCCGGCCTTCTGGGTCGTCGTCGACGGTGAGGTGGCGCGCGGCCTCGGGCCGTCGGGACCGGCCGGGGCCAAGCCGGCCGGGACGGGGTCGGCCTCTTCCCCCGGCTTCGCCCTGCCGCCGCTGCGCTCCGTCCTGGTGAGCGGCGACCTCGACCCCCAGCTGCGTCTCGAGCTGCAGGCCGAGGCCCTGGACGAGGCCGCGGCCCGCAACCTGGCCGACGCGGCGCGCGGGCTGCTGGCGCTGGCCTCGTTCCAGGCCGCCGACAAGCCCGAGCTGCAGAAGCTGGTGGCCGGCGCCCAGGTCGCCAGCCAGGGCACCCGCGCCACGCTGAGGCTGTCGGTGCCCTGGGAGCTGCTCGAACAGCTCGACCGGAAGCCCGAGCCGAAGCCCGGCCCGCCGGTCCAGGCGCCGTAGCGCCCGCCGGGCCGGGCCCGGCCGTCAGTACCGGGTGCGGAACTCCACGCGGTAGCGGCTGACGGTGTGGTCGCGCTCGGCCACCACGGCCGAGTCCTTGAACTTCACCCACTCGCCGATGAGGTGCATGCTGGTCTTGGCGCGCGTGCGGCTGGCCAGCTCGACGCGGTGCCCCGACCAGCCGGTTCCCCAGAAGAAGTCGTCGGCGTTGTAGGCGGCCAGGGTGGCGTCGCGGTCGACCGAGGCGTAGGTGTACTCGGCCCGCGCCCGGGAGCCCTCCAGCGAGCCCACCACCGCCGCCAGCCACAGCCCCTTCTGCCCCTTGGGGTGGGTGATCAGCGCCAGCGTGGCGGGGTCGTCGCCCACGTTCCAGGACATGTTGCCGATCAGCTGCAGGGGCATGCTGCCGCCCACGGTCAGGCGCGCCACGGCGTCGAAGACCTGGTACTTCTCGCGCACGAACTGCCCGGCGATGCGCGGGTTCTGGCGCCGGATCGGGACCTCCATGTTGCGGATCTTGCTCCACTCGACCCACGAGCCGACCAGCTGCAGCGAGCCGTTCTGCCCGGACTTGAAGGCCAGCTCGCCCGAGAGGGTCTTCATCTCGACCGCGTTCTCGTTGAAGAAGTCGTCGCCGCCGTCGTCGAGGGCGTGGCTGGCGCGGGAGAAGAGGCCGGTCACCGCGGCGCGCTCGACGCTGCCGTGGTTGCGCACGCCCAGGGCCAGCGAGGCCCCCTGCACCCGCAGGTCCTTGTCCCAGATCATCTCGGTGAAAGCCACCGGCATCTCGAAGCGGCCCAGGGCCATCTCCATCCAGGAGACGGGCTTGGCCTTCACGAAGGCCAGGTCGAGGCGGGCCGAGCGCGAGTCGAAGTTGTCGCGCAGGATCGTCAGCGTGGTCTGGGGCGGCGGCGGGACCAGGTTGTCCTCGTCGCTGTAGTAGAAGTCGCCGCCCACGCCGAGGCTGAACTTGTCGCCGCCGAACTCGAGGCGCGGGCGGGCGCGGAAGATCCAGCGCTCCTGGTTCTCTTGCAGAGTGGGGTCCGTGGCCGGGCTCGTGAGGATGTCGCGGGTCGTCTCGTAACGCACCAGGGTGTCGACGTGGAAGCCGAAGGAGTTGCCCTGCTTCTGGTAGACAGCGGCGGGGTCCTGGGCGGCGAGCGGCACGGCCACGAGCACGGCCACGACAGCGAGAGCGATTCTCACGGGCACCTCACCTTGGTTCTGGACGGGCGTTCGGGCGTGATTCTACCAAGGCCCGGTCGCGCCGTGGCCCCCTGCCGGGGGGCCGGGCTAACATCGCGCCGTGCTGCGCCGCCCGCTCGCCCTGGCGCTGGCCGCCCTGCCGATCACCCTGGCCTGCGCCTGGTGGACGCTGACGGGCGACCAGCGCCCCGCCCCGCTGGCCCACCTGCTGGCCTTCGGCGGGGCCTGCGCCGGCTTCCTGCTGGGCCTGTGGGGGGCGCGCGGGGCGGGGAAGCCGGCCCTGAGAGCCGCCCTCGGGCTGGCGGTGCTCTGGCGGCTGGCGCTGGTCCCCGGGCCGCCGCTGCTGTCCGACGACGTCTACCGCTACGTCTGGGAGGGGCGTGTCCAGGCCCACGGCGGCAACCCCTACGCCTGGAGCGACCGGCCCGAGGCCGGGCGCTGGACGGCCCTGCGCGACGAGGTCTGGCAGAGCGTCAACCACAAGGGCTACACCGCCCTCTACCCGCCGCTGTGGCAACTGGCCGCCCGCGGCGTGGTGGCGCTGCACGACTCGGTCGCCGCCATGAAGCTCTTCCTGGTGACCTGCGAGCTGGCCTGCTGGAGCCTGCTGGCGCGGCTGCTGCGGCGGCGCGGCCAGCCTCCTGAGCGCGTGCTGCTCTGGGCCTGGAACCCGGCGGCGCCGGCGGCGGTGGCGGGCAGCGGCCACAACGAGCCCTTCGGGCTGCTGTTCGTGACGCTGGCCCTGCTGGCCCTCGACCTGCCGCGGCGGGCGGGCGCGGCGGCGGCGCTGGTGGCCGGGACGCTGGCCA
>JBDIBD010000124.1:0-10851 GCA_039812725.1 Vicinamibacteria bacterium | reverse complement strand
GGCGCCGCTTCGACATCGTGATCGAGGACGTCTTCGTCGGCACCAACCGCCACGTGCGCAAGCCGGAGGGCTTCCCGCTGCCGGGCCTCGAGCTGGCCTGGCGGCGGGTGGCGCCGGGCGGCGTGCTGATCTCGAACACGATCCACGAGGGGCCGGCCGTGGCCCGCGCGCTGCGCCAGGTCGCGCCCGGCCGGACGCTGGTCTCGGTGGGCGTGCGCGACTACTACAACCACATCCTGGCGGTCGGCCCGCCCGGCCTGGCGGCGCGCACGCTGCGGGCGCGCCTCCGGGCCCAGCCCGCCCTGCGCGGCGCGCTGCCCCGCCTGGAGCTGCGCACGCTGGCCTGACGGGCCGGCCTAGCGCGGGCCCGCCACCGTCCAGCCCAGCGGGTTGTCGGGGGCGGTCGGGCTGGTGAAGCTGCCGCTGGTGCGGTTGCCGGCCTTGTCCATGTACCAGATCACCAGGTTGCCGCTGGTCTCGTTGCGCCAGACGATGTCGTTCGAGAAGCTCACCCCGCCGGGCCCCACGCCGTAGTCGGCGGCGGCCACGACCTTCCAGTTGTTGTCGCCGGCGTTGGGCGGGTTGGTGAACTGGCCGGTGGTGCGCACGACGCTGGCGTTCATGAACCACAGCACGATCTTGCCGGAAGTGGCGTTGTACCAGAGCAGGTCGGTGTTGTAGTCGCCGTTGAAGTCGAGCGCCGCCACCACCGACCAGTTCCCGTCGACGGCCTGGCCGGGGCTGGGGGTGATGGTGCCGGTCTTCTGGGTGCCGTTCAGGGTCCAGATCTCGAGGGCCTGCGTGGTCAGGTTGCGCCACAGCAGGTCGGGCTGGCCGTCGTGGTTGAAGTCGGCCGTGGCCGCCACGGTCCAGTCGGGGGTGTGCGGGTTGGCGAGCGCGACCGTCGCCCAGCCCACGTTGCCGACCAGGAACCTGAAGTCGACCGCGCCGGTCTGGCTGTTCCACAGCACCAGGTCCTGCTGCTTGTCCACGTTGAAGTCGTCGACCCCGGCCAGCTGCCAGGCAGCCGGCAGGTCGTCGTAGCCGATCGGCCACTGCGTCCCCTGGCGCACGCCGCCGTTCATCAGCCACAGCTCGTGGTGGGCGGTCGCGCCGCCGATCTGGCGCAGCACCAGGTCGGCGTGGCCGTCGCGGTCGAAGTCGCCCTTGGCCGTGAGCGGCGGCCCGAAGTAGAGGTGGTCGAACTCCCCGGCGAACGCGCCGGAGGCCTCGTTCTTGACCACGGCCAGCTCGACCAGCGCGCTGGTGGCGCCCACCGGGTTGAGCACCGGGTACTGGTCGCTGAAGGCCACCCAGTCCCCGGCCACCGGGCTGACCGTGTTGGAGTAGTTGGTGGGGTGCGCGAAGCCGGTGCAGCCCGCGCCGTCGTAGAAGGCCCACTGGGCCGTGGCATAGCCGGTGCTGCCCTGGCCGGTGGCGACCCGCGCCACGCCGTGCAGCGTGTAGAACGTGTTCAGGGACACCACCGGCACGCACTGCCTGAGGAAGATGGCGCTCGGCCCGGTCGCCTGGGCGTTGAGCCCGAAGGCGGCTCCCTGCCCCGGGAAGCCGTTGACGTTGTCCCAGGCCCAGGTCACGCCGGCTCCCGCCACCGGCGTCCAGCCGCTCAGGCTGGACCCGAGCTCGGGGTTGGTCAGCGTGTTCTGGGCCCCGGCCGACTCCGCAACGAGGCCCAGGACGACGAGCGGCAACAAGAAACGCAATGGTCCCATCAGTTCTCCACCCTCCAGTAGGAAGAGCCGCAGAGAACGAGCGTGATCCTGCCAAAGACATGATTAATCTACACTCATGTTACTTGACAACACCACATGCATGTACTAACTTCCGGCCTGAGGAGACGTGCAATGAGACTCGACCAGTTCACGCTGAAGGCCCAGGAGGCGCTGACGGCCGCCCAGACGCGGGCGGAGAAGAGCGACCACCCGGAGGTCACGAACGAGCACCTGCTGGCGGCCCTGCTCGAGCAGGAGGGCGGCGTCGCGCCGGCGGCGCTCGGCAAGCTGGGCGCCAACGTGGGCGCGCTGCAGCAGGAGGTCGAGCGCAGCTTGAAGTCGCTGCCGGCGGCCCAGGGCGCGCAGACGCACGTCTCGCCCAAGCTCGACACGGCCCTCAAGCAGGCCCTGCGCGAGGCCGAGGCGCTCAAGGACCAGTACGTCTCGACCGAGCACCTGCTGCTGGCGCTGCTCGAGTCGAAGACCCCGGCCGGCGAGATCCTGAAGCGTGCCGGCGCCAGCCGCGAGGGGCTGCTGAAGGTCCTGCGCGAGATCCGGGGCACGCAGCGCGTGGACAACCCGAACGCGGAGGACCGCTACCAGGCCCTCGAGCGCTACGGCCGCGACCTGACCGAGCTGGCGCGCAAGGGCAAGCTCGACCCGGTCATCGGCCGCGACGACGAGGTGCGCCGCGTGGTGCAGGTGCTCTCGCGCCGCACCAAGAACAACCCGGTGCTGATCGGCGAGCCGGGCGTGGGCAAGACCGCCATCGTCGAGGGGCTGGCCCAGCGCATCGTCTCGGGCGACGTGCCCGAGTCGCTCAAGGACAAGCGCCTGGTGGCGCTCGACCTGGGCGCGCTGATCGCGGGCGCCAAGTACCGCGGTGAGTTCGAGGACCGCCTCAAGGCCGTGCTCAAGGAGGTCCAGGAGTCGCAGGGCGAGGTGGTGCTGTTCATCGACGAGCTGCACACCGTCGTCGGCGCGGGCTCGGCCGAGGGCTCGATGGACGCCTCCAACATGCTCAAGCCGGCGCTCGCGCGCGGCGAGCTGCGCTGCGTGGGCGCCACCACCCTCAACGAGTACCAGAAGCACGTCGAGAAGGACGCCGCCCTCGAGCGGCGCTTCCAGCCCGTCTTCGTGGGCGAGCCGGGCGTCGAGGAGACCATCGCCATCCTGCGCGGCCTGAAGGAGCGCTACGAGGTGCACCACGGCGTGCGCATCCAGGACGCGGCCCTGGTGGCCGCGGCCACGCTCAGCCACCGCTACATCTCCGACCGCTTCCTGCCCGACAAGGCCATCGACCTGATGGACGAGGCCGCCAGCCGGCTGCGCATCGAGATCGACAGCCTGCCGACCGAGATCGACGAGGTCGAGCGGCGCGTCGTGCAGCTCGAGATCGAGCGCCAGGCGCTGCAGAAGGAGCCCGACCGGGCCTCCCAGGAGCGGCTGGGCAAGATCGAGAAGGAGCTCTCCGACCTGCGCGAGAAGTCGGCCGGCATGAAGGCCCACTGGCAGCAGGAGAAGGCCGGCATCCAGCGCATCCGCGAGCTCAAGGAGAAGCTGGAGCGCACGCGCTTCGAGGCCGAGCAGGCCACCAGCCAGGGCGACCTGGGCCGGGCGGCGGAGCTGCGCTACGGCACGCTGCCGCAGCTCGAGAAGGACCTCGAGGCCCAGAACCGGGCCCTGGGCGAGCTGCAGTCGCGCCAGCGCATGCTCAAGGAGGAGGTCGACGCCGAGGACGTGGCCGAAGTGGTGGCCAAGTGGACCGGCATCCCGGTCACGCGCATGCTCGAGAGCGAGGTCGACCGGCTGCTGAAGATGGAGGACCGCCTGCGCCTGCGCGTGGTGGGCCAGGACGAGGCCCTGCTGCTGGTGGCGAACTCGGTGCGCCGCGCGCGCGCCGGCCTGTCCGACGCGCGCCGGCCGGTGGGCTCGTTCCTGTTCATGGGTCCCACGGGCGTGGGCAAGACCGAGCTGGCCCGGGCCCTGGCCGAGTTCCTGTTCGACGACGAGCGCGCGCTGGTGCGCATCGACATGTCCGAGTACATGGAGAAGCACGCCGTGGCGCGGCTGATCGGCGCGCCCCCCGGCTACGTGGGCTACGACGAGGGCGGGCAGCTCACCGAGCAGGTGCGACGCCGGCCCTACGCGGTGGTTCTGTTCGACGAGATCGAGAAGGCCCACCCCGACGTCTTCCACGTGCTGCTGCAGGTGCTCGACGACGGCCGCCTGACCGACGGCAAGGGCCGCACGGTGGACTTCCGCAACACCGTGCTGATCATGACCAGCAACGTGGCCTCCGACCTGATCCAGGAGCTGCAGAGCCGCGACGCCGACGACGAGGCGCGCCTCAAGGAGCGGCTGACGGAGGCCCTGCGGCGCACGTTCAAGCCCGAGTTCCTGAACCGCATCGACGAGACGGTGATCTTCCACTCCCTGGGCCGCGAGCACATCGCCCGCATCGTCGACATCCAGCTGGGCGACCTCAGGAAGCGCCTGGCCGAGCGCCGCCTGACGCTGAAGCTCAGCGACCGGGCCCGGCAGGTGCTGGCCGAGCGCGGCTACGACCCGGCCTTCGGCGCCCGCCCGCTCAAGCGCACGCTCCAGCGCATGCTCGAGAACCCGCTGGCGGTGGACGTGCTGGCCGGGCGCTTCCGGGAGGGCGACGAAGTGGTGGTGGACGCCGACGGCGACGGCGAGACGCTGCGCTTCTCGAAGCAGCAGCCGGTGGCCGTGGGCAACTAGCCGCCGCCGCCGGGGGCTACCGGGACGGGGGGCGCGGCTCGACGGCGGGCGCAACGTCGTGGAGCCGCAGCACCAGCGTCGACGGCGGGGTCCAGGCGATGCGCTTCGAGAAGGCGATGGTCTCCGGCATGACGACCAGGAAGGCCGCGGCCCGGATCTCGCGCAGCCGGGCCATGGCTGAGCGCAGGACGGCGAAGCGGGTGGCGGCGGCCGAGACGCGGGCGGCCTCGTCCATCAGGCGGTCGAGCCGGCCGTCGGCCAGCCCCTGGTAGTTCTGGTTCGGCGGGCCGGCCCCGACGCGCGAGCGGAAGGCGCCGTCCAGGACGTCGCTGGCGTCGAGCGTGTCGCAGACCCAGCCGAACAGGAACAGCTGCGCGCCGCCCGCCTCGAGGAACGGGAAGTACTCCGCCTTGGGGCGGGTGCGGACGCTGACACGGAAGCCCGCCAGCTCCATCTGGCGGGCGGCCTCGCGGGCCAGGGCCGCGTCCTCCAGGTAACGGTCGTTGGGGGCGTCGAGGACCACCTCGACGCCGGCCCGGCCGGCTGCCGCCAGCAGCGCGCGGGCCCGCGCCCGGTCGGCCTGCACGACCGCCAGGGCCCGCTCGTAGCCCACCACGGCCACCGGCACCGGCTGCGACGCGGGACGTGCGTGCCCCGCGTAGACGCGCTGGTTCAGCTCGTCACGGTCGATGGCCAGGTCGAGCGCCTCGCGCACCCGCCGGTCGTCGAACGGGGGCCGGTCGACGCGCGGCGCCAGATACAGCACCCGGATCCCCGGCTGGGCCAGCACGGTGAACCGGCCGTCGCGCGAGAGCGCCTCGACCGAGCGCAGCGGCACCCCCTCCGCGATGTCGGCCTCTTCCGCCACCAGGGCCGCGACCCGGGCGTCGGCGTCGGGAATGACGCGCACGTGGATCTCGTCGAAGGCCGCGGGCGGATCGTGGTGCGGGTTCCGGCGCAGGGCCAGGCTGTGGCCCGGCTGGCGCCCGGCGAGCTGGTACGGGCCGGTGCCGATCGGCGGGATCGGCCGGCGGGCCAGGGCGGCGCGGGACAGCACGAACCCGGAGACCAGGAACGAGGGCAGGGCCGGGGACTGCTCGCGGGTCGTGACCCGGACCTCCAGAGGCGAGACGGTGTCGACCGACCGGATGGCGCCGAGGAAGGCCCCCGTCGGAAAGGGCATCTCGATCGCGGCCCGGAGCGAGGCCGTCACGTCGTCGGCCGTCAGCGGGCTGCCGTCGGAGAAGCGCACCCCCTCGCGCAGGCGGAAGACCCAGGTCTTCGCGTCGGGGTTGGTCCAGCCCGAGACCAGCACGGGCTTCACCGACAGCGCCGAGTCCAGGCGGAAGAGCCCCTCGAACACGTTCGAGAACAGGTCGATCGTGAAGGCCTCGTTGATGGTCGGCGGGTTCGGGAAGATGCCGGTCACGTCGGCGCGCACGGCCACCGTCAGCGTGCGTGGCTGGACGGCGGCCGGCGGGGGCGCTGCCCTGTGGCAGCCGGCCGACACGGCGATCGCCACGAGCGCGGCAAGGCGAACGGCGATTCGGCCAGCCGGGCTCACGGTGGGGCACAGTGCGCCCCGGGGCCCACGGTGTCAAGGGCGGCTCAGGGCCGGCCGTCGAACGGCAGGACCCGGTCAGCGGCTTCCGGCTCGCACGTCGCCGTCGATGGCGAGCACGATGGCTCCCCGCCGCTCCTCGCTCTCGACCAGGCGGTGGGCCTCGGCCGCCCGCTCCATCGGAAGCACACGGTCGACGATCGACGCGATCCGTCCCGCCTCGACCAGCTCCTGGAGCGCCCGCAGCTCCTCGCGGGTCTCCCGGGCGAAGGCGAACGTGGCGGTCTTGTCCGTGAAGCGCTTCGTGAGCAGGGAACGCAGCATGACCGACAGCCGCGGGTTGCCCGAGAGGTAGCGGCCGCGCGGCTTCAGGACCGCGAGGCAGGCGGAGTAGGAGCTGCCGGCCACCATGTCGAAGACGACGTCGTAGGCCGGGCCGCTGTCCGCGAAGCGCTCCCGGGTGTAGTCGACGAAGTGGTCCGCGCCCAGGCGGCGCAGCAGGCCCTCCTTGACCGCGTTGTCGACGGCCGTGACCTCGGCGCCCATGGACTTGGCGATCTGCACGGCGTGGGCTCCGATGCTGCCGCCCGCCCCGTTGATCAGCACCCGCTCGCCGGTCCGCAGGCCCGCGCGGCGCATGAAGTGCAGCGCGTTGAGCCCGCCCATGGGCACGGCCGCCGCGTCGGCGAAGCCCATGTTGCGCGGCTTCGGGGCGATGCTGGCGCTGGCGGGCAGGGCGACGTACTCGCCGTAGGCTCCCAGGCGCAGGCCGGTGGCGCCGAAGACCGCTTCTCCGGCCGAGTAGCCCGTCACCGCTCGCCCGCACGACGCGATCTCCCCGGCGAAGTAGGCTCCCAGGATCGGCCGCCGTGGCCTGCGGAGACCCAGCGCGATCCGCAGCGGGAGCCAGAACCACTTGGCCGGGAACCGGAAGCTGCGCATCTCGCAGTCGGCCTTGGTGGCTTCCGCCGCCCGCACCCGGATCAGCACGTCGTGGTCGCCGGGGACAGGCTGGTCGACGTCCCTGAGCTGCAGAACCTCGGGCGGACCGTACGCCGAGTAGGTGATGGCTTTCATGGCGTCGGCAGGCGCAGCCTATCCCACCTGACCGGGGCGCAGGAGTCGGGCGCCCCGGTGGCGTGGGTGCCTGCATTATCCTGCCGCCGTGAGCTGCCCCTGCACCCGCCTCCCGCGCTCCGCGGACTGGTCCTGCCTCGAGGGCCCGCGGCCGGATCCCGAACGCGCCCGGCGCGACGGCTCGTGCCGCACCCGGGTGCGTTGCCGCGAGACGGGGCTGTGGTGGGAGGTGGGCTACGCGATGGACCGCGCGCCCGAGCCGTTCGCCGAGATCGCCTGCGACAGCCTCGCTGCGCTGACGCTGCTGGTGGACGCCGAGCAGGGGGACGCGGGCGACACCGAGCTCGGCCACGCCGCGGCGCGCTGCGGCCAGCTGGAGCTGGCGGCCGAGCGCCTCGGCCGCGTGCTGGCGCGCGAGGGCCCGGCCAGCTCGCACCGTTACGCCTGGGTGCGCGCCTGTCGCGCGCTCGGCCGCTGGCCCGAGCTGGTGCGCTTCCTGTCCGACGCGGTGGCGGAGGAGGTGCGCGATCCCTTCGACCTGGAGAGCTGGATTCACGCGCGCTTCGAGCAGGGCACGCTCGGGCCCGACGTCCTCGATCGGCTCCGCGCCGCCCTGGCCCGGCACGCGCCCCGGCTGCGGCGCGCCGGACTGCCGCTGGCTCTCCACTCCATCGAGGAGCCGGTGGCCTTCTGCGCCTTCGCCCCGCTGCTCCTGCGCTTCGACCGCGGAGCGGGCCTGGCGTACGTGCGCGACGCGGCGCACGACTGCGACCTCAGCCTGCACCTGCCGTTCGCCTGGGCCTTCCTGGCGCGAGCCGACGGGCTGGACGACGCGCCGGCGATCCGACAGGTCCTGGAGAGGTCGGCCCACCTCCAGCGCTACGCCGGCCGCGCCTGGGAGGCCGCCTGGCAGCCGCTCTTCTGGCGGCTGTGGCCGGTCGAGCTCCACGAGGCGGCCGCCGAGGTGCTCGTGGCGGCCGGGGCGCGCTCCACCGCGCAGGTCCTCCGCAACGCTGGACGCGCCGGCGAGTTGCTCGCCTCGCGCTGACCCCGGGCCAGCGCCTCCGGAAGACTCCGCCCCGGGCGAGGTCGCTCAGCGGGGCCCCGGCTGCGGCAGCGGCGGGGGCCACTCGAGCGCCAGCAGGACCGTCGCTTCGTGCCCCTGGGGCGAGGCCCGGGCCAGCTCGCGCGCCCGCAGGCCGGACGCGGCCGGGCCGGCCCGGCGGGCGAAGTTCTCGATGTTGAAGGGCCAGTCGGCCAGATGGGTCACCCCGCGCGCGCGGGCGTAGCCGGCCAGGCGCCTCTCGCGCAGGGCCCGGGCCGCAAACCCGTCGACGACCCCGTCGAGGTTCACCACCCGCACGCCGGGGGGCGCGAAATAGGTCAGCGCCCCGGTCTGCATGGCGCCCACCACGCTGCCCGCCGGCAGCGCGGCGAGGATCTCGTGCGCCGCGCGCCGGTAGCCCTTGGCCCCGTGCAGGCCGGCGTCGAGCGTCCCGGTGGTCTCGACGCGCAGCAGGTCCCAGGCGGACAGCAGACCCGGGACCAGCAGGGCGCAGGCCAGCAGGGCCAGGCCTCCTCGCGCCCACGGCGCGCGCGCTCTCTCGAGGCCGCTGGCCAGGGCGCCGGCCGCCAACAGGCCGGCCACGAGGGCGCAGGGCAGCAGGTAGCGGGGGAAGAACCAGGCCGCGGGGACCACGAAGACGTAGAAGGCCAGGATCGCCCCGCCCCAGGCCAGCACGACCGGCAGCACCGGTGCGAGCGAGCGGTCGCGGCGGAACGAGCGGTCGAGGATCAGCCCGACGGCCGCCAGGAGGGCGGCGTAGGCCGCGGTGCCGAGCCCGGCCCAGGCGCTGGACTCGAAGACCACCTCGCGCAGCGCGCGGGAGTGCACGAACGGCGCGGGCAGCAGCGTGCCCAGGGCCGCGGCCAGCTGGCCCTGGGTGGTGAGGTACAGCTCGCGGTGCAGCAGCGCGTACTGGCGCACGGCCGGGCCGCTCTCGGGGACCGGCGTCCCGAACACCACGGTCGAGTACGCCCACCACGGCAGCACCACCGCCAGGGCCGCCGCCGCGGCCGCACACAGCCTGCTCCATTCCCTGCGCGCCAGCAGCGCCAGCCCGAAGGGCAGCACCGCGAAGGCCGTGTCCACCCGCGCCAGCAGCGCCAGCCCCCACAGGAGGCCGAGGCCCAGGAAGCGGCGAGGAGGCGCGGCCCCGTCGAGACCGGCCCAGACCGAGAGAGCCGCGACGACGCAAGCCACGGACAGCGACGTCTCGAGCCCGTTGAGGGCGTTGGCCACGGCCAGGGGCGAGGCGGCCCAGAAGCCGGCGGCCAGCAACCCCAGCGTGGGCGAGCGCAGGCGCGAGCCCAGGCGCGCCAGGAGCGCGATCGTCACGACGTCGGCCAGCGCCCCGAGCAGCACGGCCGCCCGCAGCCCGGCGTCGGGGTCGCGGACCAGCCAGAAGACCGGCACCAGCAGGAAGGCCAAGAGCGGCTGGAACCCGTTGGTGAGCACGGTCCCGTCGACCGTGGGGCCGTGCCCGGCGGCCAGCGACCGGGCGATGGCCAGCGTGTAGTACGAGTCGTCGGGGACGAACAGGTCGTCCACGGCGACGATGTCGCGCAGGGCCAGGCATAGGCGGATCCCGCCGCCCAGCACCAGCACAGCGAGGAGGGCCAGGCCGTGGGGAAACGGCCGCCGCCGGGAGTCGGCGCTGGCTGGGCCGGACATCGCCGAATTCTACCGTCCGCCTCAGCCGCGGGCGGCCGGGGGCGGTGCGGCGTCCGCGCCGTCCTCGACCGGCTCGAGCAGGCCGAAGTCCACCAGGCGCCGCACGAGCCCGGAGCTGAGGCCGAGGCCCAACCGACGCCGCACCGCCTCGAGGGCCTCGCCCGTGGGTCGGCCGTCGAAGCAGCGCAAAGCGCCGAGCAGCGTGTCGGACGCGGCCTGCGGGTCGTACGGGCTGTAGGTGCTGACCAGGAAGCGCCCCACGCCCGCCGGGTGGAGCTCGAGGCGCGCGAGCCGCAGCCGGGGCGGCAGCTCGTCGCTCACCAGACGCTCGTAGGCCGCGCGCGTGGCGCCGGCCAGCACGCGCACGCTCGGCCCGCAGATGGCCAGCACCTGCGGCCAGGCCAGCGACTCCACCAGCCGGGCGCACCGCCGGTAGAACTCCTCCTCGCGCCCCTCCCAGGCGCCCCACAGGGCACGGTGGCGCTCGGTGTCGACGGGCCCGCCCAGCTCGGCCACCTCGGGGCGGCCCTCGGCCTGCGGGCCGGGCGAGAGCACCTCGGTCGCCGGCGCGCCGAGCTCCGCGGCGCACCACACCGAGAGGTCGAGCTCCACCGCGCGCAGGAGCCGGTCGGCCGTCCGCCAGAAGCGCGCCCCGGCCTGGCCGCGCACGTGCTTGCAGAACCAGGTGGCGCACACGCCGGGGCGGTGGCGCCAGACCCCGCAGCCGCCGTCGGGGCCGAGATAGGGGCAGCGCAGCGCCGGGGCGCGGCCGAAGACGTCGGGGGTCTGCGCGTAGAGCGTCCGGAAGAGGCCCCCCGAGCGCACGCCGCTGGGGGCCGCCAGCACGCGCCGCGCCGCGCCCTCGTCGAGCGCCGCGCCGGCGCGCGCCAGGGCCGCGTCGGCGTCGGCCAGGATGCGCCCCGCCAGGTAGTTCGGCAGGGTCGGCTCGAAGGCGCAGCACTTGGTCGCGGGGACGAAGTAGTGCTCGGCGGCCAGGCCGT
>JBDIBD010000123.1:0-10918 GCA_039812725.1 Vicinamibacteria bacterium | reverse complement strand
GTTCCCGCAGGGCCCCGGCCACGAGGTGATGGTGCACTGGATCCCGCGCGAGGGTCCGCGCACGTCCGCCCTGCTGGGCTTGGGCCTGGCCGTCGTCCTCGGCGCGGCGTCCGTGGCCTGGGCGGCGTACGGCTTCCGTCGCGCCGCCGGCCCGGACGGGGCCCCGCTCGCGCGGACCGCGTCCGCACCGCTCGGGTTGCCGGGACGCCTGCTCGACACGCTCGACGGGCTGCGCCTGCTCCCGGAGGGATACGTCGAGGCCTGGCGCTTCCAGCTCGAGCACGTGCGCCGCGGACACCCGGCTTTCTTCCTCGGCCAGCACGGCCGCCGCGGCTGGGCGACCTACTACCTCGTGACCCTCGCCGTGAAGAACACGCCCGGCTTCCTGCTGGCCCTGCTCGCGCTGGCCTGGTCGCTGGCCCGGCGCCGTCCCGCGCCGGGCTCGCCCGAGGCCCTGTGGCTGCTGTCGGCCGCAGCCTTCTTCCTGGCGCACTCGCTGGGCGCCGTGCAGCTCGGCGACCGCTACCTCCTGCCCGTGTACGGTTTCCTGGTCCTGCTCGTGGCGGGACGGGCGCCCGCGCTCCTGGCGCGTCCGGCGGGCCGCGCTGCGGGCGCCGCCCTGCTGGCCCTGCACGCCCTGCCAGCCCTGGCGGCCCTTCCGTCCGGACAGGTGGCCTACTTCAACGCGCTCGCCGGCGGGACGACGGGCGCCCACCGGCTGCTGCTCGACTCCAACCTCGACTGGGGCCAGGACCTCGGGCGGGTGGGGGAGTGGATGCGGGCCCACGACGTCGCCGAGGTGCGCCTGGGCTACGTCGGCCCCGACGACCCCGAGCGCTTCGGGATCCGCCATCAGGACCTGCCCGGACGCCACGGCTGCGTGGCCCCGCGGCCGGCAGGGCCCTCGGGCGTGGTGGTGGTGAGCCCCAACGTGCTCTTCAACCTGGCGGGACGCCAGCCCGACCCCTACGCGGAGCTGGCCAGCCGGCCCCCGGACGACCGGGCCGGCGTCTTCTTCGTCTTCAGGCTGGACCGAGGCGCGGGGGAGGCGAGCTTGGTGCCGGAGGCGGGACTCGAACCCGCACGGGTTTCCCCACACGCCCCTCAAACGTGCGTGTCTGCCAGTTCCACCACTCCGGCACCGGGTGGGACGAGGAAGGGGAATTCTAGGCCCCGCGCGCGGGGGTGTCAACGCAAGCCGCAGGCGAGGCGCGTCCCGGCGCACTTGAAGTCGGCGGGCATCCTCCGGTAGGCTCCCCGCTCGTCGCCGTCCCTCTGAGGTCCCGCAGTCGCCCCTGATCTGGTCCCCCTTGACGAACCCTCCCAAGTCCGGGCGTGCCCGCAGCGGCTCACGCATCGCAGCCCTGGTCCTGGCGCTGTGCCTGCCGGCGGCGGCCAGCACGCCTGCGCGGCAGCTGGCCCCGGGCCAGTGGGGCGGCGAGCACGTGGAGCTGCGCGTCGAGGAGCACCGCAGCCGGTTCGAGTTCGACTGCGCCCACGGCCAGGTCGAGGGCCCTTTCCTGCTGTCCGAGGACGGCCGCTTCGACCTGGCTGGCACGCTCACGCCGGAGGGCGGGCCCACGCGCCAGGGCGACGAGGTCAGCCGGCCGGCGCGGTACACCGGCCGGGTGGCGGGCGAGGTCCTCGTTCTCCGGGTCCGGATCGCAGACGACCCTGACGCGCCGCCGGAGCTCGAGCTCCGGCGCGGAGCGCCCGCCCGGCTCCGGAAGTGCGGCTGATGGCCGTGCATCCGTTCCCCCGCCGCGCCGCTTCCGTCCGCGAACCCCAGCCATCATTCCCAGGAGGAATCATGCCCAGTCGACAGACCTCAGCCGCAGTCCTGCTGGCCTTCGTGGTCGGGGCGGTGCCCCTGCCCGCGCAGGCGGCCCCGTCCCGGAGCCGGCCGTCCCCGGCGCCCTACTCGGCCACGGCCACGGGCTTCGCGGAGTCGGCCAGCGTGCGCGAGATCTGGGCCCGCCAGGGCCTGGCGGGCGCCTCCGACGAGACCGGCCGGGAGGGCGACGAGGAGATCAACGAGCGCAACTCGATGTTCGAGCCCACGCCCGACCCGAACGCGCCGCCGCAGTACGACGGCGCGCTGCAGCGCAGCGTGCGCTTCCCGGACGCCATGCCCGCCCCCAGCCTGACCTTCGAGGGCAACAGCGCGGCCGACAACACCGCCAACTACGGCTCGACCGTGGCGCCGCCCGACACCAACGGCGACGTCGGCCTGAACGACTACGTCCAGACCACCAACAACCTGGTGCGCATCTGGGACAAGTCCGGCACGCCGCGCGGCCCGGCCTTCAAGATGAGCAGCCTCTTCGCCGGCGTCGCCGGCCCCTGCTCCACCAACGACCAGGGCGACCCGATCGTGCTCTTCGACCGCATCGCCAACCGCTGGCTGCTGAGCCAGTTCGCCTTCGCCAGCCAGACCGTGCAGCCCTGGTACGAGTGCATCGCCATCTCGAAGACCCCCGACCCGACGGGCCCCTGGTACGCCTACGCCTTCCAGACGGCCGCCACGGGCTTCCCCGACTACCCCAAGCTCGGGGCCTGGTGGGACGCGTATTACATGACCACGCGCGAGTTCAACCCCAGCTTCGTGGGCCACGGCGCCTACGCCTTCGACCGCGCCAAGATGCTGGTGGGCGACCCGACCGCCGGGTACGTCTACTTCACCACGCCCGCCTCGGTCTCCAACGCCTCCTCGGGCATGGTGCCGACCAACTTCCAGGGCCTCGAGCCGCCTCCGGCCGGCGCCGCCAACGTCTTCGCGATCTTCAACGACGACGCGGCCGGCGACGCCTCCGACTCGCTGCGGCTCTTCAACTTCCACGCCGATTTCGCCACGCCGGCCAACTCGACCTTCACCGCGCGGGCCGAGAGCCCGCTGGCGGTGGCGGCCTTCAACTCGATCAGCCCCAGCGGCCGCGGCGACATCGAGCAGCCGCCCCCGGCCGTGGCCGGCGCCACCGACAACCTGGACAGCATCGGCGACCGCCTGATGCCGTACCTGCAGTACGTCAAGCGCGGCAGCACCGAGTCCTGGATCGCGGTCCACACGGTCAACGCGGGCACGCCGGGCGCGCCGCCCACCTTCGCCCAGTACCAGGCCGCGCCGCGCTACTACGAGCTGCGCCGCACCTCGCCCGCGGGCGCGCTCAGCGTGAACGAGCAGGCCACTTTCGCCCCCGACGCCACCGAGCGCTGGATGCCCAGCGCCACGATGGACATCGCGGGCGACATCGCGGTCGGCTACAGCATCTCGAGCACCAGCGTCTTCCCCGGGGTGGCCTGGGCCGGCCGCCTGGCCGGCGACCCCGCCAACCAGCTCGCCCAGGGCGAGGCCGTCGTGTTCGCGGGCTCCGGCGTGCAGCGCGGCACCAGCAACCGCTGGGGCGACTACAGCTCGATGGCCCTCGACCCGGCCGACGGCTGCACCTTCTGGTACACGCAGGAGTACTACGCCACGTCCCCGACCGCGGGCTTCGCCTGGCAGACCCGCGTCGGCAAGTTCGCCTTCCCGAGCTGCACGGCCGCGACGTTCGGCACGCTCGCGGGCACGGTCACGGCCCTCGACACGGGCCTGCCGCTGGCCAACTCGCAGGTGCGGGTGACGGGTGGCCCGTCGGACGGCTTCTCGACCGCCACCCTGGCGGACGGCACCTACACCCTGCCGCTGCTCCCGGGGACCTACACGGTCACGATCACGAACCCCGACCGCAACTGCTCGACCACCGCCAGCTTCCCGGGCGTCGTGATCACCGGCGGCGCGACCACCACCCGGGACGCGACCCTCGACGGCACGGCCAAGTACCTGGTGACCGCCACCGCGCTCGGCAACAACAACGGCATCATCAACAACAGCGATTGCAACACGCTCAACGTGACCGTGCGGAACGTGGGCTGCCGCGCCGCCAGCGGCGTCACGGCGAACCTCTCGACCTCGACCCCGAACGTCGTCGTCCGCGATCCCAACACGACCTACCCGTCGTTCAACGAGAACGCCACGGCCACGAACGCGGTGCCCTTCCAGCTCAGCACCAGCCCCACCTTCACCTGCGGGACCCCGGTGGCGGTGAGCTTGGCGCTCGCTTCGGCCAGCGGCTCCGGCACGCTGCCGATCAGCCTGCCGAGCTGCAACGCGCCCGACCAGGTCTTCACCGGGACGATCGACGGCAGCGAGCCCACCATGACCAACCGCATCAGCCGGAACGGCGTGGCCTCGAGCTGCTCCACCCCCAAGACCTGCGCGCAGGTGACGGGCGTGACGCCCAACTACGACCAGTACACGGTCACCAACTCGTCCCCGGTGACGACCTGCCTGACCGCCACGCTCACCAACAACTGCGCCGTGGTCGCCAACCAGATCTTCACCACGGCCTACCTGGGCAGCTTCACCCCGGGCGCGATCTGCACCAACTACATCGGCGAGGCCGGCCTCAGCCCGCCCGCCACGGCCGGCCTGTCGAGCCGCTTCAGCTTCAACCTGGCCTCGGCGCAGTCGGCCGTCTTCGTGGTCAACAACGTGCCGCCGTCCACGACCTGCACGGGCGGCGGCTACACCTTGACCGTGAGCGGCTTCCTCGACGTCGCCCCCGGGCCGGGTGAGTGCACCACGCCGGTCGAGCTCGAGCACCTGAGCATCGAGTAGACGCGCGGACGTTTCCATGAGGCCCTCGGGGTGACCCGAGGGCCTTTTTCTTTCGGTCCGAGGCCGAGACCGGCCCCGGTCCGACGCGTGGACCGGCGCGACGTTGGTTCCCTCAACACCCCGCTGCCGAATTCAACGGTGCCCGCAGGAGCCTTTCCTGCAACGACTTGCGGACCGTCGCGAGGCGGGGGCCGGCGCCGGCCGTAGAGATCCTCAGCGTTCCCGGTTCGAGGCGATGCGCTTGTCTACTTGCTCAAACGGTTTCTAATCAACGAGTTGCGCTGCGTCAAGGAGACGGGGCACGGGCCTTGCTCAGGAGAAGGGTGGCGCACAGCGATGCGTGCCCTGAAAGCGAGGCACATCATGACGGTCCTGCTGGTTCTCACGACCTTCGCAGTCTTCCTCATGGTCGATTACTTCCTCACCCGGCGTCAGCCGGTGCAGGTGGCGGTCGCCGAGGCCCACGTCCCGGCCGTGGCGCCCCTGAAGCTCGAGCCCGCCTGGGTGGCCGGCTTCCAGCTGCCCGAGGCGCTGCACTATCACCGCGGCCACACCTGGGCCCTGCCGGAGGACGACGGCACCGTGCGCGTCGGCCTCGACGACTTCGGCCGCCGGCTGCTGGGCTCGGCCAACGGCATCCAGACGCCGGAGCCCGGGGCCTGGCTGTCGCAGGGCGAGCGCGGCGCGGCCGTGCGCGTCGACGGGCGCGAGGCCGAGCTGGTCTCGCCGATCGAGGGCGAGGTGGTGATGGTCAACCCCGAGCTGGGCGCGCGGCCCCAGCTGGTCACCGACGACCCCTACGGGCGCGGCTGGCTCTTCAAGGTGCGGCCGAGCAACCTCTCCTCCAACCTGCGCAACCTGATGTCGGGCAGCCTGGCGCGGCGCTTCACCGAGGACTCGCGCGAGGCCCTCGACATGCGGCTCATGGCGCTCTCCGGCTCCGTGCTCCAGGACGGCGGCGAGCCCGTGGCCGACTTCGCCCTGCACCTCCCGACGGAAGAGTGGCGCCGGCTGGTCGGCGAGTTCCTGCTCACGTAGCGCGACCCGGGAGCGAGGAGACACGCCATGACCACCACCGCCAAGATCCCGACCACCAGCCAGCGGGCCCTGCTGATCGACGTCAAGCTGTGCATCGGCTGCCGCGGCTGCGTGGGCGCCTGCCAGGAGGCCCACGGCCTCCCGGTCGACGACACCGCCACCGAGCTCAGCGCCAAGGCCCTGACCGCCATGGTCGACGTCAACGACGACGTGCACGTGCGCAAGCTGTGCATGCACTGCCTCGACCCCAGCTGCGCCAGCGCCTGCCCGGTGAGCGCCTTCAAGCGCACCGAGGCCGGGCCCGTGACCTACGAGGAGAGCAAGTGCCTGGGCTGCCGCTACTGCATGGTGGCCTGCCCCTTCGGCGTGCCGAAGTACGAGTGGCACGCCGTGGTCCCGGCCGTGCGCAAGTGCGACCTGTGCGCCGAGCGCGGCGCCAAGGGCCTGCCCACGGCCTGCTCCGAGATCTGCCCGGCCGAGGCCACGGTCACCGGCACACGCGACGAGCTGCTGGCCCTGGCCAGGAAGCGCATGGCCGCCGACCCGCAGGGCTACTTCCCGCACATCTACGGCGAGCACGAGGTGGGCGGCACCTCGGTGCTGATCATGTCGCCGGTGCCGATCGAGCAGCTGCCGCTGAAGCTGGGCCTGCCCACCACGGCCATGCCCAACCTGACCTGGGCCGCGCTCGAGAAGGTGCCGGGCGTCGTGACCGTCGGCGGCGCCGCCCTGATGGCGCTGTTCTGGGTCACCCACCGCCGCGAAGAGGTCTCCGCCGCGGCCCGCAAGGAGAGCAACCATGGCACGCACTGACACCCTGGCGCAGTTCCCCGAGCGGCGCCTCCTCGGCCTGGGCGCGCGCGCGCGCGGGCTGGGCTTCTACGGCTGGCTGTTCCTGGCCATCCTGGCCGCCGGCGCCGTGGTCCTGTTCCGGCGCTTCACCGGCGGGCTGGGCGCGGTCACCAACCTGTCCGACACCTGGCCCTGGGGGCTGTGGGTCGGCTTCGACATCCTGTGCGGCGTCGGCCTGGCGGCCGGCGGCTTCGTGATCACCACGGTGGTCTACGTCTTCGACCTGAAGAAGTACAAGCCCATCGTGCGGCCCACCATCGTGACCGCCTTCCTCGGCTACGTGCTGGTCGTGGTGGCGCTGCTCTTCGACCTGGGCCGGCCCTGGAACATCTGGCACCCGCTGGTGATGTGGAACCCGCGCTCCGTGATGTTCGAGGTGGGCTGGTGCGTGACGCTCTACACGACCGTGCTGGCGCTGGAGTTCTCCGGCATGGTCTTCGAGCGCCTGGGCTGGAACCGCGCGCTGGTGGCCCAGCAGACGGCCACCCTGCCGCTGGTGGTGGTGGGCGCCGTGCTGTCCACCCTGCACCAGTCCTCGCTGGGCTCGTTCTACCTGATCGTCCCCGGCAAGCTGCACCCGCTGTGGTACTCCGCGGCGCTGCCGATCATCTTCTGGATGTCGGCGGTCTGCGCCGGCCTGGGGATGGTGATCGTCGAGTCGCGGCTCTCGTCGCGGGCCTTCGGCCGCAAGCTCGAGCTGCCGCTGCTCGGCGACGTGGGCCGGGCCCTGGCCGGCGCGCTCTTCGTCTACTCCGTGCTGCGGGTCTACGACATCGTGGCCCGCGGCGCCTCGAGCTACCTGTTCGACGGCTCGCGCGAGAGCTTCTTCTTCGGCCTGGAGTTCGCCCTGGGCGCGCTTCTGCCCATGCTGCTCCTCTCCCGCGCGCCCGTGCGCCGCAGCCCCAACGGCCTCTACGCCTCGGGCCTCCTGGTGGTGATGGGCTTCGTGGTCAACCGGCTCAACGTGAGCCTGACGGGCTTCGAGGCCGCCCAGGGGCGCACCTACGTCCCGGCGATGAGCGAGCTGGTGGTGACCTTGATGCTGGTGGCCGTGGGCTTCTTCGCCTTCGGCCAGGCGGTCAAGTGGCTGCCGGTCTACCCCGAGGAGGAGGCCGGACACGGCCAGAAGGAGCGGCCGGCACCAGTCTTGCTTGCGAAAGCCTCCTAGCAGGGGCTTCATGACGACGGTCGTGCCGAACCAGCCTCGCAGCGGGCGCCCCCGGTCTCCCGGCCGGGGGCGCCTCGCCGTGCGCGTGGGGGCCGGGCTGGTGGCCGGGGCGGCGCTGATCCTGCTGGCCACGGCCGCCTGGAACCTGCGCCTGCAGCGCGCCCACCTGACGGGGCTGGTGAGCGCCTCGGCCGAGCGCATCGCCGAGAACATCCGCCGCTCGACCCACGACGACATGCTGCGCAACGACCGCGAGTCCCTGCGCCGCCTGGTGTCCATGATCGGGGCCCAGCCCGGCATCGTGCGCATCAGGATCTTCAACAAGGAAGGCCGCATCCAGAGCTCGACCCGTCCGGAGGAGGTGGGCCGGCTGGTCGACAAGCGGGCCGAGGAGTGCTACGCCTGCCACCAGAGCGACCGGCCCCTCACCCGCCTGCCCGGCAGCAACCGCGTGCGCACCTTCCGCGACACCGACGGCGCGCGCGTGCTGGGCGTGGTGGCCCCGATCGACAACGAGCCCCAGTGCGGGCCCTGCCACGGGCCGGCCCAGAAGGTGCTGGGAGTGCTGGACGTCCAGCTCTCGATGGCCTCGGTGGACGCGTCCGTGCAGGCCTCCGAGCGGCAGCTCCTGTGGTCCCTCACGCTGACCGTGGCCGGCATGGCGCTGCTGGCCGCGCTGCTGGTCTGGCGGCTGGTGCTGGCGCCGGTGAGCCACCTCGAGGGGGCCATGAACCGCCTGGCGGGCGGCGACCTGGCGGCTCGCGTCGACATCCGCTCGGACGACGAGATCGGGCGGCTGGGCCAGGCCTGGAACAGCCTGGTGGAGGAGCTGCAGCGGGCGCGGGCCGAGATCGAGGGCTGGAACCACACCCTCGAGCAGCGCGTGCGCGAGAAGACCGCCGAGCTGGAGCGCACCCACGAGCGCATGCTGGCCATCGAGAAGATGGCCTCGCTGGGCAAGCTCTCCGCGGTGGTGGCCCACGAGATCAACAACCCGCTGGCGGGCATCCGCACCTTCGCCCGGCTGCTGCAGCGGCGCCTGCCCAGGGCCGAGCCCGCGGAGCTGCCCGACGGTGGCGCCTGGGCGCAGGCCTCCGCCGTCGAGGGCCAGCCGGCCGCCGAGAACCAGCACATGCTCGAGATGATCGCCACCGAGGCGGCCCGCTGCGGCGACATCGTGCGCAACCTGCTCGTCTTCGCCCGGGCCTCCCCGGCAAGCTTTGCGCTCGAGGACCTGGGCGCGATCCTCAACCGCTGCGCCATGCTGGTGCGCCACCAGGCCGAGATGCTCGGCGTCGAGCTGGCGGTGGAGCGCCCGGAGATCCTGCCGGCGGTGGAGTGCGACGCCCAGCAGGTGCAGCAGATGCTGCTGGCCCTGGTCATCAACGGCCTCGAGGCCACGCCGGCCGGCGGGCGCGTGGTGCTGGGCGCCCGGCCCGAGGACGACCACGTGGTCGTGACCGTCTCCGACACCGGCTCGGGCATCCGTCCCGAGGACCGCGAGCACATCTTCGAGCCCTTCTACACGACCAAGAAGGAGGGCAAGGGCGTGGGCCTGGGCCTGGCCGTCGTCTACGGCATCGTCAGCCGCCACCACGGCCGCATCGACGTCCTCGAGCGCGAGGGCCCGGGCACCGTGTTTGCAATCACCCTCCCGAAGCAGCAACCCCCCGAGCCGGGCCAGGAGCCATGAGCGCCACCACGACACCCCCCCCGCCCCCCGAGGCCCCCGCCGGGCCGCCCCCCCTGCGCCTGCTGGTGGTCGACGACGAGGCCATCGTGCGCGAGTCCCTCGGCAGCTGGTTCCGCCAGGACGGGCACCAGGTCGACGTGGCCGAGAACGCCAAGGAGGCCCTGCACCTGGCGGCCCGCAGCCCCCACGACATCGCCTTCCTCGACATCAAGATGCCCGGCATGGACGGGCTCGAGCTGCAGACCCGCCTGCAGGCCGCCGACCCGCACCTGACCATCGTGATCATGACGGCCTACGCCTCGGTGGACTCGGCCGTGCGGGCCATGAAGAGCGGGGCCTACGACTACCTGGTCAAGCCCTTCGACCCCGACGAGCTGTCCGTGCTGGTCGAGCGCGCCCGCGAGCACCGCTCGCTGCGCGACGAGAACCTCCGGCTCAAGGCCAGCCTCGACGCGCTGGGCGCGCCCCCGCCCCTGGTGGGCAGCTCGGCCGCCATGCGCCACGTGCTCGACATGATCGCCAGCGTGGCCGTCTCCGACGCCACCGTGCTGGTGACGGGCGAGTCGGGCACCGGCAAGGAGCTGGTGGCGCGCGCCATCCACGCCTCGTCGGCCCGCCGCTACAACCCGCTGGTGGTGGTCAACTGCGGGGCGCTGCCCGAGGGCATCCTCGAGAGCGAGCTGTTCGGGCACGAGGCCGGGGCCTTCACCGGCGCGCGCGGGCGCCACAAGGGCAAGTTCGAGGCGGCCGAGGGCGGCACCGTCTTCCTGGACGAGATCGGCGACGTCAGCCTGCACGTGCAGGTCGAGCTGCTGCGGGTGCTGGAGGACAAGCTGGTCACGCGCCTGGGCGGCAGCCAGCCGGTGCGGGTGGACTTCCGCGTGGTGGCCGCCACCAACAAGGACCTGCGCGAGGAGGTCAAGGCCGGGCGCTTCCGCGAGGACCTCTACTGGCGCCTGAACGTCTTCAACATCGAGCTGCCGCCCCTGCGCGAGCGCCCCGAGGACGTGGCCCTGCTGGCCGAGCACTTCCTGAAGCGCTTCGCCGAGGCCATGAGCCGCCGCCCCCTCAAGCTGGCCGGCGACGCGCTGCAGGCCCTGCAGGCCTACAGCTGGCCGGGCAACGTGCGCGAGCTGCAGAACGCCATCGAGCGCGGCGTGGTGGTGGCCCAGGGCGGCGTGCTGCGCGCGGCCGACCTGCCCCTGACCGTCACGACCGGGCCGGCGCGGCCGGCCCAGGGCTCGCTGGCCGACATGGAGAAGGTCCACATCCAGGCGGTGCTCGAGGCCCAGGGCTGGAACATCACGCGCGCGGCCCGCGTGCTGGACGTGGACCGCGTCACGCTCTACAACAAGATCCGCAAGTACGGGCTCCAGCGCCCCGATGAGCCCTGAGGCGCCCGCGCGCCTGCGCCTGGTGCTGCTGGCGTTTCCCGAGCGGGCCGAGCCCGCCGCGCTGGCCCAGCGCCTGAGCCGCCGCCTGGCCCTGCCGTGCGTGCTCGACCGGCGCG
>JBDIBD010000122.1:0-11004 GCA_039812725.1 Vicinamibacteria bacterium | reverse complement strand
CGGCCCAGGGCCGCGGGTCCGGCGACGTGGCCAGGCGGCTTGCGGCCAGCGCCACGAGCGCCGCCAGGAACATCGCGAGGGCTTCCGAGAGGACATAGGCGCACTGGCGCGCCAGCCAGGCGCGCAGCGCCAGGCCGAGCCCGACCGCCCAGGCCAGCCGCGGGCCGGCGGTCCGCGTGGCGAGAAACCCGGCGCCGCAGGCCAGAGCGCCGAGGATCACCCCGACCGGCGAGTAGGCCGCCTCGGGCAGGCCCAGCCAGCGCAGGACGGCCAGGAAGAGCGGATAACCGGGGGGCAGGCTGGTGGTGGGCTGACCGGCCCAGAGCAGGCCGGCCCCCGCCGCCAGCTCGCGGGCCTGGAGCGTGAACCGCTCGGAGTCGGGTGTCGTCACCGGCACCCAGAGCCAGATCCGCGCCGCCAACGCGACCAGGACGCACAGGCCCGGCGCCAGGGCAGCGTGTGACGCCGCCTTCCAGGCGTCGCGCCCCGACGCGGCGGCACGACGGCTGGGGTCCGGCAGCGGGTCGCCCTGCATGTCGCCCCGGGATCATAGCTCGTGTGTGCGCCCGGCAACCGAACTCCCTATACTGCGGCGCGCGGGCCGGCGGCGGAAAGGTGGCCAGGGATGTCGGCGGGCGTTCAGGCACAGGCGGTGGAGCTCTCCGTGGTCATGCCCTGCCTGAACGAGGCGGAGACGCTCGCCACCTGCATCCGCAAGGCGCGCACGGGCCTCGATCGGCTCGGGGTGCCCGGCGAGGTCATCGTGGCCGACAACGGCAGCACGGACGGCTCGCAGGCCATCGCCGCCGCCGAGGGGGCGCGCGTCGTGCCCGTGGAGGAGAAGGGCTACGGCAGCGCGCTCCGGGGAGGCATCGCCGCCGCGCGCGGGCGCTACGTGGTCATGGGCGATGCCGACGACAGCTACGACTTCGCCCACCTCGACCCGTTCGTGGAGCGGCTGCGGGCCGGCGACGAGCTGGTCATGGGCAACCGCTTCCGCGGGGGCATTCGCCCCGGGGCCATGCCGTTCCTTCACCGCTACCTGGGCAACCCCGTGCTCACCGCCATCGGGCGGCTCTTCTTCGGTTGCCCGGCGGGGGACTTCCACTGCGGGCTGCGGGCCTTCAGCAAGGCGGCCTACGATCGTCTGGGACTGCAGACCACCGGCATGGAGTTCGCCAGCGAGATGGTGATCGCCGCCACCCTGGCAGGGCTGCGGATCGGCGAAGTCCCGACGATCCTGAGCAAGGACGGCCGCTCGCGCCCGCCCCACCTGCGCACCTGGCGCGACGGCTGGCGCCACCTGCGCTTCATGCTGCTCTACAGCCCGAACTGGCTGTTCCTCTACCCGGGCTTCGCGCTGCTCGCGCTGGGGCTCGTGGCGGGGGCACGGCTGGTTGCCGGCCCCTGGCCCGTGGGCCCCATGGTGCTCGACGTCCACACGCTGCTGGTGGCCGGCTTCCTGGTGGTCCTGGGCTATCAGGCCGTGGGCTTCGCGCTCTTCACGAAGCTGTTCGCGGTGCGCGAGCGCTTCCTGCCCCCGGATGGCTGGAGCCGCCTGGCCGCGGGGGTCGGCCTCGAGAAGGGGCTGGTGGGCGGAGGCCTGTTGACACTGGCCGGCCTGGGGTTGCTGGGCTCGGCGGTGGCCCAGTGGTCCGGGGTGCGCTTCGGGCAGCTCGACCCGCGCATCACCATGCGCGAGGCCATCCCGGCCGTGACCCTGCTGATGCTCGGCCTCCAGACCGTCTTCACCAGCTTCGTCTTCAGCCTGTTCACCCTGGGCAAGCGGTGACGGCCTCCGACACCCGCCTCAGCAGCCGCCTCGAGCGGTACAGGCACTTCGACAGCGTCAACCGCCCCTACCTGGAGTGGCAGCTCTCGTGCTTCAGGCCGTTCCTGGGGCGGCGCGTGCTGGAGGTCGGCTGCGGGCTCGGGACCAACCTCGAGCTGCTGGCCCCGCGCGAGCTCTCCTTCGGCATCGACGTGGACGCCGCGGTGCTGGACTTCGCGCGCGCGCGCTTCGCGGGCCGCCAGGACGCGGGCTTCGCGCTGGCCGACATCGCCAGGCTGGAGGAACCGTTGCGCCAACGACTGCGCGACCAGGCCTTCGACTCGATCGTCTGCCTGAACGTGCTCGAGCACGTGCTCGACGACCTGGCGGCGGCCAGGACCCTGTTCGAACTGCTGGCCCCGGGCGGAACCCTGGCCCTGCTGGTGCCGGCGCACGCTTGGCTCTACGGTCCCTACGACGCGCTGGACGGGCACCACCGTCGCTACTCGGTCCGCCAGGTCCGCGCGCTCCTGGAAGCCGCAGGCTTCGCCGTGTCGTGGAGCCACTACTTCAACGCGGTCGGGGCTCTGGGCTGGTGGGTGCAGTACAAGCTGCTGCGGCGGTCGATCCACGGGGAGGGTTCCTTCGGCCTCATGAACCGGCTGGTGCCCCTGATGCGCCGGCTGGAGCGGCTGCTACGCCCCCCCTTCGGCCTGTCCGTGGTCGCGCTCGGGAGAAAAGGAGCTTGAGGGAGAGAGCCTGGCCCTGGGCGGGCCCCACGCTGGTCCTGGCCGGCCTGCTCTCGTCCTGGTTCTTCCTCACGCCCCTGCGCCCCTGGCCCGACCAGGGCGTGGCCCTCGAGGCGGCCGTCCGCCACGCCCGCGGCGAGGGGCTCGTCACCAGCCGACCCGGCCCCGACCTCGCTCGCCAGGAGAGCAGCCGCCTGACGTACTTTCCGCCCCTCTACCCGCTGCTCGTCTCGGGCCTCCTGCGCCTGGGGCTGGACCTGGCGACCGCCGTCAAGGCGATCAACGCCCTGGCCCTGCTGGCCGGGTGCTGGGGCTGGTGCGTGCTGATCGTGAGACAGACGCGGTCGCCCGCGCTCAGGGCCCTGGGTTGCGTGCTGCTGGTGATCGGTGCCGGTGGCGTGGTGCCCAAGGGGGGCACCACCGACTACCTCCTGTGGGCTGGCCTCCCCTTCTGGATCGGCGCGATGCTGGCCGCCTTCGAGGAAGACCGCGCCGCCGGGCGCGCGCTGCGCTCCGTGGCGCTGGCGGGCCTGCTGGGCTGCGGCCTGGTGGGCGTCCGCTGGGCGGCCTTGTTTCTCGTCCCCGCCGCAGCCGGTTTCTGGCTCTGGCCGGGCCGCTCGGCGATCGGCTGGCGCCGGCGCGCGGCTCTGGCCGCCGTTGCTGCGGCGCCGCTGTTGGCGACGTACGTGCTCATCACCACGGTCAACCGGCACCTGAGCGGCGGCCAGGGTTCGTTGCTCAGCTTCGTGCAGCCGCGTTGGGACTGGGCGAACCTCCTCACGCTCTACCCCTTCGAGGCGCTGTTCGCGGTCCCGCTCGGCCTCGAGCCGCTGCTCGGCCGGATCTGGCGCGGGCTCGATCCGCAGCGCGCCCACCTGGGCTGGGCGCTCCTGTTCCGCCTGTTCCTGCCCGGGCTCGCCCTCGCGGCGCTCGCGATCCGCGCCTGGCGCAGCGGGGCCCTGGCGAAGCGCCAGCCCTTCGTGCGGATCGCCGTGGCGACCCTGGTGGCGTTGCTCGCCTTCCTTTCGTACATGTCGGTGCGCTACTCCTGGTCGTTCGCGGACTGGACCTACCTCGCGGAGCCGCGCTACTACCGACCGGTCTGGCCGCTGGCGGCCCTGTTGTGGCTCACGCTCCTCGACGCGCTGCCCGAGGCGAGTCGCCTGCGCCGCGGGAGCCTGGTCGTCCTGGCCGTGGCGGCGCTCTACCTGCTCCAGGCCCAGGCCCGGTGGACCGTGGCCCGCCTGGTCCCGGACGAGTCCTGGGAGCTGGTGCAGCGGATCCGCGCCGTGACTGGGGCACCGGGCCTTCACGTGGTGTGCGACAACGACGTGAGCGACCTCGCGGTGGAGGCGAGCCCCCGCCTGAGGGCACGCCTCTACCCCGCAGTGGAGGAGACGGCTGCGCTGACGGCCTCCGCGCCGGTGCACCTGTGGCTGGTGTGGCGCCCCGCGGAGCCGACGGCCTACGTGCGCGAGGCCGACTACGACCGCAAGCGCTTCGAGGCCCTGCGGACACGCTTCGGCGCGCGCCTGGCGTGGCGCTCGAGCTCCGGGGCCTACGAGCTCTACTCGGCCGAGGTCCCGGCCTCCCGCTGAGACCGGCCCGCCGGATCGGCGGGCTGCTCGAGGTCGTGATAGGCGGCCAGCGGCCTCGCGTAGCGCTCCGGACGGGCGCGCAGCCGCCCCCACGCGCGGCCCAGCGCCACCAGCTCGCGGACGGCCAGCATCGGCACCAGCCAGGGCCGCCGGATCGTGAGGCGGTTCAGCGGCTCGCGCAACAGCCGGCGCAGGACGTGCGCCACCCGGGCGCGGCCCGACAGGCACTTGAGGGCGAAGTAGTAGTCGCCGACGGAGCCTCCGATGTGCCGCCAGCTGGCCTCGTGCCCGAAGGCGCGATTTCCGCCCGCGGCATGGAGGTGGCGCACCGAGGCCTGCGGCACGAAGCGCACCAGGCGGCCCGTGCGCGCGTGCAGCCGATAGGCCAGCTCGGCGTCGTTGCGATAGTTGGCGCCCGTGAAGCTCTCGTCCATGCCGCCGGCGTCGAGAAAGGCCTGGCGGCGGACGGCCACGTTGCAGCCGATGGCCGACAGCATGTCGCAGGGCTCGGAGCTGGCGAAGTCGAAGTCGAGGCCGCGGCCCCGACTGACGCCGGGACGGGCTGCCGCGTCCCAGGGCTGGAGCACCTGCCCGTTGGCGATCACGAGCCCGGGGTCGTCCGCGAAGGCCCGCCGGTAGGCCTCCAGCAGCCCGGACGAGGGGACGATGTCGTCGTCGAGGAACAGGATCACGTCCGTTTCGAGCAGCCGGGCGCCCAGGTTCATGGCCTCGCACTGGCTCGGGTGGCCCTTCTTCACCCAGCGCAGGCGGCCCTCGGCAGCGAGCGCCGTGAGCGCCGCGCTCGTGGCGGGATCGTGTTCCCGGGTCTGGTCGACGACGAGCAGGGCGTCGGCCGGCGTGAGCAGCGGGACCAGGGCCCTCAGGCTGTCCACGAGCAGGGCCTCGCGCGCGTAGGTGGGCACCACCACGCCGATGGAGAGCGTCACGCCCGGCGCTCCCGCAGCAGCAGGCTCAGCACGTAGGCCATCCAGGCGCGCGCGCGAAGAGGCCTCTCGCGCAGGGCCCGGCCCAGGTACGCCCGCGCCCGCGGGTCGCGGCGGTCGAGGAGGCACTTGCCGATGAAGTAGGCGTTGCTCCCGTCGGCCGTGGCGCCCGAAGCCCACCGGGCGGCGGCCTCCAGGAGCGATTGCTCCTCGAGCCCCGCCTCGCGCCGCGCGGCGCACCGGCGCGCGAGGTCGAGGTAGCGCAGCTGCTCGGCCCGCCGGCGGGCACTGATCGACGACAGCGCCACCTCGAACTCGTACAGGCGCTCTGAGACATAGGCCAGCGGTCCCAGCTCGGTCAACCTCAGCCAGAGGTCCCAGTCCTGGGCCACGGGGAAGGCGGTGCGGTACCCCCCGGCTCGGCGGTAAGCGTCGGCCGGGAAGACGGCCGTGCCGTGGTGGGGCAGGCCCAGCGCGTCTCTCCTCAGCGCGAGGGTGGCCTCCTCGGGAGCCATGCGGCGCGCCGCCTCGAAGAGCGGCTCGCCGCAAGGCCCGAACGCCGAGGCCGAGCAGGAGACCAACGTCACGTGGGGTTCGCGCTGCAGCAGGTCGAGCTGAGCCCGCAGCCGACCCGGCAGCGACCGGTCGCCCACGTCGTGGCGGGCGAGCACCGGCGCCGTCGTGGCCTCGCAGCCGTTCCGGAGCGCGGTGGTCAGGCCTGCGGCCGGCTGCCTGAAGAGCCGCAGCCGACCGTCGTCGGCCGCCATCTCGGCCAGGAGGTCGGCGCTGCCGTCGGTGGAGCCGTCGTCCACGACGATCAGCTCGAGCTCGACGTCCTGCCTCAGGACGGTCTCCAGGCTCGGCCGCAGGGCCTCGCCGCCGTTCCGCACGCCAACCACGACGGACACCTCGGCGGTCATGGCCTCCCACCGGCCGTTGCGACCCGCTGGAGGGCGGCCTGGATCTTCGGCTGGAGATCCTGCGTCTCGACCGGCCAGAACTCCGCCTCCGCGGGGTCCTCGGAGAACGACCGCGGCCGGCGCTCCGGCGAGAAGATCCGCGTCTGCTCGAGATCGAGCGGGTCACCGAACCACAGGTGCCGGTGGATCCGCCCCCAGACCTCGGCCAGCGCTGGAATCGACTGGTAGCGCTCCACCGCCTCGCGTCCCGCGCGCCCGAGGCGCGTCCTGAGCTCCGGCACCAGCAACAGCACGCCCAGGACCCGGGTCAAGTTCTCCGGGTTTGTGTTGACGACTGGCAGGTTGAAAGCTGGGTCGCCGAGCATCTCCTGGTCGAGGTAGGTCAGGACGGGCTTGCCGAGCGCCAGCCCTTCGAGCGCGAACTTGGACATGACGCCCAGACAGAACTGCTCGGCGATCACGTCGGCTTGAAGGTAGACCTGCCTGGCCTCCTGGGGCGGCAGCCCTTCCACCAGGCGCAGCTCGCAGGGAATCCCCGCCGTCTCAGCCAGCGCTGTCACGGCCGCAGCCAGCTCGGGTGTGCCCTTGATGGTCCGATGGTTGGGGGCGTGGACCACGAGAGGTCGGGGCCGCACGTCGCCGGAGGCCGGAGGCCTGAACTCCTCGGTGTCGACGGGGAAGTACATGAAGGTCAGGTCGGCGCGGGGCAGGTAGCGGCGGGTATAGGAGTCGAGCGCCGCGACCAGGTGCGCCTGGCGGCAGAGGCCCGCGATCAGCTCACGCCGCGCCGGTGTGTCGGCGGCGATGTCCCAGGCGGGGTAGTCCTGGCGGATGCGCCCGAGGATGTCGAAGCGCGTCGTGCGGCCCGTGTCGTGGACGACGTCCAGCCCCGTCGGCAGGAGCGCGAGCTTGAGGCCAGCCCACCGCAGCAACCGGAAGGCCAGCGCGGTCTTCCTCGGCTCCGACGGTGGGCCGAACAGGGAGTCGAAGTAGCTCACGAAGACGTCGGCGTGCCGGAGCAGGTGGCAGAGGGCCGCCCAGTGTCTCTCGTAGGGGCCGTAGCCCTGGTCGGCCAGGACGATATCGAAGGTCGCGCTCGAGACCAGGGCGTACCTGGGGTTGAGCCCCGTGTGGGTCACGACCGACCAGCTCGGCAGCCCCGCGGCCCGGTCGGCGGCCACCATGCCGTGGGTCAGGTGCATGGGGTAAGTGCCGTGCCAGACTCGAGGCGGGCGCCCCAGCGCGCGCCGAACGCGCCGCCAGGTGCCTCCCGCGGCGAGCGCCACCAGCACGCGGAGAACCCAGAGCAGGCGATGGGGCATCGTGGACCCGGCAATGGTAACCGCGACGCGACCTGGGCGGGAGCCGGTGTGTCGGCGCATCGGCGGGGGCGCTGCGCTATCCTCTCGGGCGACGCGGCCTCCGACGGAGACACGCGCCAGGCATGGCCCCCACGCTGAAACCCGCTTCGCCATCCAGTCCGCAGCCGCTCGCGGGAGCCACGTTGCTGGTGGTGGCCTTCCCGAGCCCCACGATCGGCGGCTCGTACCGCTGGCTCGAGGACGTCATGGCCGCCCTGCCGGAGCGGGGGCTGCGCTGCGTCGTGGCGGCTCCCGACTTCCCCGACTACCCCGCCGCGACGTTCCTGTCGCGCTTCCCGGCCGCCGAGGGCATCGTGCTGGAGGCTCCCACGGCGACGCCGGCTGGCCGGCAGGGCGCTGTCGAGCGGCTGCTGCTCCGCCTGCGGCCGGACATCGTCGTGCCGCACCTCCTGGCCGACGTGTACGGGGGCCTCTGCCGAGCGCGGCGGGCAGGCGCGCCGACGCGCCTGCTGTACGCCGCTCACGAGATCTCGCCGGCGATCCTGGCGGACGTCCTGGACCACGCCGTCTGCCTGGATGCCGCGGTGGCGGTGAGCCGCGGGCTGGAGCGAATCATCGTCGATGTCGCCGGGCTGGCGGCCGAGCGCGTCTGGAGAGTTCCCTACGGGGTGCCGTCGCCGTCCCGGCCCAGAGCGGCCCAGGAGGGCGGCCCGCTGCGTATCGGCTACGCCGGTCGCCTGGACCCCGACAAGCGCGCCGAGGATCTCGTGCCGATCTGCCATGGGCTGGCGGCCGGGCTGGTGGACTACCGTCTCGAGATCGTGGGTGAGGGCAGTTGCGAATCGCTGCTCCGCGCGGCGCTGGCCGCCGAGGCGAGCGCTGGCCGAGTTTCGTTCTCGGGTGCCCGGTCCCGCGAGTGGCTCTACGAGCGCGGCTACCCCAGGTGGGACTGTCTGCTCAGGGCCTCCGCCACCGAGGGCTTCCCGATCGCGATCACCGAGGCGATGGTGAACGGCTGCGTGCCGGTCGTCTCGGACTTCGAGGGACGGGCGGTGGAGGGCGTCCTGCGGCACCTGGAGACGGCCGTCGTCTTCCCCGTCGGCGATGCGCGTCGGGCGGTCGACGAGCTGCGGTCGCTGAGCCTCGACCGCGGATTGCTGACGCGCCTGTCCCTGGCGACGCGGGCGGAGGCCGAGGGCTACACCCAGCCCCGCATGCTGCAAGGCTGGTCCACGGCCCTGCACGGCGCGCTCTCGCGGCCCGCGCGGCCGGCGTGCGGCTCCTGCCCGGGTCCGGGGCCCGGTGGACGGCTCGACGCCTGGCTTCCCGCCGGGGCAGCCGAGGCCGTTCGTCGGGTGCTCGGCCGCCAGCGCGCCCCGATGCCGTGGCCCTTCACCTACCACGGCGGAGATGCGGTGGCGGACCGCTTGCGGCTCCGGGTGGAGGCCCTCCTCCGGGGCGCGGAGAGCGCGCCCACGCAGGACTGCTAGACTCCGAGACTTGGATCGAGGGAGGTCCCGCCGTTGACTGAGACACTTCCGGCGCCGGGCGGGCCGACCGTGGAGCGCGGCCCGGTGCCGGGCGGAGGGCGGGCGTCGGTGGTGATCGAGCCCACCGCGGCCTGGGCCCTCCCCGACCTTCGCGAGCTGTGGGGTGCCCGGGATCTCCTGGGCTTCTTCATCTGGCGCGACCTCAAGGTGCGCTACCGCCAGACGGCTTTGGGCGTGGCCTGGGTGGTCCTCCAACCTCTTTCGACCGTGGTGGTCCTGACGGTGGTCTTCGGGCGGCTGCTGCGGGTCCCCAGCGAGGGCATCCCGTACCTGCCCTTCGCCTTCGCCGGCCTTCTGCCCTGGAATCTCTTCGCGGGCGCCCTGAACCGGTGTGCCTCCAGCCTAGTCGGGAATGCCCAGCTCGTCGGCAAGGTCTACTTCCCACGCTTGGTGTTGCCTCTGGCGGGCTCGGCGGCCCACTTGATCGACTTCGCCGTGGGCTTCGCCCCGTGGCCCCTGCTGCTGCTGGCCTACGGCGTGGTCCCCGGTCCCGCGCTGCTCCTGCTGCCGCTGTTCGTGCTCTGGACGCTGGTGCTGGCCGTGGCCTGCGGGTTGTGGCTGGCGGCGCTCAATGCCCGCTACCGGGACGTGTCCCATCTCCTGCCCGTGGCGCTCCAGCTCTGGATGTACGCCACGCCGGTCGTCTACGGCAGCAGCGTGCTCCCGCCCGCCTGGCGGCCCCTGCTGGCGCTCAACCCGATGGTGGCGGTGATCGACGGCTTCCGCTGGGCCGCGCTGGGCCTCGAGACAGGCCCTTCGCTCTTTGCCTTGGGCGCCTCGCTGTTCGTCACCGCGGCCATTCTGGCCGGAGGCCTGGTCTTCTTCCGCTCCGCCGAGCGGACCCTGGCGGACCTGGTCTGATGAAGCTGCTCGATGTCGACCGGCTGGGGAAACGCTACCGCCTCGGTCTGGGCGGCCGCGGGGCCGAGACGCTGTGGGCGCTGCGAGACGTGTCCTTCTCCGTCGAACAGGCCGAGATCCTGGGCATCCTCGGGCCCAACGGGGCCGGCAAGTCGACGCTGCTCAAGATCCTCAGCCGGATCACCGAGCCCACCGAGGGGCGCGCCACCATCCGCGGGCGCGTCGGCTCCCTGCTCGAGGTCGGGACGGGCTTCCACGCCGAGCTGACCGGCCGGGAGAACGTCTTCCTGAGCGGCGCGCTGCTCGGGATGTCGGCGGCCCAGGTGCGCGAGCGCTTCGACCAGATCGTGGCCTTCGCGGAGGTCGAGCCCTTCATCGACACGCCGGTCAAGCGCTACAGCTCCGGGATGTACGTGCGCCTGGCCTTCGCCGTGGCCGCCCATCTGCGCCCCGACATCCTGATCGTCGACGAGGTGCTGGCGGTCGGGGACCTGTCCTTCCAGAGGAAATGCCTTGAGCACATGCAGCGCCTGATCCGGGAAGGCATGACCATCCTGCTCGTCTCGCACAACATGGCGGCCATCCAGACGGCCTGCACCCGGGCGCTGCTTCTGGACCATGGCCGGCTAGTCGGCGAAGGCCCGCCGGTGGACATCATCGAACGCTACGCCAGCCTCGTGCACCTGCGCGACGCCGCACCGGAGCTGGGAGCGCCGGCGGCGGCAGGCGCGCGGGACGTGGAGGTCGTCTCCTTCGCGCTTCTCGACGAGGATGGGCGCGAGACTCGCGAGCTGGCCTTCGGGCGGCCGGCGCGGATCCGGATCGAGCTGGAGGCCCGGCGACGCATCGAGTCGCCCATGGTCAACTTCGGCGTGCGCCGCGGCGACGGCGTGATCGTCTGCAATTTCAACAACTGGTACGACGGGTTCCGCATCGACCACCTCGAGGGGCGCTGTTCGCTCGAGGGCTGGCTGCCGCCCTTCCGCGTCGTGCCGGGCCACTACGAGGCCCACGTCCTGGTCTGGCCCTGGGGCGGCGGCCACACGGGGGGGCTCGAGGCCGCCCAGCCTCTCGTGGCCAGGGTCTTCGGGTCGTTCCAGGTGGTGGGCGTGGCCTTCAACTGGCACGACGGCGTCTTCCAGGTGCGCGCCCAGGGCTGGCGCTTCGATCGCGGCGGCGCCGTGCAGGAGTGCCGGCCGACCGGCGAGCTGCCGGCCTCGATCCTGGCGGCCTCGGCCGGACAGGCCAGCGATTCGTGACGGGCGGCGCCCAGGGCGTCGTGCTAATGT
>JBDIBD010000121.1:0-11004 GCA_039812725.1 Vicinamibacteria bacterium | reverse complement strand
CGGTCAGGCGCACGGCGGAGACCAGCGCGGCCGCCGGCAGGCCCTCGGCCGCGCGCAGCAGCGCGAGCAGCGGCAGCACGCCCGCCGCCAGGCCCCAGGCCAGGCCCCACCCCGCGATCGGCAGGCCCGTGTGGGCGTGCACGGCGGAGGCGAAGGCCGAGTTCCAGGCGGCCACGCAGGCCGTCTCGGCCCCGAAGGCGCAGAAGGCCGGGCCCCCGGCGCGGGAGACCAGCAGCTCCGCCCACAGGAAGAGCGCCCAGAGGGCCGAGAGCGCGCCGAGGGCGGTGAGCGCGGCCAGCGAGCCGGGGCTGGGCCAAGCCTGGGGTGCGGTCGGAGCGGGCGGGTTCGTCTGGGGTTTCTGGGCCATGACGCCCCAGCCTACCAGCAGTCGCCCATGGGGTCGTGCGGTGCGCGGCCGGCCGGCCCGCCCGTGCTACAGTCCTCGGATATGTCGAGTCGGCCGCCATTCAGGCGAACGCACGGGCGCGGGCCCTGGGCCCGGCTGGCCGCCGCGTTCTTGCTCGTGCTCGCCATCGGGGCCGACCTCGCCGCGGACTCCCGCTGCCACCCGCTGGCTCTCGCTCAGGGCACCTCGGAGGCACGGCTCTCGGTCGCCCAGCCCACGGCCGATGAGGACGCCTGCCAGGCCAGCGGCTGCGTCCCGGACTGCTTCTGCTGCTCGGCGCTCTCGGTGAGCTCCCCCGCTTGGCCGCTCGAGGCCGTGGCGCCCGCGGGCTGCGTGGCCTCCGCCCCGGAGCGCGACTGCCCGCTCGGCGTCCACCCCGCGCCGTACCACCCCCCGATCCACCTTTCCTGAGCTGACGTCCCCTCGCCGCAGCGGCGCGCAGCCCAAGGCGCGCGTGCGCTCGGCGTTCGAGAACCGTTCCGGGTCGGGAGGACTCCTTGCGTCAGTCGACCGTCTGCCGCCGGCTTGCCGGCATGCTGTTCCTCAGTTGCACGACCGCGCTCGCCGAGGAGCCCCTCGACGTGGACCGCTACGTCGAGATCGTGGTGCGCGCGCACCCGGGCGCGGCGCAGAGCGCGGGCCTCGACCTGGCTGCCAGCGCCGAAAAGCGCGCCGCTCGCCTCTTCCCCGACCCGGTCTTCGAGTACTCCCGGGGCCGCGCGGAGCCGGCCGGCGCGCCTGACTTGCGGGGCACCGAGAAGGGCTATTCCGTCTCCCAGACGCTGCCCTGGCCGGGCACGTTCAGCGCGGGGGTCGAGGCCGGGGACCGCGCCGCCGACGGCCTCTCCGCAGCAGCCGAGGGCGTGCGCTGGGATCTGGTGGTGGCGGCGCGGGCGGCCTTCGCGCGGCTGTCGGCCAGGCGCGCCCTGCTCGACGTGGCCCGCGCGGCGGAGGGCGACGCCCGCTCGCTGCGCGACCTCGTCACCCGGAGAGCCGAGCTGGGCGAGGCGCGCGAGTCGGATCGCATCAAGGCCATGGTCGAGTGGCTGCGCCAGAGGCGCAGCCTCTCGGCTGCGGAGCGCGAGGCGGAGGCCGCCGAGTCCGTCCTGCGGGCCCTGGCGGTCGAGCCGCTCCCCAGCCCGCTCGCGCTCCTCCCGGTGGTCCACCCGGACCTGCCACCCCTCGACCGAGGCGCCCTGGCCACGCAGCTCGCCGAGAAGAGCCCGGTGGTGCGCGCGGCGCGAGCCGAGGCTGGCCGCCAGCAGGCCCTCCTGGCGGTGGCCCGCAAGTCGCGGATCCCGGACCTGGCCGTGACGGTCTTCCGGCAGGAGGAGCTGGACAAGCAGACCACCGGCGTGACCTTCGGTGTCCAGGTGCCGCTCTGGAACGCCAAGCGCGGCGAGATCGCCCGCGCCGACGCGGGCAGTCGGATCGCCGAGGCCGGGGCCGGGCGCGCGCGCCTGGAGGTCGTGACCGAGCTGCAGACCCGGCTCAAGGAGCTGCAGGTCGCCGCCGACCAGGCCACGCTGCTGGATCGCGAGGTCCTGCCCGCGGCGTCGCGCAGCGTCGAGCTCGTGCGCCTGAGCTTCGAGGAGGGCGAGACGTCGCTGCTCGACCTGCTCGACGCCCAGCGCCTGCTGCGCGACGCCCAGCGCGAGGCCGCCGAGGCGCACCTGTCCCTTTCCCTGGCGATCGGCGAGGTCCAGAAGCTCGCCGGGCCCGACTTCGATCCCTGGAGATAGCGAAATGAGACCCACCTCGATCCAAGTGCTGCTCCTGGGCGCGCTCGCGGCCGCCGCTGCCGGCGGCTGCCGGAGGACACCCGCTCCCGCCGCCCAAGACTCCAAGGCCGAGGGCGAAGCGGCTGAGAGTCACGAGGCCCTGCCCGGACGCGTGACGTTGACCGCCGCCGCCATCTCGGAGGCGGGCATCGCCACCTGGCAGGTGAAGCCCGTCGACCTGGAGCACCTGCTGGTCCTGACCGGCAGCGTCGGCCACGACGAGAACCGCCTGCTCCAGGTGGCCTCGAACGTGCGCGGTCGCGTGGCCTCGATCCCGGTGGACCTCGGGGCACGGGTGCGGGAGGGCGACGCCCTGCTCGTCCTGGAGAGCGTCGAGCTGGGCAAGGCCCGCGAGGAGTTCCTGCGCGAGACCTCGGCCCTGCGCGTCGCCTCCCGGGCCTACGAGCGGGCCAGGACGCTGGTGGCCGCGCAGGCCATCAGCTCGGGCGAGTTCCAGTCGCGCGAGGGCGAGTACCTGTCGCGCCGGGCGGCCGCCCAGGCCGCCGAGCGCGCCCTGCACCTCATGGGCGACGACGACGGCGAGATCGGGCGCCTCAAGGCGGCGGCCGAGTCGGACGGCGACCTGCGCACGGGCGACGCCCCGCGCCTGACCCTGCGCGCCCCCTTCGACGGCCGCGTGACGGAGCGCAAGGTCACGCCCGGGGCCCTGGTCGAGGCGCTCCAGCCGCTCGTGACGGTCGCAAACCTGGGCAGCGTGTGGGTCTTCCTCCAGGCCTACGAGAAGGACCTGGCGCTGCTGCACGAGGGCCTCTCGGTCACGATCCGCGCCGAGGCCTGGCCGCAGGAGTCCTTCGAGGGCCGCATCGACTTCGTCGGCGGCAGCCTCGATCCGGCCACCCGCACCGTCACGCTGCGCGCGACGGTCCAGAACCGCTCGGAGAAGCTCAAGCCCGGCATGTTCGTGAAGGCCCAAGTGGACGTGCCCAAGCCCGCAGCCGAGGCCAAGGCGATCCTGGTGGTCCCGCAGGCGTCGCTGCAGACGCTCGAAGGCCGCACCACGCTGTTCGTGCAGGCCGAGCCCGGCGTCTTCGAGCGGCGCTTCGTCGAGGTCGGCCACAGCTTCGAGGGCTTCACCGAGGTCCTGGCCGGTGTGAAGGCCGGGGACGTGGTCGTGACCGAGGGCAGCTTCGTGGTCAAGTCCGAGTTCGCCAAGGCCTCGCTGGCGGAGGAGGACTGAGGTGCTGCGCAGGCTCGTCGACTTCAGCCTCGAGAACCGCCCGCTGGTCCTGATCGCGGCGCTGCTGGCCGTGGTGGGCGGCGGCTATGCCCTGACGCAGCTCCCCATCGACGCCGTGCCCGACATCACCAACGTGCAGGTGCAGGTGCTCACCAAGGCGCCTGCCCTGGGCCCCGTGGAGATGGAGCAGTTCGTGACCTACCCGGTCGAGGCCGCCATGAACGGCCTGCCGCGCCTGGCCGAGATCCGCTCGATCTCGCGCTACGGCCTCTCGGCGGTGACCGTGGTGTTCGAGGACGGCGTCGACGTCTACTTCGCCCGCCAGCTCGTGGCCGAGCGGCTGGTGCAGGCCCGGGAGGCCATACCGGCCGGCCTCGGCAACCCCGAGATGGGCCCGGTCACGACGGGCCTGGGCGACGTCTTCCAGTTCACCGTCGAGGGCGAGGGCGTCTCGGCCATGGAGCGCCGCACGATCCTCGACTGGATGATCGCGCCCCGGCTGCGGGCGGTGCCGGGCGTGACCGAGGTCAACACCTGGGGCGGGCTGCCCAAGCAGTACCAGGTGGTGGTCGACCCCGCCAAGCTGCGGGCTCACGGGCTGGCGCTGAAGCAGGTCTTCGAGGCCGTGGAGCGCGGCAGCATGAACGCCGGCGGGGGCTACATCGAGCACAACCGGGAGCAGTACATCGTGCGCGGCGAGGGCCTGGTCGGCTCCCTGTCCGACATCGAGAAGATCGTCCTGGCGGCCGGCCCGGGTGGGACCCCGGTGACCGTGAGGAACGTCGCCCAGGTTCGCGAGGGGGCCATGTTGCGCATCGGCGTGGCCACGGCCGACGGCCAGGGCGAGACCGTCATCGGCCTGGTGCAGATGCTGGCCGGCGAGAACGCCCTGCAGGTGGCCACGCGCGCACGGCAGGCGGTCGAGGAGCTGCAGCCGAGCCTGCCCGCGGGGGTCCGCGTCGTCCCGTACTACGACCGCGCGGCCTTCGTGCGGCGCGTGATCCGCACGGTCGAGACCAACCTGCTCGAGGGCAGCCTGCTCGTGGCCGCGGTCCTGTTCGCCTTCCTCGGCAACGTGCGGGCCGGGCTGATCGTGGCCTCGGCCATCCCGCTGTCGATGCTGCTGGCCTTCACCGGCATGGTCGAGTCGCGCATCTCCGCCAACCTGATGAGCCTCGGGGCCATCGACTTCGGCCTGATCGTGGATGGCGCCGTGGTGCTGGTCGAGAACGTCGTGCGCCGGCTCTCGGAGCCGGAAGGCCGAGGCAAGACGGTCCGGCAGCTCACCGCCGAGGCCGCGCACGAGGTGGTCCGGCCGGTGGCCTTCGGCGTCGGCATCATCGTCCTCGTCTACCTGCCGATCCTCACGCTGGGCGGCATCGAGGGCAAGATGTTCAAGCCCATGGCCTGGACCGTGGTCTTCGCGCTCTGCGCCTCCCTGCTCCTGACACTGACGCTCACGCCGGTGCTGGCGTCGCTGTTCCTCAAGAAGACCGGCCACGAGCACGAGCCGCGCTTCGTCGAGAAGCTGCGCAGCCTGTACCTGCGCGGACTCGACTTCTGCCTGGCCCGGCGCACGCCCGTGCTGGCGGCCGGGGCACTTCTGGTGGCGGGCGGCGGCGCCGTGGCGCTGACCCTGGGGGGCGAGTTCATCCCGCGGCTCGACGAGGGCGACCTGTCGATCAGCGCCGTGCGGCCCGCCTCGGTGGGGATCTCGGAGGTGGCGGCCAGCACGGGCCGCATCGAGCGCGTGCTCAAGCGCTTCCCCGAGGTCGTCACGGTCGTGAGCCGCTCGGGCAGCCCGGAGCTGGCCACCGACGTCATGGGCATCGAGCTGGGGGACGTCTTCGTGATCCTCAAGCCGCGCGCCGAGTGGCGCACGGCGCACACGAAGGGCGAGCTGGTCGAGAAGATGGAGGCGGCCTTGAACGAGACGGTCCCGGGCGTGGGCTTCTCCTTCACCCAGCCGATCGAGATGCGCTTCAACGAGCTCATCGCCGGCGTGCGCTCGGACGTCGGCGTCAAGCTCTTCGGGGACGACCTCGAGACCCTGCGCCAGAAGGGCGAGGAGCTCGCGCGGGTCGTGGCGCGCGTGCCCGGGGCCGCCGACGTGAAGCTGGAGCAGACGGCCGGCCTGCCGGTGCTGCGCGTCAAGGTCGACCGCGACCGCTGCGCGCGCTACGGCATCTCGGTCGGGGACGTGCTGGACGCGGTCGAGGCCTCCCGGGCGGGCAAGGTGGTCGGCACCGTCTTCGAGGGGCAGCGCCGTTTCTCTCTGGCCGTGCGCTTCGACGACGAGACGGCACGCACCCTGGACGCGCTCGGCGGCGTCCCCGTGGCCGCCCCGGGTGGCGCCCTGGTGCCGCTGGCGCAGCTCGCCGACATCGTCCTCGACGTGGGGCCGGCCCAGATCTCGCGCGAGGCCGTGCGCCGCCGGATCGTGGTCGAGGCCAACGTGCGCGGCCGCGACGTGGCCTCGTTCGTGGCCGAGGCCCAGGAGCGGCTCCGCCGCGAGGTCCAGCTCCCGTCCGGCTACTACATCCGCTGGGGCGGCCAGTTCGAGAACCTCCAGGCCGCCACGCGCCGACTGGCGGTGGTGGTGCCCCTGGCGCTGGCGTTGATCTTCGCGATGCTCTACTTCGCCTTTGGATCGCTCAAGCCAGCCGCCCTGATCTACCTCAACGTGCCCTTCGCGGCGACCGGGGGGATCTTCTGCCTGGCCCTGCGCGGCCTGCCCTTCTCGATCTCCGCCGGGGTCGGCTTCATCGCGCTGTTCGGCATCGCGGTGCTCAACGGCGTGGTTTTGATGACCCAGGTGCGCGATCTCGAGGAGCGGACGGACCTGGGCGTGCGCGAGGTGCTGCGACGCGCCTGCGCCCTGCGCCTGCGGCCCGTGCTCATGACCGCCCTGGTGGCGTCGCTGGGCTTCGTGCCGATGGCCCTGGCCACGGGTTCCGGCGCGGAGGTGCAGCGGCCGCTGGCCACCGTCGTGATCGGGGGCCTGGTGACCTCGACGCTGCTCACGCTGTTCGTGCTGCCGACGCTCTACAGCCTCTTCCGCCGGGCCGAGGCGGAGCCCGAAAGGCGGGCCGAGCATGACGCCGAGTAGCTCGCTGAACCAGGTCGTGGCCTTCATCCAGCCGTTCCAGCTGGAGGCCGTCGTGGACGCCTTGCGGCGTCTTCCGCGCTTTCCGGGGATGAGCGTGTCGGACGTGATGGGCATGGGCGCGCACCGCGCCCATGCCCCGCTCGAGGGCGAGGAGACCGAGGTGCACCCCTTCCAGAAGAAGGTGCGCCTCGAGATCTACTGCCTGTCCTCCGACCTGGTCGCGATCGTCGAGACCATCCGCAAGGTCGCCCACACGGGCCACGCCGGTGACGGGAAGATCTTCGCCGGGCAGGCCACGCTGGCCTGCCGCATCCGCACCGCCGAATGGGGCGAGGGCGCGATCCTGGCCGGTCGGTCATGACGGCCTCGGCCCGGACGGCGTCCAGGGGCGAGCCAGTGGCCAGTCGGCTCGACTACAGGGTGCGCGGCCTGTCGTGCGCCGAAGAGGTCGCCGTGCTGAAGCGCGAGATCGGCGCCCTGGTCGGGGAGGAGCGCCTGGCGTTCGACATCCTGAACGGCAGGATGTCCGTGCTCCCTGGCGAGCCGGCCGTTCCGTCGTCGGTCATCGTGGCCGCGGTCGCGCGGACTGGGATGGAGGCGGAGCCGTGGGTGGAGCAGGAGGCTGGCGCGGCCGCCGGTTCCAGGCCGGCCCTCCTGACGGCCCTCAGCGGCGCGGCGGCGGCGTCCGGCTTGCTCGTTCACGCCTGGCAGGCCGGCGGCCCGCTGGCGGCGCTCGGGTCCGAGGGCCTGGGCCTCGCTCACGGCGTACCGCTTGCCGCTCGGCTGCTCTACGGCGCCGGGATCGTCGCCGGGGCCTGGCGCATCGTCCCGAAGGCCTGGCTGGCCGCGCGGCGCCTGCGGCCGGACATGAACCTCCTGATGACGGTCGCGGTGCTCGGCGCCATCGCCATCGGCGAGTGGTTCGAGTCGGCTACCGTCACGTTCCTGTTCGCCCTGTCGCTCACGCTCGAGACCTGGAGCCTCGGCCGCGCACGCCGCGCCGTGGCGGCCCTGATGGACCTGGCGCCGCCCACCGCGCGTCTGCTCCACGGCGACGGCAGGGAGGAGGAAGTTCCGCCGCAGTCTGTGCAGGTCGGCGCCGTCTTCGTCGTCAGGCCGGGCGAGCGCATCCCGCTCGACGGGCGCGTGACGCGCGGCGCGAGCGAGGTCAACCAGGCGCCCATCACCGGCGAGAGCCTGCCGGTCGCGAAGGCCAGCGGCGAGGCCGTCTTCGCCGGCACGATCAACGGCGACGGGGCGCTCGAGGTCGAGTGCACCAAGGCCGCCTCGGAGACGACCCTGGCCCACATCATCCGCATGGTGGGAGACGCGCAGTCCCGCCGGGCGCCGTCCGAGCAGTGGGTCGAGGGCTTCGCGCGGGTCTACACGCCCGCGGTCATGGCACTGGCCGTCCTCGTCCTGCTCCTCCCGCCCCTGCTGTTCGACGGGAGCTGGGAGGAGTGGCTCTACCGGGCACTGGTGCTGCTGGTGATCGGGTGCCCCTGCGCGCTCGTGATCTCGACCCCGGTCAGCATCGTCGCGGCCCTGGCCTCGGCCGCGCGGCACGGGGTGCTCGTCAAGGGCGGCCTGTTCGTCGAGGCGCCGGCGCACCTGAAGGCAATCGCGGTCGACAAGACCGGCACGCTCACCGAGGGCCGGCCGCGGGTGGTCGAGGCGGTGCCCATGAACGGTCACGACGAGCGCGAGCTGCTCGAGATCGCGCTGGCGCTCGAGGCCCGCAGCGAACACCCGCTGGCCCTTGCCGTCCTGGAACACGGCCGGGCGCGTGGCGTCGAGGTGCGGCCGGCGGAGGACTTCCGGATCGTCCAGGGCAAGGGTGCCGTCGGACGGCTCGACGGCCGCTCGTACTGGCTGGGCTCGCACCGCCTGCTGGAGGAGCGCGGCCAGGAGACCGAAGCCGTCCACGCCCGCCTGGAGGCGATCGCCGGGACCGGCCGGAGCGTGGTCGTGATCGGCGACGAGACGCACGTGTGCGGTTTCCTGGCCCTGGCCGACACGCTGCGCCCCGCCAGCGCGCAGGCGCTGCGGGCCTTGCGTGCGCTGGGCCTCCAGCACGTCGTCATGCTGACCGGCGACAACCACGGGACCGCCGAGGCCGTCGCCCGCGAGGCTGGAGTCGACGATGTGCGCGCCGAGCTGCTGCCGGCCGACAAAGTGGCAGCCGTCGAGGAGCTGGTCGCCCGCTACGGCCGCGTCGCGATGGTGGGCGACGGCGTCAACGACGCCCCCGCGATGGCGCGCGCCACGCTGGGGATCGCCATGGGCGCGGCCGGGAGTGACGCCGCCATCGAGACCGCCGACGTGGCGCTCATGTCGGACGACCTGGCGAAGGTCCCCTGGCTGATCGCCCACTCGCGCCGCGCCCTGGCGGTCATCCGCCAGAACATCGTGCTGTCGCTGGCCGTGAAGGCCACCTTCGTGGCGCTCACTTTCGCCGGCCACGCGTCCCTCTGGGGTGCCATCGCGGCCGACATGGGCGCCTCGCTGCTGGTGATCTTCAACGGGCTGAGGCTGCTGCGCTCCTCGGGCTGAGTGAGCGCGCCACCCGGCCACGGGAGCCCGCCGCCGCGGGCCGCTCAGGCCACCTGGCGGCGAGCGAGCTGCGCGAACAGCCCGCCCTTGGCCATCAGCTCCGCGTAGGTGCCCTGCTCCTGCACCTGGCCGCCGTCCAGGTAGAAGATGCGGTCGGCGTTGACGATCGTGCTCAGGCGGTGGGCGATCACCACGCGCGTGGCGTCCAGGCGGTCCATGCTCTGCGTGACCACCGCCTGGGTGCGGTTGTCGAGCGCGCTGGTGGCCTCGTCGAAGAACAGGATGCGCGGCTTGCTGACCAGGGCCCGCGCGATCAGCAGGCGCTGGCGCTGGCCGCCCGAGAAGGTGCCGCCACCCTCCGAGACCACCGTGTGCATACCCATCGGCATCTGGCGGATGTCGTCGGCCAGGCCGGCCATCTCGGCCGCCTCCCAGGCCTCCTCGAGCGTCCCCGAGCCGTTGCCGACGATGTTGCGGAAGATGTCGGTGGGCAGCACGCGGCTCTCCTGCAGCACGACCCCGAGCTGGCGGCGCACGGCCCGCACGTCGAGGCCGGCCAGGTCCTGGCCGTCGTAGCAGACGCTGCCCTGGCCGGGGCGCTCGAGACCCAGCAGCAGCCGCATCAGCGACGACTTGCCGCACCCGGACGGCCCCACCAGGGCCACGAACTCGCCGGGCGCGATGGTGAGCGAGACGTCCTTCAGCACCCACGGCCCGTCCTCGTGGTAGCGGAACGAGACCCGCGCCACGCTGATCTCGCCCCTCAGGCGGCCGGGGGCGGCCTGGCTGGGGTCGCTCTCCGGCGGGGTCTCGAGGATGGGCCGCAGGCGCTCGTAGATCGGCACCGCCCGCAGCAGGTCGAGAGAGGCCCCGGCCAGCGACTGCACGCCGCCCACGAAGGCGCCGAAGGCGGCCAGGAACGCGAAGAAGGCGCCGGTCGAGAGGTGGCCGCCCGGCAGCGAGGCGGCCACGGCGAAGACGGCCATGGAGGCCAGCAGCGGGAAGGCGGCCGAGACCGCGTCGATGGCGACCTGCACGCGCCCGGCCGAGAAGTCGAGGCGCCGCACGCGGGCCAGGCGCTGGGCCCAGACCCGGAAGGCGTGGTTCTCCGCCGCGCAGACACGGATCTTGGCCACGCCGGCGATGAGCTGCAGCTGCAGGGCCGAGAGGGCCCCGTGGGCCTCCACCTGCTGGCGCTGGTGGCGCAGCTGCAGCCAGTTGCCCAGGAGGCCCAGCCCGGCAAAGGCCAGGGCGGCGAGGAGCGCCACGCCCGCCAGGCGCACGTCGTACAGCAGCATCACCACCGCGTAGGCCAGGGAGCTCAGGGCGCCGAGCAGCCCGGACAGGCCGGCCCGCGAGAGCAGCGCGCGGATGCCGTCGATGCCGAAGGCGCGCTCGGCCAGGTCGCCGGCCTCGTAGCGCCGGAAGAAGCCCGAGGGCAGGTCGATCAGCCGGTCCCACAGCGCCGCCTGCAGGGTGGCGTCGAGGCGCGACTCGAGGCGCACGGCCGCGATGGCCTGGGTCAGCCGGAAGGCCGTGCCGGCCAGCGCCACGACCGCCAGCCCCAGCCCCACCTGGGCCAGCAGGCCGCGCTCGCCCTGCGGGATGGCGTTGTCGACCGCCTGCCCGATCAGGTACGGCCCGCAGGCGCCCAGCACGGCCGTGGCCAGGCCCATGAGCAGCAGCGTGAGCACGTCGGGAACCAGGCCGTGGGCCCCGAAGGCCACCAGGCCGCGCACGCCCGGGTGCCCGGCCGGCAGCGGACGGTAGAGCATCCAGGCGCCCGGCTGCAGCTCCCCGGCCACGGCCGGCGTGACCCGCCGGCGCCCGCCGCTCTCCGGCTCGAACAGCTCGTAGCGCCGGGCCCCGCGCGGCAGGAGCGCCACCACGCCGCCCTCGCGCCGCAGGGCCAGCAGCGGGCCGTTGTCGCGGCGCCACCAGTCGCCGGCCAGCATCA
>JBDIBD010000120.1:0-11029 GCA_039812725.1 Vicinamibacteria bacterium | reverse complement strand
TCTCGGCCTGCAGGCGGGCGGCCTCGTCGGCCGGAGGGCCTGGGGACGCCTGCGCGGCGAGGCCGGGCGAGAGGCCCAGAGACGAGAGCACGGCCAACGACAGGAACACGGTGCGGACCACGATGACCTCCGGAGAAGCTCGAAAAGACCCGGCGCGCCGGCCAGGGGCCAGGGCGCGTGGAGGGGGCTAGGGCTTCTCGGGCGGAGCGCGGCCCGCGCTGGCACGCACGGGCGCGGCCACGGCGGGCGCCTCGCTCGACGCCACGACGCGGCCGCTGGGCGGCAGGTCGGCCCGCAAGCCCTGCGCGACGTCGAGGGCCAGCGAGGCCACGGGCGTGGCCGTGCAGGCGTGGCAGTGGCCTGGGACGGAGTCGGGCCGGAAGTCCTCGTGCTGGGCCGGGCTCAGCAGGAGGACCAGCGCGAAGGCGAACAGGGCCAGCCCGGCCCCGGCACCGAAGCGTCGCCGCCTCACTCCCATCGAATCAGTATAGACCCACTCCCGCGGCCCGCTGCCGCCGGCTTGTGAAAGGGTGCTACCGTCCCGGGGACGGGTCGCCCCCCCGGAGGCTCTCTCCCATGACGACAACTCCCCGCCGCGCCGCGGCCTGGCACCCGTGGCCGCGCACCCTCGCCACGGCCGCCCTGGTGATCGGAGCGGCGGCCGTGTCGGCCCAGGAGTCCCCGCCCCGCCCGCGCCTCGGGCTGGCCCTCGGCGGCGGGTCCGCGCGCGGCTTCGCCCACGTGGGCGTGCTGCGATGGCTCGAGGAGCACCACGTCCCCGTGGACGCCGTGGCCGGCACCAGCATGGGCGCCCTGATCGGCGGCAGCTACGCCACGGGCCTCTCCGCCGACGAGATCCAGCAGGAGCTGCGCCAGTCCGACTGGGACCTCATGCTGGCGGCCGACGCTCCCTACCGCCTGAAGGAGTTCCGCCGCAAGGAGGACGCCCTCGCGTACCCCGTCAAGCTGGAGCTGGGGCTGAAGCACGGGCTGGCCCTGCCCAGCGGCCTCAACCCCGGCCACCACATCGGCACGTTCCTCAGCCGCATCGCGCTGCCGTACTCCGGCCTGGCCAGCTTCGACGAGCTGCCCATCCCGTTCCGCTGCGTGGCGACCGACATGCGCCGGGCCGAGTCGGTCACGCTCGACCGGGGCCCGCTCGACCAGGCCCTGCGGGCCTCGATGGCCATCCCCGGGGTCTTCGACCCGGTGCGCGACGGCGAGCGCCTCTACAGCGACGGGGGCATCCTGAACAACGTGCCAGTGGACGTGGCGCGCGCCATGGGCGTCGACGTGGTCGTGGCCGTCAAGGTCGGCTCGCCCGACTTCGACCCCGTCTCCGAGAGCCTGTTCGGACTGGTCGACCGGGCCGTCGTGCTGATGATGGACGAGCTCGACCAGTCGCGCCTGGCGCAGGCCGACCTGGTCCTCCTGCCGGCCCTGGCCGGCGTCGGCGGCACGGACTACCGGCGCCACGAGGAGATCGCGCGGCTGGGGTACGAGGCCGCGGCGGCCCAGGCCGAGAGGCTGCTGCCCTTCGCCCTCGACGAGGCGGCCTGGCAGGCGCACCTGGCGGCCCGCCGGGCGCGCCGACGCACGGCCCCGCGCGGGTCGGCCTTCCTCGAGGTGGCCGGCCTCCCGGAGGCCGAGGCCGAGCGCCTGCGCCGCCAGCTCGACCGGTCGCTGGGGTCGTCGCTCGAGCCGGCCCGGCTCGAGGCCGCCCTCAACCGCGTGGTGGGCACCGGGCGCTACGCGGCGGCCTCGTACGGCCTGATGCAGCGCGAGGGCGCCACGGGGCTGCGCGTGACCGTGCGCGAGAAGGCCCACGCGCCGCCCTTCCTCAACCTCTCGGTCGACCTCAGCAACGAGCGCGAGGACGTGAACTTCGGCCTGGGCGCGCGAGCCACGCTGACCGACCTGACCGGCCCCGGCTCGGAGCTGCGCCTGGAGGGCGCGCTGGGCGTGCGGCAGGCCCTGGCCGGCGAGTGGCTCCAGCCGCTCGGCGGCCGGGGCGCCTTCGTGGCGCCGCGGGCCTTCGCCGACCGCGAGCGCGACGACGTCTACGCCGAGGACCAGTTCGTGGCCTCCTACCGCAGCGGCCGCGCCGGGGCGGGGGCCGACCTCGGCTGGCTCTTCCCCGTGGGACAGCTGCGCCTGGGCTACGAGGCTGCCCACCTGCGCCTGGAGCGCCGCATCGGCGACGCGCAGGCCTACCCCGACGTGCAGGGTCCCGAGCAGCTGGCGCGGGCCGTCTTCGACACCGACACGCGCGACCAGGCCTACTTCGCCCGCAGGGGCGTGCGCCTGCAGGCGGCGCTGCGCTGGTACCTCGACGCGCCCCGGGCCACGACCGACTTCGGCCAGCTCACGGGCGGCTTCGTGGCCAGCTTCCCCGGCCCGGGCCAGGACCGCGCCTACGTCAGCGGCGAGGGGGGCGCGGCCATCGGCGGCGCGCGGCCGTCGCTCTACGACCTGACGCTGGGCGGGCCGTTCCGGCTGAGCGCCTTCAACCCCGACCAGTTCCGCGGCCTCTACACGGCCCTGGGCCGGGCGGGCTACCTGCGCTCGCTGGCGCGCCTGCCCTCGCCCGTGGCCGACCGGCTGTACCTCGTGGTCTCGCTCGAGCTGGGCAGCGCCTTCGAGCAGGTCGACACGGCCCGCCTGCGCTGGTCGGCCTCGACCGGGCTGGTGGCCGACACGTTCCTGGGTCCCACCTTCGCCGGCGTGGCGGTCGGAAACGGCGGCGCCTTCAAGTTCTACTTCGCCCTCGGGCGCCTGTTCCGCTGAGCGCCGGCCACAGGGGCGGACGGGCCCGCGGTGTTACGATGCCGCGCCAGGGAGGTGCCCTTGGCCATGCCGTCCTCCTCCGGCAAGAAGGTGCTCCGGGTCGGCCTGCTGACGCCGGTGCGCACGCTCGACCCGCTCAAGTACAGCGACAGCGTCAGTCGCCTGGCGATCGTGCAGGTCTTCGAGACCCCGTACGCCCAGCCGCCGCGCCTCGGGGACCCGCTGCGGCCGCGCCTGTTCGACGGCCCGCTGGCGCCGGACTCGCCGGGGGTGCTCTCGGCCGGCATCGCGCCGGGCGCGGCCTTCTCGGACGGCACGCCCGTGACCGCGGCGCGCGTGGCCGACTCGCTCGCGCGCGTGGGCGTGGTGGCCGCCCAGGCCAAGGTGGAAGCCAAGGGCGAGCGGGTGGTCTTCACGCTGGCGGCCCCCAATCCGCGCTTCGACCTGTCCCTCACCACGGGCCAGTGCGCCGTGGTCCTGGAGAAGGGCGCCGACCTGCTGGGCAGCGGCGCGTTCGTGCCCGCCCCGGGGACCAGCCTCGAGCGGCTGCGGCTGGTGAAGAACCCGCGCTACCGGCGTCCCGTGGCCATCGACGAGGTGTCCTTCGACGTCTACCCGCCCGACGCGGACGGCCGTCCCGGGGCCCTGCTCCAGGCCCTCGAGGCCGGGCAGGTGGACTTCACCACGATGGTCTCCCGCGACGACTCCGCCTCCCTGCAGGGCGTGCGCAAGGCCCTGCGGCCGGCCAACGCCACCGCGATCCTGCACCTCAACACCACCCGCCGGGCCCTGGCCGACCGGCGCGTGCGCCAGGCCATCTGCGCGGCCGTCGACCGCCGCGCGCTGACGGAGCTGTGCTACTCGAACGCGCTGGCCTTCGTGGCCGGCAGCCTGCTGCCGCCCGGCATGGGCGCGACGACCGACCGGCTGGCGTTCGACCCGGCCCGGGCCCGCAGCCTGCTGGCGGCCGCGGGCGTGAGCGCGCCCCTGCGGCTCGAGCTGGTGGTCATCTGGGCCCCGCGGCCCTACCTGCCGAAACCCGGCCCCGTGGCCGCCCTGCTCGCGAAGCAGCTGGCCGAGGTGGGCATCGAGCTCACGGTCACCCAGCCGCACGACGGCGAGGCCTACATCCAGCGCAAGGACCGCGGCGACTACGACCTGACCCTGGCCGGCTGGATCGCCGACACGCCCGACCCGGCCGAGTTCCTCGACGCCAACCTGCGCTCGGACCGCGTGCCCCGCTCCGGCCGCAAGGGAGTGGCGGGCAGCAACCTGAGCCGGCTGGCCGACGCGGCCATGGACGGCGCCTTGCGGAGCTACCGCGAGGAACCGAACGCCGCGAACCTGGAGAGTGTCCTGGCGCGCGTGGCCGACGAGGCCCCGCTGCTGGCGCTCATGTACGGGCCGACCATCGTGCTCTCGTCGTTCCGGCTGCAGAACGTGGAGGTCTCGCTGCTCGGCCTGGCCGACTTCTCGACCTTCGACCTCGCCTGAGGCGGGCCGGCCCCCGCCTCAGGCCCGCTCGACCCGGAACATGTAGCAGCCGTACGTCGAGTTGCGGGCGTGCAGGTAGGCCGTCCGCGGCTCGGCCAGCAGCTCGGCCACGACCTGCTCGACCGGCCGGCGGCCCACGAAGCGCGCGTCGGCGATCTCGTCGTCGGCCCCGTACGCGCGCAGCACCACCTGCTCGCGGGGGAACTCGGCCGGCCACTCCCCGGCCTGCGCGTACGGCTCGCAGGCGCGGGCGTGCAGGTAGACCGGGCCGCTTTCGGCGAACGCCTGCGGGCGCTCGAACGGCCGGTGCAGGAGCGCCAGGTACGCCTCGAAGGGCTCGGTCAGCCGCAGGCACGAGCGGCACTGGTGGCGCTCGGCGTCGCGGCGCTCGGCGAGCGCGTGGCCGAAGGCGTCGACGCGGGCGCGGCGGGCCTGGTCGGCCAGCCCGGCGGCGAGGGGGACGATCCTGAATGCCTGGTCCATGCGCTCAAGGTAGGCCGGGGTCGGGCGCCGGACTGGCGAAAAACGGACGCGGCTGGAAGACGCGGGCGGGACCGCGCGCCAGGCTCCCCCCGGGCCACCGCCTTGCCTCGCCGCGCCGGCCGGGCCAGACTCGGCCCATGGGACGCATCGTCGATCTGTTGGCGGAGGTGGTCGCGGCGGCCGAAGAGGGCCCCGACGGCAGGCTGGTGCTCGAGCCCGACGACTGGGAGCGCCTGCGCGGCGACTGGGAGGACGAGGACGTCGAGGACGTGCTCGAGCTGGCGCGCGCCAGCCTGTACCAGACCGAGCTGCTGGAGGCCGCCGACAGCCTGAGCGCGCGCCTGGTCGAGTGGCTGGGGGAGCTGGGCGGCGGGGCGGCCTTCGAGCGCGCGGCCGCGGGCGGCGGCGCGGTGGCGATCGAGACCGTGGCCCAGCTGGCGCGCCGCGTGGAGCGCCTGGAGCAGGCCCTGGAGGCGCTGCGCGACGGCCCCGGCCCCGAGCGGGCGGGCTTCGACGCCCTGCAGGAGCGCCTGATGAACCGCGGCATCGAGCGGCTGATGCGCCCCGCGGAGCTGCCGGACGTGCCCGAGGAGTGATCGACCCGGACCGCGCCGGAGCGCTGGCCTTCCAGCCCTTCCCGCTGGGCCGCTCCGGGCGCGCGCTGCCCAACCGCCTCTGGCTGCCGGCCATGGTCACCTGGCGCGGCAGCGGGGACGGATTCGTGACGCCCGCCCTGCGCGAGATCTACCTGCGCTACGCCGAGGGCGGCGTGGGCACGATCGTGCTCGAGGCCACCGGCGTGCGCGACGTGGCCTCCGGGCCGCTGCTGCGCCTGTCCCACGACCGCTACGTCCCCGGCCTGGCCGCGCTGGTGGCGGAGCTGCGCGCCCGCACGCGCGCCGCGCTGCTGCCGCAGGTCATCGACTTCCTCAAGGTGGCGCGCCGCAAGCCCGCCCGCGAGTACCTGGACGGCATGGTGGCGCGCGGGCGGCTCCCCGGGGCGGTGCTGGACCTGCCCGAGGGGGCCTTCGAGGCCGACCTCGAGCGCTGGCTGCCCGACCCGCGCGACCGGCGCGACTTCCTGTTCGGCTATCGCCAGACCGTCGAGGACCTGACCACCGACGAGATCCGGGCCCTGCCCGGGGCCTTCGCCGCGGCCGCCCGGCGCGCCCAGGCGGCGGGCTTCGACGGGGTCGAGCTGCACTGCGCCCACGCCTACACGCTGGCCTCCTTCCTCTCGGTCACCAACGCCCGGCGCGACGAGTACGGCGGCAGCCTGGAGAACCGGCTGCGCCTGCCGCTGGCGGTGGTGGCCGCCGTGCGCGAGGCCACCGGCCCGGGCTTCCTGGTGGGCTGCCGGATGCTGGGCTCGGAGGACATCCTGGGCCCCGACGGCCGCATCCACGGCAACACGCTGGCCGACGCCCGCGAGATCGCGGTGGCGCTGGCGCGGGCCGGGCTCGACTTCGTCTCGGTCTCGCGCGGGGGCAAGTTCGAGGACGCGCGCCAGCCGCCGGTGGGCCAGGCGGCCTACCCGTACACCGGCCATTCCGGCCAGCGTTGCATCCCGCGCGCCAAGTCGGACCCACCGGGCGTCAACCTGTACCTGGCGGCCGGCGTGCGCGAGGCGCTGCGTGAGGCGGGGCTCGCCACCCCGGTGGTGGGGGCGGGCAAGATCTCGAGCTTCGAGCAGGCCGAGCGGGCGCTGCGCGAAGGCCAGGCCGACCTGGTCGGGATGGCGCGGGCCCTGCTGGCCGACCCCGACCTGCCGCGCAGGTGGCGGGCCGGCCGCGACGCCGACGCGCGCGAGTGCGTCTTCTGCCCCTTCTGCGAGGAGGAGGACCAGCACCACCGCGTGGTCACGTGCACGCTCTGGCCGCGCGGGCCCGGCCACCACCGCGAGCGGCTGACGCCCTCGGTCTGGGACCCCGCCGTCCCCGGCAGCGGCCGCGGGACCTACCGTCCCGGCCCGGCCTGACGCGGCGCGGCCCGCAGCGGCCGCAGCTCGCGCTCGAACCAGTCGCGGATGAGGAGGCCGGCCAGCTCGTGGCCGCGCCCGTCGAAGTGGATGTCGTCGGGCAGGTAGATGTCGCGCCCCGTCGCGAGGGCCCAGCGCCGGAGCTCGGGCCACAGGTCCAGATAGGGGATGCCGCGCTCGCGCGCGAAGACCCGCAGCCAGGCCTGGGGCAGCTGCACGTCGAAGTCGCGGCCCGACTCGGCCACGGCGTAGACCTGCTCGCGGAAGGGCAGCGCGACCACGCCCAGGCGGGCCCCGCGCGCGCGGGCCAGCTCGTCCATGCGCGCCAGGGTGGCCAGGGCCTCGTCGCGGGCCCGCAGGGCCAGCGGCGTGGGGGGCGTGCGCGACCAGTAGGTGAAGGAGTTGAACTGCGGCGAGGGCCGGAACTCGACCCAGGGGTTGTCCCAGCCCAGGGCCGGCAGCAGCAGGCGGAAGGTGGCCAGGCGCTTGGCCGCGGCGCGCATCCAGGAGGGATCCTCGGCGGGCAGGCAGGGGAAGCTCTGGGAGCGGCGGGCGGCCTCCGGCACGCGGGCCTCGAGCACGTCCTCGCGCAGCACGGCGGTGCCGTCCACCAGCCGCTCCTTGTCGAGGCCCAGCCAGGTGTCGCGGAAGTCGTTGCCGGCGAAGAGCGCCACGACCACCCAGTCGGGGCCGAAGTCGAGGACCTCCTCGCGCAACAGGAGCTCCTCGTCGGCCAGGCCGTAGCCGCCGACGCCGAAGTTGAGCGCCTCCAGGCGCTGCGAGCGGCCCTGGCGCTCGAAGACGCCCACGAAGGAGTCCTCCAACGAGGGGGCCCACGAGCCGAAGGTGAAGGAGTCGCCCAGGAAGGCCACCCGGCGGCGCCCTGCCGGCTTCTCCCGCGGCAGCTCGCGCCAGTGCATGCCGTGGGAGTTGGTCCTGATGCGGAAGTCGTGGCCCTTGATCTGCACGGTCAGTTCGAGGCCCGGCTTGAGGCGGTAGGAGCCCGTGCGGTGCGGGTTCTCGCGCAGCAGGTCGAGGCCGGGCGGCCGCTGCCGGCGCGCCTCGAGGCCGGCCTCGCGCCGGCGCGCCACCAGCTCCACCGGCAGGAAGGCCAGGCCGCCGGCCAGGCCGGCGCTCACCAGCGCGAACAGCGCCCGCTTCCAGCGCGGCAGGCCCGCGGCCACGTCGCTCGCCGCCTGCCGGCGGCCCTCCCTTTCCCCGTTCACACTCGGCCCGCCGCACGTTAGGGGCGGGGACCCGGCTTGTCAACGCGGCTTGGCCCCGCCCGCCGTTTGCGGTAAAAAGCCCGCTCCGATGCCCGTCAACGCCGCCGACTTCAAGCGCGCCCTGGGGCAGTTCGCCTCCGGCGTCACGGTGGTCACCACCCGTGACCGGGCCGGGGCGCCCCTGGGCCTGACCGTCAGCGCCTTCTGCTCGGTGAGCCTCGACCCGCCGCTGGTGCTGGTCTCCATCGACCGGCGCTCCGAGACCGTGCGCGGCTTCGACCAGTCGGGGCTGTTCGCGGTCAGCGTGCTGGCGGAGGGCCAGGAGGCGGTCTCGCACCGCTTCGCCTTCACGGCCGACAAGTTCGGCGAGGGGCTCCTGGCCGGGGCCCACGGCCTGCCGCTGGTGCGCGGGGCCCTGGCCCACCTGGAGTGCCGGGTGGCGGCGCGCCACGAGGCCGGCGACCACCTGCTCTACGTGGGCGAGGTGCTGCGGCTGGCCGCCTTCCCGGGGCGGCCGTTGCTCTACCACGCCGGGCGCTACGGGCGCCTGCTCCAGCAGGAGGAGCCGGAGTGAGCGCGGAGCGGTTCCCCGAGCGCTTCAACATGGCGGAGTACTTCCTCGACCGCAACGTCGAGGCCGGCCGGGGCGACAAGCCCTGCCTGTACTGGCGCGACCAGGCTTTCACCTACCGCGAGGTGCAGGCCCGCGCCAACCGCTGCGCCAACGCCCTGCGCGGCCTGGGCCTGCGGCTCGAGGACCGCGTGCTGCTGGTGCTCGAGGACCGGCCCGAGTTCGCCTTCGCCTGGTTCGGCGTGGCCAAGGCCGGCGGCGTGATCGCCATGGTCAACCCGCACCTGCCGGGCGAGGACTACCGCCACTACTTCGACTACACCCGCGCGCGGATGGCCTTCGTGGAGGCCTCGGCGCTGCCGCGCCTTTTGCCGCTGCGCGACCAGCTGCGCCACCTCGAGCACCTGGTGGTGGTGGGCGGCGACCCCGGCCCGCACCTGTCCTTCGACGAGCTGTGCGCGCGCGCCCCCGAGAGCTGCCTGAACGCCGACACCCACCGCGACGACCCGGCCATCTGGCTCTTCACCAGCGGCTCGACCGGCAAGCCCAAGGCCGCCGTGCACCTGCAGCAGGACCTGCCCTGGAACACGGAGCGCTACGCCAAGCAGGTGCTGGGGATCCGCGAGAGCGACCTCACCGTCTCGGTCCCCAAGCTGTTCTTCGGCTACGCCACCGGCGCCAACCTGCTGTTCCCCTTCGCGGTGGGGGCCGCCACGGCGCTCTTCAGCGAGCGCAGCGAGCCGGCCACCCTGTTCGACGTGATCGAGCGCTACCGGCCCACCATCCTGACCTCGGTGCCGACCATGATCGGCGGCATGCTCAACCTGGCCGAGCAGGAGGGCCGCGCCCGCGACCTGTCGTCGCTGCGGCTGGTGCTGTCGGCCGGCGAGGCCCTGCCGCCCGAGCTCTACCGGCGCTGGGTCGAGCGCCACGGGGTCGAGATCCTGGACGGCATCGGCTCGGCCGAGATGTTCCACATCTACATCTCGAACTACCCCGGCCAGGTGGTGCCGGGCAGCCTGGGGCGGCTGGTGCCCGGCTACGAGGCCCGCATCGTGGACGGCGAGGGGCGCGACTGCCCCGACGGCCAGCCCGGCACGCTGTGGGTCAAGGGCGAGTCGGCGGCCGTGCTCTACTGGCAGGCCCACGAGCGGTCCAAGGAGGTCCTGCGGGGCGACTGGGCCGTGACCGGCGACGTCATGCGGCGCGACCCGCAGGGGCTCTTCTGGTACGAGGGCCGGGCCGACGACATGCTCAAGGTGGGCGGCATCTTCGTGAGCCCGCTGGAGGTCGAGAACTGCCTGCTGCAGCACCCGCGGGTGGCGGAATGCGCCGTGATCGGGTATAAGACCGACGACGATCTCGTCAAACCCAAGGCCATCGTGGTTCTGCGCGACGGACAAGGCAGCGCGCCCCTGGCGCGCGAGCTGCAGGAATTCGTGAAGGGGCGCCTGGCGCCCTACAAGTACCCGCGCCTGGTCGAGTTCGTCCCGAGCCTTCCCAAGAACGACCGCGGCAAGATCGACCGTCGGGGGCTGAAGTAGCGCCCCACCCGCGGACCCCAGAGGCAACGAGCGAAAGGAGAGGAAGGAACCCGCTTCCTTCGAAGTCATGGCTGAGCAGATCGTGATGTCCGAGATGACCTGGACCGAGGTGGACGAGGCCCTGGCCGACCGTCCGGTGGCCCTCATCCCCGTCGGCGCGGTGGAGGCCCACGGGCCGCACCTGCCGCTCCTGACCGACGCCGTGATCGCCACCGAGATGGCCCGGCGCACCGCCAAGAAGCTCACGGCACACGGCGTGCCGTCGCTGATCCTCCCGCCGGTCTACTTCACCGTGGCCGAGTTCGGGGAGTCCTTCGCCGGCACCCTGAGCCTGCCGCCCGAGACCGCCACCGCGCTGCTGCGCGACGTGGCGGTGGCCGCCGCGAAGCGCTTCCGCTGCGCGGCCCTGGTCAACGTGCATCTCGAGCCCGCTCACATGGAGTGCCTCAAGAAGGCGGTGGACGAGGCCACCAAGGCCGGCGCCAGCGTCTGCGGCGTCGACCTGACCAAGAAGCGCTGGGCCCAGATGCTGGGCGCGGCCTTCCAGGCCGGCGACCACGCCGGGGCCTGGGAGACGTCGCTGATGATGGCGGCCGCCCCGAGCCAGGTGCGCGAGCGCGAGCGCATCAACCTGCCGGCCATCGACGGGCTGATGGCGGCCATGAAGAAGGGCGCCAAGACCTTCGTCGAGGCCGGCGGCGAGGAGGCCTACTGCGGCGACCCGACCGCGGCCACCGTGGAGGACGGCAACGCCTACTTCGAGACGCTGGGCGAGATCGCGTCGCTCACCATCCAGGAGCACCTGGGCAGCAAGCGCTCGTAGCCGGAAGGCGGCAGGCGAAGGCCACGAAGCGGCCGTGGTGGGACAACGACACCTCGGCCGCCGGCCGGCCCTCCGCGCCCGTTGCGAGCGGCGGACGGCCGGCGATGCCCAGGCCGGCGGGAT